>JALEUQ010000115.1 GCA_022780965.1 Clostridiales bacterium
ATTGTGATAAACAGGGCGCCCTGTCTCCACATCGGTACATACAACATAGAAGTCCATGGGGTTCTTCTCATATGTTTCGAAATCGAAAGGGTCGTGAACAAGCGGCACCTCACCGTAGGCGAAATCCCTGCTGTATATGTCACCCGTCTTTATCAGGCAGCCCAGTCCCGAATATCGCTTATCTCTGCAGAATCTTGTGTTGTATCTGATTACTCTGCCGATCTGTTCTGATTTATAGTTGCATCCGAATGCCGCTCCCGCAGATACTCCTATCGCGCCATCATATTTAATGCCCTGCTCCATCATGACGTCAATGACTCCGGCAGTAAACATGCCTCTCATTGCTCCGCCTTCAAGCACAAGTCCTTTAGTCATTTTTAATTACCTTCCTTTAATCAGTGTTATGTCATTATATCTCAGCCTTGAAGATGTCACATTACATATTCTGCATATCTCGCCAATTGAATACTTCCCGTCAACCATTGAAGCCCTCCAGTAGAATACTTCTCGTCAATCATTTCGCATTGCAACCCGAATAATTCTGCGCTGTTTATTTTACCACAAAAAAGTTTTATAATCAGAGCATGAGATACTTTTATTCAGTGATTATAAATCACAGGTTCAAAATAATTCCTGTGTTCATACTGCTGGCCGTATGCTGCGCCATCGCTAAACCTATGGTAGGTGTAAACTACGACATGAAAGCCTATCTGCCGGACGATGCTCCGTCAACAAGGGCACTGAACACCATGAACGAAGAGTACGACGGCAATCTGCCGAATACGCGCATCATGCTCCGCAACGTTACAGTCAAGGAAGCCATGGAGTACAAGGCAAAATTCATGCAGGTTGATGGTGTCACAGATGTTGAATGGCTTGATGATGCTGTTTCCGATGTTTACATGCCCCTGGCGATGATGGATCAGGATACCCTGGACACTTATTACAGAGCCGACAGCGGGAATGCTCTCATGAAGGTCACAATCGGCAGAGATAACATACAGACAGCAATCGTAGAACTTCAGGAAATTGCGGGTAACAGAGGCTCTCTGGCGGGAGATGCAGTCAACACTGCCGCCGCAACGAGAGTAACAGTCAAGGAGATTCAGAAAGTAACTGTCATTGCAATCATCACTGTTCTTCTGATTCTGCTTCTGACAACCTCCGCATGGGTTCATGCGCCTCTTGTCATGGCTTCACTAGGAATAGCCATCGTAATAAATGCGGGAAGCAACATCATATTCGGGGAAGTCTCCTTCATCACCAATGCGGCAGGTACAATCCTGCAGCTGGCCGTATCACTTGATTACTGCGTTTTCCTGCTGCACCGCTACACAGAATGTCGCAGAACCTGTGCCGATAAAAATTCCGCTATGACCGAGGCGCTGTGCCTGAGCACATCTTCGCTTGTATCAAGCGGATTCACTACCATAATCGGTTTCATGGCGCTGTGCCTGATGAAATACAAAATAGGCCCGGATCTTGGTCTGGCGCTTGCCAAAGGTGTCACTATAAGCCTTATTGTGGCGCTGGTCTTCTTCCCGTGCCTTATCATTACTGCAGACAAAGCAATTACAAAAACCTCTCACCGCAGACTTCTGCCCACATTCCAGGGTTTGGGCAGAGGCATAAGGCGGATTATCGTCCCTGCTGCAGTAATACTGATTATTGCAGCTGTTCCTGCATTCATCATCTCGGGAAGCAACTCCTTCTTCTATGGACCTTCTCATATTTTCGGAAGCGATACAGCAATCGGACAGGACAAGGATGATATCGATGATGCCTTCGGACAGATGGATACATATGCCCTGATGGTTCCCAAAGGTGACATTGCCAGGGAACTTAAGCTTACAGACAGCCTGAAGCAGATGGACAAGGTTACCGCCATCAGATCCTATACTTCGATTCTGGGTCCTGTTATTCCTCCAGAAATTGTTCCGGATTCCATTGCAGGTCAGCTGGTTTCTGACAAATACACAAGAATGGCCATCACCGTTCGGGCTGATACCGACAGTGAGGCCACTTTCAGACTGGTTGATACTATTAGAAATACAGCCGCAGACTACTACGGCGAGGATTATCTGCTGGCAGGCGAAGGCGTCAGCACAACTGACCTTAAGACAACCACCACAGGCGACATGCTCAAAGTGAACATTGTAGCAATACTTGCCGTGCTCCTGGTGCTTGTGATCATGCTCCGCTCAGTGCTCCTGCCTGTTATACTGGTGCTTTGCATAGAGACTGCCATCTGGATTAACCTGAGCATGCCGTACCTGTCAGGCGATCACGTATTTTACTTCGCATATCTGATAATAAGCGCCATTCAGCTTGGCGCCACAGTTGACTACGCCATTCTTGCCACCAACAAATTCAGGGAATTTCTCGCTCAAAGTCTGTGCGGCGGCGACGGACAGTCAGTATGTTCAAGGAAGGATGCGGCTGGCAGAGCTGTGGTGATGACAATATCGTCGATTATGCCTTCCATCATTACATCAGGAGGCGCCATGATTACGGTAGGCTTCCTGCTGGGATATATGTCAACTCATCAGCTGCTGGCTCAGCTTGGCATGTTCATAGGCATAGGAGCCATATGTTCACTGGTCATTGTACTCACATCCCTTATGGGATTCCTGTACCTTCTGGCTCGCACCTCACGATTTAAACTGGGGAATGCTTATGATAAAGGCAGTAGTGTCAGCCTCTGATTCAGCACGCAGGTCGAAACAGTTTTTCTCTGCGATAGCTTTGGCAATTGACAGTCCAAGACCGAAATTGCTCTTCTCGCCGCTGTCATGATCAGGTTCATCCCTTTTAACTTTATAGAATCTGTCGAAAATGTACGGCAGATTCTCTTTAGGTATGGCTGAACCGGAATTCATGACCGATACTTCTATGTTCCCTTTCACCTTCCGTGCCTTGATGGTTATTTCTCCGCCCCGGTTAACATGGTCTATT
>JALEUQ010000018.1 GCA_022780965.1 Clostridiales bacterium
CTGACCTACTCTTGTGTTTTCAACTGTGAAGTTGCACTTTCTTACAGGTGTGTAGATTGAATCTGTAGGGATTACAGAAATCGGAGTATTCTCATCCTTGTTCATTTCGGATGGAACATATCCTCTGCCTCTTGCCAGATTGATCTCCATGATAAGTGTTGCGTTTTCTTCAAGAGTAGCAATGTGCAGATCAGGGTTCACGATTTCGATATCTGTGTCGCCCAGAATGTCTGCAGCAGTTACTTCCTTAGGTCCGATAGCGTTTATTAATACTTTTTTAGCATTTTCGTTATTCAGTTTAACTGCCAGCTTCTTTAAGTTAAGAATGATTTCTGTTACGTCTTCCTTAACTCCCGGAATTGTTGAAAATTCGTGAAGAATACCGTCAATTTTTACTGATGTAACGGCTACGCCAGGCAGGGAGCTAAGAAGGATTCTTCTTAAGCTGTTTCCCAGAGTTGTACCATAACCTCTCTCAAGAGGCTCTACTACGAATTTCCCGTAATTGGGGTCTTCGCTTGAACAAATATACTCGATTGTTGGCTTTTCGATTTCTATCACTCGAAACCCTCCTTTTCATTCCATGGTAACAACGACTAGCCGTTATATTACTTAGAATATAATTCGACGATCAGGTGTTCTTCAACAGGAACATCAATCTGATCTCTTGTAGGTTCTGCGATAACTGTACCTTCAAGCTTATCTCTGTTTACTGTGAGCCATGCAGGAATACCAACTTCCATGTCCTGAATCTCCTTGAACTTAGGTGACTTCAGGCTCTTTTCTTTTACTGCGATTACATCGCCGGCCTTAACCAGATATGAAGGGATGTTTACCTTCTTGCCGTTTACTGTGAAGTGACCGTGGTTAACCAGCTGTCTAGCTTCTCTTCTTGTAGTTGAGAGGCCCATTCTGTATACTACGTTGTCAAGTCTTTCTTCAAGCATGATCAGCAGGTTTTCACCAGTGATACCTGACTTCTTAGCAGCCTTGTCAAAAAGATTTCTGAACTGCTTTTCTTCTACACCGTAAATGAACTTAGCTCTCTGCTTTTCACGAAGCTGGAGACCATATTCGCTCATTTTTCTGTTTCCTCTGTTTGGAGTTCTCTTGGACTCCTTGAAAATTCCGAGATGGCTTGGGTCGATCTGAAGTGATCTGCATCTCTTAAGAATTGGATCTCTATTTACTGCCATAGTACTGTTCCTCCCTTCCAATTAGACTCTTCTACGCTTAGGCGGTCTGCATCCATTGTGTGGAATTGGTGTGATGTCCTTAATCATAGTGATTTCAAGACCTACTGCAGCCAGTGCTCTGATTGCAGCTTCTCTTCCGGATCCTGGACCCTTAACGTAAACTTCAACTGTCTTGAGGCCGTGCTCCATAGCGCCCTTTGCAGCTTCTTCTGCAGCGGACTGTGCAGCAAACGGAGTTGACTTTCTTGATCCCTTGAAGCCCAGGGAACCTGCGCTTGACCATGAAAGTGCATTACCCTGCATGTCAGTCAGGGTTACTAATGTATTGTTAAAGGTAGCCTGAATATGTGCCTGGCCTTTTTCAATATTTTTACGCTCTTTTCTCTTTTTTCTAACAGCTTTCTTAGCAGCTTTAGCCATATCACTCTACCTCCTTTACTTCTTCTTTCTACCTACAGTCTTTTTAGGACCTTTACGAGTTCTAGCGTTTGTCTTAGTCTTCTGTCCTCTAACAGGCAGACCTCTTCTGTGTCTGATACCTCTGTAGCATCCGATTTCCATTAATCTCTTAATGTTCAGGTTAACGTCTCTTCTCAGATCACCTTCTACCATGTAGTCGGATTCGATAACCTTTCTGATTTTACCGGCTTCATCTTCTGTAAGATCCTTAACTCTAGTGTCAGGATTGATGCCAGTCTTCTTTAAGATTTCTCTTGAAGTAGTCCAACCGATACCATAGATGTAGGTTAAACCAGCTTCGATTCTTTTTTCGTTTGGTAAGTCTACACCGGCAATTCTTGCCATATTTTCCTCCTGTTCCCATCTTCCGTCACGCTGCCTTCATGTCTTACCGCATGGGGCGTAATATAAACGGGATGTGAAATAATTAATTGATATAACATTAGCGGGCATGCGCCCGTTAACCAACTATTGGTTCTTAGCCCTGCTTCTGCTTGTGCTTAGGGTTTTCACAGATAACCATTACTTTACCCTTTCTCTTGATTACCTTGCACTTTTCGCAGATAGGCTTAACGGAAGCTCTTACTTTCATTTCATTATCCTCCTAAGCTTTACCTCTCCAGGTAATTCTACCTCTTGTAAGGTCGTATGGCGAAAGCTCAACCTTAACCTTATCTCCAGGTATTATTCTGATATAGTTTTGTCTGATTTTACCTGAAACATGTGCCAGTACCTGGTGTCCTGTTTCAAGTTCCACTATGAACATGGCATTTGGCTGTGCTTCAACAACCTTGCCTTCAGCCTCGATGACATCTTTTTTGGCCATATTACTCTACCTCGCATTTATTCGCCTAGTGTGAGCAGTTCGGGCTCACCGTCGGTTATTACTACTGTATTTTCATAATGCGCAGACAGTTTACCATCAATTGTGACAACTGTCCAGTCATTTTGCAAAGTTTCAACCTGATAACCTCCCTGACAGATCATCGGCTCGACTGCGAAGGCCATACCCTTGGCAATTCGAGGTCCTCTGCCCGGTCTGCCGTAGTTTGGAATCTGAGGTTCTTCATGCATCTGCTGTCCAACCCCATGTCCAACGAAGTCTCTGATTACTGAAAATCCTCTGGACTCTGCATACTGCTGTATGGCGTGTCCTATGTCGGAAATCCTGTATCCAGGCTTGCAGAACTCAAGTCCTGCGAAGAAACTTTCACGAGTTGTATCGATAAGTCTTTGTGCCTCATCGCTTACTTTGCCTACTGCATAAGTTCTTGCTGCATCACTTACATAGCCTTTGTATGTGCTTCCTACGTCGACGCTGACGATATCGCCTTCATTGATTACTCTCTTCTTTGAAGGAATGCCGTGTACAACTTCTTCGTTTATGGATACACATGCACTTGCCGGGAAACCGCCGTATCCCTTGAAAGTAGGAATCATCTTGTGTTTCCTGATAGTATCCTCAACAAATCTATCCACGTCCATGGTAGTCATGCCCGGCTTGATGAAGGTTTCAAGCTCTTTGAGAATGAAACCTGTCACCTTGCCTGATTCACGCATCAGATTTATTTCATTGTCTGATTTGATAATGATCATATTATTCACCCAGCCTGTCAGCAATTGCTGCGAATACGTCTTCGGCAGCTTTGCCTCCATCAATGTTAACGATGTTTCCGGCTTTCTCATAATAGTCAATCAGAGGCTTGGTTTCTCTGTTGTATACTTCTATTCTGTTTGAAGCCGTTTCTTCATTATCATCAGCTCTCTGAACAAGTTCTGCTCCGCAGTTGTCACAGATTCCTTCCTGTTTTGGCGGAATGTTTACAACGTGGAATGAAGCGCCGCAGCTCTTGCAGACTCTTCTTCCTGTAAGTCTTGCCATCAGGTCGTCTCTGCCAACCTCAATGTTCAGAACATGCTCGATTTTCCTTCCCTTTGATGCCAGGAACTCATCAAGCTTCTCAGCCTGAAATACTGTTCTAGGGAATCCATCCAGAAGGAATCCTTCCTTGCAGTCGTCTGCTGCAAGTCTGTCAGTTGCGATCTCTACTACCAGTTCATCCGGTACAAGTTCGCCTCTGTTCATGTATTCCTGCGCTCTTTTGCCAAGTTCAGTTCCGGCTTTGATATTTGCTCTAAAAATATCGCCTGTCGAAATGTGAGGAACACCGTACTTTTCTACTATTCTAGCAGCCTGAGTGCCTTTGCCGGCTCCCGGAGGCCCTAACAATACTACATTCATCTGTATACCTCCAAATCTGCTCAAGACTTTATTTCAAGAAGCCTGAGTAGTTTCTCATTACCATCTGCTGTTCCAGTTTCTTCATTGTATCCAGCGCAACACCTACAGCGATCAGAAGTGAAGTTCCACCGAAGTGGAAGTTAAGTCCACCCATCTCACTTACTATAGTAGGAAGTATTGCTACTGCTGCGAGGAATACCGCTCCAACAAATGTGATTCTAGTCATTACTCTGCTAAGATATTCTTCAGTCGCTTTCCCCGGTCTGATACCCGGAATGAATCCTCCACTTGATTTCATGTTGGTTGCAACCTCATCAGGTTTGAATGTAACCGATGTGTAGAAATACGTGAAGAACATAATCAGTACTACGTTGATTACTGAATATACCCAGATACCCGGACTTCCGGAAGGCGACAGCCACTTTGCAATAAATGCTGACGCATCACTGTCTGCACTCATGAAGTATGTAATTGTCAGAGGGAACTGCAGGAATGCCATGGCGAAGATTACAGGAATTACTCCGGCCTGATTAACTCTGAGCGGAATATGTGTAGCCTGTCCGCCATACTGTTTCCTTCCTACAACTCTCTTGGCATACTGTACAGGAATTCTCCTCTGTCCCTGCTGTATTTCGATAATGCCTACGATTACCAGAATACAGAATATTACGAAGAGAATAAGAGTTACAACACTCATTGTTCCTTCCTGCAGCTTGTTCCAGATTTCCTGGACTGCTGACGGAAGTCTGGCAATGATACCTGCGAAGATTATCAGCGAAATACCATTGCCTATACCATATTCATTAATCTGCTCGCCCAGCCACATGAGGAATGCAGTACCGGCTGTGAGAACCAGCACGATAACTGTTACAGAGAACACGTCTGTG
This sequence comes from Clostridiales bacterium, assembly GCA_022780965.1. Lineage (GTDB taxonomy): Bacteria > Bacillota > Clostridia > Peptostreptococcales > Anaerovoracaceae > Lentihominibacter. Next base: position 4,785 of record JALEUQ010000018.1, read on the forward strand.
CTGATCAGTGCCTGTCTGAAAAGTCCTACAGACACGCCCACTGCCTGGATGACAGCCAGTGCAACCGTAAGATAACGGGTGTATGATGCCATCTTCTTCCTGCCTTCCATTCCTTCCTTGGACAGTCTTTCCAGTGAAGGGATGGCTATTGCCAGCAGCTGCATGATGATTGATGCAGTAATGTATGGTGTGATACTCAGTGCGAATATTGTAAAGTTGCTGAACGCACCGCCTGAGAACAGATTGAACAGAGCAAAGAGCCCGGTATCGCTATCGAAGGTCTGTGCCAGAACTTCTCTATCAATACCTGGAACCGGTATCTGCGCTCCGATTCTGAAGATAAGAAGCATCGCAAGTGTGAAGAGAATCTTCTTCCTTACGTCAGGTATGTTCCATGCCTTTGTTACTGTTCTCAGCATCTCCATTAGAGTACCTCTGCCTTTCCTCCTGCAGCTTCAATCTTTTCGATTGCAGACTTGCTGAACTTCTGAGCCTTAACTGTCAGGGCCTTCTCAAGTGTTCCGTTACCAAGAATCTTGATACCGTCCTTAACCTGCTTAGCCATACCAGTTTCAATAATCAGCTCAGGAGTTACTTCTGTACCTGCTTCGAATCTGTTCAGCTCTTCTACGTTAATTGCAGTGTATTCTGTTCCGAAGAGATTAGTGAATCCTCTCTTAGGAATTCTTCTGTAAAGAGGCATCTGGCCGCCTTCGAATCCGAGTCTTACGCCACCGCCGCTTCTTGACTTCTGTCCGTTCATACCTCTGCCGGCAGTCTTACCCTGACCGGTAGCTGTACCGCGGCCCTTTCTCTTAGGTGCCTTAGTTGCACCCGGAACCGCTCTTAATTCATGCAGTTTCATTTATTGCACCTCCTGTCCTACAGCTCTTCAACTGTTAAAAGATGCGAAACCTTGTTTACTGCTCCTCTTGTTACAGGAGAATCAACAAGTTCAACTGACTGGTGCATCTTCTTCAGTCCTAACGCTTCAACAACCTTTCTCTGCTTAGGGGAAGCGCCAATAACACTCTTTGTTAAAGTGACTTTAATCATTTTAGCCATTGTTTCTTCCTCCTTATCCTAAGATTTCCTCTACTGTCTTGCCTCTTTTTCTTGCAACTTCTTCAGCAGTTGTAAGAGTCTTAAGGCCTTCCAGTGCAGCATATGCCATGTTTCCGGTGTTGTTTGATCCGATTGATTTAGCTCTTACGTCCTTAACACCTGCAGCTTCCAGTACTGTACGAACTGATGAACCTGCGATTACTCCTGTACCTGGAGCAGCCGGCATGAGCAGAACCTTGCCTGCTCCAAAGATGCCCATGTTTCTGTGAGGAATTGTTGTTCCAACTGTAGGAACTGTGATTAAGTTCTTCTTTGCATCTTCTGTAGCTTTTCTTACAGCTTCAGGAATTTCGATAGCCTTTCCGAGGCCTACGCCAACATGACCGGCGCCGTCACCAACAACAACAGTAACTGAGAATCTCATGTTTCTGCCGCCCTTTACAGTCTTGGCTACACGTCTGATGTTAACGATAGTTTCGTTTAAGTCCAGCTTTGATGCATCTATTGTATTACGCATTCATTTACCTCCTTAGAATTTCAGACCTGCTTCACGAGCACTGTCAGCAAGTTCCTTTACTCTTCCGTGATAAAGGAATCCGCCTCTGTCAAAAGTAACTTCTTCAATGCCCTTTGCCAGTGCTCTCTTAGCGATAGCTTCACCTACTGCCTTAGCAGCATCCTTGTTTCCACCGTATTCAACAGTTGCCTTAAGTTCTTTGTCAACAGTTGAAGCTGAAGCAAGTGTAACTCCGTTAACATCGTCAATAATCTGACATGAAATATTCTTGTTGCTTCTGAAAACTGCGAGTCTAGGTTTCTCAGGAGTGCCAGCAAGATTTCTTCTAATTCTCTGGTGTCTGATGACACGCTTGTCATTTCTGCTTTCTTTAGCCATTTTACTTTACTCCTTTCCTTATGCTCCAGTTTTACCTTCTTTTCTGCGAATAACTTCACCATCGTACTTGATACCCTTGCCTTTGTAAGGTTCAGGAACTCTCCACTTTCTGATGTTCGCAGCATAGTTTCCTACGAAAGCCTTATCGATGCCCTTAACGATTACTGTTGTAGCATCCGGTACTTCTGTAGTAATTCCTTCAGGGTCCGGCATTTCAACTGGATGTGAGTATCCAAGGTTCATTACCAGAGTGTTTCCCTTCTTTTCTGCCTTGTAACCAACGCCTACGAGGATGAGCTTCTTCTCATAGCCCTTAGTTACGCCTTCTATCATGTTGTTGATGAGAGTTCTTGCCAGTCCGTGCTGTGATCTGTACTCTTTAGCATCAGAATCTCTTGAAACTGTAATAACTCCATCATTAATTTCGATGTTCAGCAGCGCGCTGATTGCTTCCTGCAGTTCGCCTTTTGGTCCCTTTACTGAAACAACGTTGTTGTCAATTGAGACTTCTACGCCGGCAGGAATAGTGATTGGTCTGATACCGATTCTTGACATTCTATTTACCTCCTACCATACGTAACAAATTACTTCACCGCCGATGCCCAGCTTTCTGGCTTCCTTATCGCTGATAACACCCTTTGATGTTGAGATGATAGCGATACCGAGTCCGCCCAGAACTCTTGGCAGTTCATTAGCCTTAGCATATGACTTAAGGCCTGGCTTTGAAATCTTTCTGATTCCGCTGATTACTCTTTCCTTATCAGCGCCGTACTTCATAGTGATCTTGATGATACCCTGCTTGTTGTCTTCGATAACTTCGAAGTCAGTAATGTATCCCTCTTCCTTAAGGATACCGGCAATTGATTTCTTCATCTTTGATGCAGGGATTTCTACTGTTGCATGACCTGCAGTATTTGCATTTCTGATTCTAGTAAGCATATCTGCAATTGGATCAGTCATAGTCATTTTTCTGTTTCTCCTTCCTCCACCAGTATAGCTGCCCTGTCACCTGTTTCGGTGACCGGCACGCTACTTAATGGATAGTAGTTCTAACTTATTATATTTACCAGCTTGCTTTTCTAACGCCTGGGATTTCACCCTTGTAAGCCAGTTCTCTGAAGCAGATACGGCAGATTCCGTACTTTCTCAGTACTGAATGAGGTCTTCCGCATACTCTGCATCTTGTGTATGCACGAGTTGAAAACTTAGGTTTTCTCTGCTGCTTAACTTTAAGAGATTTTTTAGCCATTGTGTTCCTCCTATTTCTCGAATGGCAGTCCAAGGCCAGCCAGCAGAGCTGCTGCTTCTTCATCTGTCTTTGCAGTTGTAGTGAATACAATGTTCATTCCCTTAATTTTGTCAACCTTATCATAGTTGATTTCTGGGAAGATGAGCTGTTCCTTAAGACCCATTGAGTAGTTGCCTCTTCCGTCAAATGAATTCTTGCTAACACCCTTGAAGTCTCTTAATCTTGGAAGAGCGATATTGAAGAGCTTGTCAACAAACTCATACATGTTGTCGCCTCTTAAAGTAACCTTAGCTCCAACAGGCATGCCCTGTCTAACCTTAAAGTTAGCGATTGACTTTCTTGCCTTAGTGATTACTGGTCTCTGTCCTGAAATCAGACCGATTTCTTCAACAGCACTTTCCAGAATCTTTGAGTTTTCCTTAGCTTCGCCAAGACCCATGTTGATTGTAACCTTTTCAAGCTTAGGAACCTGCATTACGTTCTTATACTTGAACTGGTCCATTAACTTGTTGAACACTTCATTCTTGTAAGTTTCCTTTAATCTTGCAGTCAAAACCGTCTCCTCCTTTCCTAGTCAATTACGGCGCCAGTCTTCTTAGCTACTCTGACTTTTCTGCCGTTTTCTACTTTGTAACCAATCTTAGTTGGTGCCTTTGCTTTAGCGTCATAGTAAGCAACGTTTGATACATCGATTGCACCTTCCTGATGCTTGATTTCAGCAGCTGCAGTCTGAGTCTGCTTCTGGTGCTTAGTCTGAATGTTGATGCCTTCTACGATAACTTTGCCTTCTTTTGGCATTGCCTTTAATACTCTACCAGTCTTTCCCTTGTCCTTACCAGTGAGTACTATTACTGTGTCATTCTTTTTAATCTTCATTACATGACCTCCTATAATACTTCTGGTGCCAGGGATACAATCTTCATGAATCCTTTGTCTCTCAGTTCTCTTGCAACCGGTCCAAAGATACGAGTTCCAACTGGCTGTAAATCGTCTTTAATAACTACTGCTGCGTTCTGGTCGAACTTAACGTAGCTACCATCTGCTCTTCTGGCACCATGCTTAGTTCTAACTACAACAGCTCTGACAACGTCACCCTTCTTTACTGTACCGCCTGGAGTTGCATCCTTAACTGCGCATACGATAACATCGCCGATATTTGCATACTGACGGCTTGTACCGCCCAGAATTCTAATACAAAGAAGTTCCTTAGCTCCGGAGTTGTCAGCAACCCTTAATCTAGTTTCTGTCTGAATCATTTAGGTGCCCTCCTTACTTAACCTTTTCGATAATGTTAACAAGTCTCCATCTCTTGTCCTTTGAAAGAGGTCTTGTTTCCATAATTCTAACTGTATCGCCAATATTGCATTCATTGTTTTCATCGTGAGCCTTAAACTTAACAGTTCTCTTTACAGCCTTACCATAAAGTGAATGTCTTACGAAGTCTTCACATGCAACAACAACAGTCTTATCCATCTTGTCACTTACAACAACGCCAACTCTTGTCTTTCTTCTGTTTCTTTCAACTGCCATAACACATCCTCCTTTCTTTAGCTGTTAACCTTCTCAAGTTCTTTTTCTCTGATAATGGTCTTGATTCTTGCAATATCTCTCTTTGTTTCTCTCAGTTTAACCGGATTTTCAAGCTGTCCTGTAACGTGCTGGAATCTCAGATTGAAGAGATCCTTCTTCATCTTTAACAGTTCTGCGTTCAGTTCCAGTTCTGACATTTCTCTGATCTTGTTTAATTCCATTATTCTTCACCACCCTTTTCTGTCTTTTCTGCGATGGCAAATTTGCAACCAACCGGCAGCTTGTGTGATGCAAGTCTCATAGCTTCTCTAGCCTGAGCTTCTGTAACGCCTTCGATTTCGAACATTACTCTGCCTGGTTTAACTACTGCTACCCAATATTCAGGAGCACCTTTACCGGAACCCATACGAACGCCGGCAGGCTTCTTTGTTACTGATTTATGAGGGAAGATTTTGATGTAAACCTTACCGCCTCTCTTAACAGATCTTGTCATTGCTACTCTGGCTGCTTCAATCTGGTTTGAAGTAATCCATCCACATTCAGTAGCAACAAGGCCATAATCGCCATAAGTGATTGTATTGCCCTTAATAGCTTTGCCCTTCATTCTGCCTCTGTGGACTCTTCTGTGTTTAACGCGCTTTGGCATTAACATAATGTTGTCCTCCTTTCACCAATGTCTATTCTTCAGCTTCTGCTGTCTCAACTACTGCTTCAGGAGCTTCTGCTGCAGGTTCAGCAACCTTAGTCTTGCGGATTCTCTGGTTAACTGCCTTAGGCGCAACATCTGCTCTATCGTTTCTTCTGTCGTCTCTTCTAGGTCTTCTGTCGCCTTCTCTTCTTGGTCTTCTGTCGCCTCTCTTCTTGCCGTTTCTTCTTTCTTCCTTTTCTTCAGGAACAGCAGGTTTCAGGCCCTTGTCAAGGATTTCGCCATGGTTGATCCATACCTTGATTCCCAGCTTACCGTAAGTAGTGTCAGCTTCTGCGAAACCATAGTCGATATCAGCTCTCAGTGTATGAAGAGGAACATTACCTTCACTGTACTTCTCTGAACGAGCGATTTCTGCTCCGCCCAGTCTGCCTGAAGCCAGAACCTTGATTCCCTTAGCTCCGCTCTTCATTGTTCTGCCGATAGCCTGCTTCATAGCTCTTCTGAATGAAACTCTTCTTTCGAGAGCCTGTGCAATGCTTTCTGCTGTCAGCTGAGCGTCCAGTTCTGCTCTTCTTACTTCCTTGATCTCGATTACTACTGTCTTGCCAGTCATCTTCTCGAGTTCAGCCTTAAGTTCGTCGATGCCTGCGCCTGAACGTCCGATAACCATTCCTGGCTTAGCAGTCATAACGATAACCTTCAGCTTGTTTTCTGCTGCTCTTTCGATTGCTACCTTAGCAACTCCTGCAGCGTATAATTTTCCTTTTACGTAATTTCTAACCTGATTGTCTTCAATAAGATAGTCAGCAAACTTGTTCTTGTCAGCATACCACTTTGAATCCCAATCCTGGATTACGCCTACTCTCAGTCCATGAGGACTTACTTTCTGACCCATTTATGAAACCTCCTATCTTATTCCTTTTCCTTCAGAGTAACGTTAACGTGACTGCTTCTCTTAAGGATGATTGATGCTCTACCCTGTGATCCAGCGCGCCATCTCTTCATAGTTGGTCCCTGGTTGATGCAGATTTCTGCAACATAAAGGTTGTCAGTATCCATTTCCTTAACGTCTGCATTTGCAGCAGCTGATTTTACAACCTTCTCAACGATTTCAGCTCCCTTGCCAGGAGTGAACTTTAAGATGTTCAATGCCTCGTCTAAATCTTTTCCTCTTACTAAGTCAGCAACAGGCTTAAGCTTGATAGGAGACATTCTTACGTACTTTGCAATTGCTTTTGCTTCCATTTCTAATTATCTCCTTTTCTTACTTTGATTTCTTATCAGCAGCGTGACCTCTGTAGTTTCTGGTTGGAGCAAATTCTCCAAGTCTGTGACCTACCATGTCTTCTGTGATGTATACAGGCACGTGCTTCTTACCGTCATGAACGGCGATTGTATGTCCCACCATCTGTGGGAATATTGTTGAAGGTCTTGACCAAGTCTTGATTACTTTCTTTTCGTTGGCTGCGTTCATCTCTTCGATGGCTCTGAGCAGCTTCTCGTTTACGAAAGGACCCTTTTTAAGTGATCTTCCCATTATCTATGCTCCTTCCTGATTATTTTTCGTTTCTTCTCTTAACGATGTACTTGTTAGATGCGTTCTTCTTCTTTCTTGTCTTATAGCCAAGAGCAGGCTTACCCCAAGGAGTAACTGGGCTCTTTCTTCCGATAGGAGCTCTACCTTCACCACCACCGTGTGGGTGATCGTTAGGGTTCATTACGGAACCTCTTACTGTAGGTCTGATGCCCATGTGTCTCTTTCTTCCGGCTTTACCAATCTGGATGTTCTGGTGATCTAAGTTACCAACTTCACCGATTGTTGCTCTGCAGCTGATTGCTACCTTTCTAACTTCTCCGGATGGCAGTCTAACCTGTGCGTAGTTGCCTTCCTTAGCCATGAGCTGTGCGCCGTTTCCTGCTGCTCTAACAAGCTGTCCACCCTTGCCAGGCTTTAATTCGATGTTGTGAATTACTGTACCTACAGGGATGTTTGCCAGTGGAAGTGCATTTCCGATCTGGATATCTGCTGCAGCGCCTGATTCAATCTTGTCGCCAACCTTTAACTTGTTAGGTGCGATGATGTATCTCTTTTCGCCGTCAGCGTATACGATAAGTGCGATGTTAGCACTTCTGTTAGGGTCGTATTCGATAGTTGATACTGTACCTGGAATACCGTCCTTGTTTCTCTTGAAGTCGATGATTCTGTACTTAGGTCTGTAGCCGCCGCCTCTGTGTCTTACAGTAATCTTACCTCTTGAGTTTCTTCCTGAATGCTTCTTCAGAGTAACTGTCAGTGATTTCTCAGGAGTTGAAGCAGTGATTTCTTCAAATGTGGAAACTGACATTCCTCTTAAACCAGGAGTGGTTGGATTGTATTTTTTAATTCCCATCTTTGCCTACCTCCTATATTACAGACTCTGGAAGAATTCGATTTCCTTACTGTCAGCAGTAAGTGTAACGATTGCTTTCTTTGAAGCAGCAGTCATTCCTTCGTATCTTCCCATTCTCTTTCTCTTGCCTACAACGTTCATGATGTTAACCTTGGCAACATCAACACCGAAGATTTCTTCTACAGCAGCCTTAACTTCGGTCTTGTTAGCGTCTACTGCAACCTTGAATACGTATTTCTTTGCTTCTGCATAATCCATTGACTGTTCTGTGATAACAGGCTTGAGGATTACATCGTAAGGAGTTTTCATTATGCGTACACCTCCTCAATCTTCTTAACAGCTTCTTCAGTTACAATGAAGCTTGTGTGGTTGATGATTTCGTACACGTTCATTGTTCCTACCAGTGCTGTTCTGATTCCCTGAATGTTAGCTGCGGACTTGATTACGTTCTCGTCCTTCTCAGCCATAACGATTAATGCCTTCTTCTCAGCGTTCAGGTTTGAAAGAACCTTAATCATTTCCTTTGTCTTAGGAGCTTCGAAGCTGAGCTTGTCAACTACGATGATTTCGTTCTCCTGAACCTTTGATGAGAGTGCTGACAGCATTGCCAGTCTTCTCAGCTTCTTAGGCAGTGTGTATCTGTAGCTTCTTGGCTTTGGTGCGAAAACAACTCCGCCTCCTACCTGTGATGGGTCTGTTGAGCTTCCCTGTCTATGACGGCCTGTTCCCTTCTGTCTGAAAGGCTTTCTTCCGCCTCCTCTGACTTCAGCTCTTGTCTTGGCAGACTGAGTACCCTGTCTCTTGTTTGCTAAAATGTTCTTTACTACTGCATGTACTGCATTCTGGTTTGGCTCAATTCCGAAGACAGCATCGTTAAGTTCGATAGTGCCAACAGTTTCGCCAGCCATGTTAAGCATTTTCACTTCTGACATTTTACTTCCTCCTTTCTGAAGTCATCTATTAGTTCTGTCCCTTTACTGCATACTGTACGCGAACGATTCCGCCCTTGTTGCCAGGTACGGCGCCCTTAACCAGTAAGAGATTCTTTTCTTCAATAACTTTTACCAGTTCAACGTTCTGAACAGTCACTGTTTCGCGACCCATTCTACCAGGACCTGCATTGCCCTTGAATACTCTTGATGGGTAAGTACCTGCAGCCAGTGCGCCGGCAAGTCTCTTGTGCTTTGAACCGTGGCTCATAGGGCCTCTGTGGTGTCCATGTCTCTTGATGTTACCCTGAGTTCCCTTACCCTTTGAAGTTCCTGTTACGTCCAGCTTAGCGCCTACTTCGAATTCGGCTACTGTGATAACCTGTCCTACTTCGTAAGCTGTGCCTTCGTCAGCCTTGAATTCAGCCAGATACTTCTTAGGTGCGATTTCATTCTTTGCGAAGTGACCAGTCATTGGCTTGTTCACTCTCTGAGGCTTTGCATCTTCAAAGCCGATCTGAACTGCATCGTAACCGTCAGTCTCAACTGTCTTGATCTGAGTTACAGTTGCAGGGCCTGCTTCGATAACTGTTACCGGAACAACAGCACCCTGTTCAGTAAAGATCTGAGTCATTCCCAGCTTCTTTCCTAAAAGTGTTTTCATATTTTTCCTCCTTGAAACTTACAGCGGATCGGACCATTGGCTGCCCGATCATACTAAGGGAGAGTTCCCTTCGTTTCTAACGCTTATGATTTATAACTTGATTTCGATATCTACGCCTGCAGGCAGGTCAAGCTTAGTCAGAGCATCTGTAGTCTTGGCTGTTGCACTTGTAATATCGATTAATCTCTTGTGGGTTCTCTGTTCGAACTGTTCTCTTGAATCCTTATATTTGTGAACAGCTCTTAAGATTGTGATTACTTCCTTCTCTGTTGGAAGCGGAATAGGGCCTGATACTTCAGCGCCTGTCTTCTTGGCAGTCTCTACGATCTTGGCAGCTGACTGATCCAGAAGTGCGTGGTCATAAGCCTTAAGCTTAATTCTGATTTTCTGTAATTCGCTCATTTTTTCCTCCTAAAATTCTTTTGTACAGATTTCGCTATGCTCGTACAAGGGGTTCTAAATGCTGAAATTTCAACGTGTACAGTGGAATTGCTTGCTTCGTACACGCGCTCGTGTGTTTCTATTGTTTCACACAATACAAAATTCAGCGAATCCCTTCGCCCCCGATCATGTGGGGACAATTCTCAGTGGAAATTCTCCCATAGCAAGGTAACTTCCCACTTCATCGCCTTACACAAGCCTTTATAATATACCGCATTCTCCGGTCAAGTGCAAGTCTTTTTGAAAATTATTTTTTCGATTTCTGCATTTTTTTGAGCCGCTATAATCAAGTATTTGCAATGGTTTCAGCGTTTCTATCATTTACACTTGGTTTGGTGTACCCACTTTTTGTCTCACTGTAAACAAAAGGACTTTTGAGATTTTTGTAAATTTTTTCTCAAAAGTCCTGTAACTGTTGAAATTTCAACGCATTATTCAATATACAATTTATTGTGGTGCTTGCTGTCGATAGCCACCACATATCCTAATCTAGGTCTCCGACGCACAGAATCTACTCCTGAAGCAGTATGCTTCCGCCGATAAATTCTCTCAATATTGAGTTGTTTGGAATGAACTCTTCTCCGTCCATAGGTCTGAAGTAATGGAGGAATTCTATGAGTCTCCTGGCTTCACCGTAGCACTCCGACTCTTCAGGCACCTTCTCCAGAAGCGGCTGTGCATACTTTTTGAGCAGCGCAAGCTCATATATGGTTACAGAGTTGAACAGCACGTCAGCCTCCCCGTTATAAGGGAAAATATTCTTATCTTCGCCTGCTCTCACCTTAGGCCAGTCGATTATCGTTTCCTCAGCCGAGTGATTCCTGTACTTGTAATCCCTTACCATTCGGCGCAGCATTCTGGCATCTGTTGTGGAAATTCTGTTATGTACGTCAATATTCAGCTGCGTGAGCGGGCTGATGTAGATCTTAAACTTATTTTTCTCGTCAATATGAGTGCTCATGGCCTCGTTCAGCGCATGGATGCCTTCGATTACCATGACAGCATTATCCTCAAGTCTTGTAATCCTTCTGCCAAAAATCTTTTTGCCTTCCTTGAAGTCGAAGGTCGGCATGTCAACCTCGCGGCCCTGAAGCAGGTCGTTCATGTTGCTGTTAAACAGTTCAATGTCCATGGCGTTCAGATTCTCGAAATCAGGTTTGCCGTCCGGTCCGAGAGGAGTCTCTTCTCTCTCAACGAAGTAATCGTCAGTTCCCATGTACAGCGGCCTGATGCCGTTAACCCTCAGCTGCACGCACAGCCTTTTGGCGAAGCTGGTCTTGCCGGATGACGACGGTCCTGCGATAAGCACGATTCTCTTGCCCGACTCTTTAATCATGTCCGCAATTTCCGCCACTCTTTTTTCATGAAGAGCCTCAGAGAGAAGAATCATGTCTCTTACTCCGCCGCCTGCCACCACTTTGTTAAGGTCAGACACATAGTTTATGCCCAGCAGCCTGTCCCATTCCTCAACCTGGGCGAAAGCTCTGTAAAGTTTGGCGTCATCTCTGTATTCCGGAATTATATCGGGATCGTCAGTGTACGGATGTCTGAGAAGCACTCCGTCCTCATATCTCATCAGTTCGAAAGTGCCTACGTACTCCGTTGAAGGCGCCATGATTCCATAGAAGGAATTGACATAATCCCCGAGATAATAAAGGGAAAGGCTGTCGATATCTTCAGCCTGCTGGATGAGCAGAGCCTTGTCGTCATATCCAAGAGTGCGAAAAATTGTGATGGCTTCTTCTCTTGTCACTCGTCGTTCTTCGATTGGCATCCTGCGTCTCACATAATCTTTCATGAGGCCGTAAATCAGCTCTATCTGCGAGTCAAGCAGCTCGTCTTCTGTATCTATTCTAATGAACAGTCCCTTGTTGAGAGGATTCTGAATGCGCACCACCACGTTGCCAAGAATGTTCTTGACAGCCTTGAGAAACACCATGCTCAAAGTATGCTGGTACACCAGGTTGCCGCTCTGTGTTGTAGCAGCTATCAGTTCAACGACCGTCTCTCCGTCATCCGCCCCGCCCACAGGAGTTGTAAGCGACTTTTGAAGACCGTCGATTTTGGCCAGCATAGGTCTGTATTTAATTTCGTCTTTGAATTTCTCCACAAGGCTTTCGACCGGCACAGGTTTCATTACTATCACTTCAACCGGTTCTTCCCCTGCGTTCTTTATTAACTGTATTCTCATGGCAGCCCCTCCTGTAATATCTGATTCGTGTCCTCTGTTCCCATTTCAAACCGAATTGTCAGTATGTCAATTATACCACAAACCCCCGACTGTACATACTACAAACCCCCGACCGGACAATTACAATCAGGGGTTTTGTACAGGCTTCTACTTTTCTGCCGTCTCCAAATACGGATGTTTCATATTCAATTAATTTGCGGTGCGGCAGCTATAATTCTGCTGCTCGCTCGCTGATTTCTCCTGTTGTTTCATCGATGAACTCAAACGGATGTGCCTCATCTTCATTCAGCGAGTCCGCCGATTTCTCAGTTGAATCAGTCTCAATGCACAAATCTTCAGATGACTCTGGTGCATCCTCTCTCATGCTTCCTCTATGTCGTCTGCGCATCACTTCCAGAAGGGTTCTCATTTCGTTCTCTCTCAAAGTAATGCCCTTGGACATTCTCTCATGAGACGGGTCCCATTCTCTGATGTCGTACTTGCCGGGAGCATTGTTCCAGCTGACCAGATTAATCTCCTTCTTCCAGCCTGTGGTGTATGTCGCCAGCACTCCGATATGTTCAATAATATCGAATGTAATTTCTCCGTTAACGTTATCTCTTGACATATTATCTCCTTTCGTACAATACCCTTATTTGTATTATACACGGCTGGTAATATTTGTCAATTATTGTTTGGTGACGGGCAATGCACTTGTTTGGTAACGGGCAAAGCACTTCACGTTCGGGCTGCTTCTGGTTGAGTCTGTCAGATACGTGGCTGCTCTCGCTCTGCTCTGGGGCATCCATGTGTTCAGCTTAATTCGCTAATGAATGTGTCCAGGATTCTGGGTACATATCACATATTGCCTCGGGGTTTTCTATTTGTATGCGCTTTAGGATAATTCTTCCATTGCTTTCTTGATCATTGCTGGAATTTTGCGGCATGCTGTTTCTGATATTGAAGCAACTGACACTCTGATGCCCTTGCCCATTGGAATGAGGAATACGCCTTCCTTTTCCAGCTTAGCGCATACGCCTTCAGGATCGTCACACGGAATTGATACGAAGAATCCTGCATCAAACGGAACGATTTCAAGCCCCACCTTGTCAGCTTCCTCTTCGAAACCTCTGCCTCTTGCCAGCAGCATGTTTCTGTAGTGAGCTCTCTCTTCTGACACCTTGGCCAGCAGTTCTTCATCCGCATAAATCTTTGTCAGGATGGTCTGTGCGAATCTTGTGCCGTTTGACCATGTGCCTCTTGATGAGAATTCGCAGATCTGCTTGAATTCCTCTGCGATTGCTTCAGTTCTGGCGAGGCAGATCATTGCTCCGCATCTTGCACCGTAAAGTGTGTAAGTCTTGCTCATGCTGTACGCAATGATAGGGAGCACGTTCTCAGGCATTGTTTCCAGCTTAGGCAGGAAGCTTCTGTATTCTTCTTCGTCACCAGCGAAATCTATGTATGCTGCGTCTACCAGCAGAATGATCGGCTTGCCTGCTGCTGCCGCTTCAGTAAGAACAGCTGTAACCTTGTCCCAGTCATCATCAGTCAGTGAATAACCTGTAGGATTGTGTGCAGGTGTGTTCAGGATGATTACCAGGCTGTTCTGGTTTGCCAGAAGTTCTGTTACTGACGCCTTGAATGAATCGCCGTTAAAAGTCCTCTCATCGTTGAAGAGTTCGAATGTAGCAACATCTCTGCCGATTTCTGTTGCAATTGTCTTATATGGACCCCAGTGCCAGTCTGTAGTCAGAATCTTGTCGCCCGGCTCGGAATAGATTGAAACTGTGTTTCTCAGTGAGCCTGTGCCGCCCGGTGTAGCTGCAGCTTCCACGAAGCCCTTAGGCTGGTATGAACCCAGAGCTGCCTTTTTGGCCGCTTCTCTGAACCCTTCGAGCCCTCTGATAGGCGCATAAGCCGCATAATCTTCAGGAGCCAGTGACTTGAACACTTTGTCCACAGATGAAAGCACAACAAGCTTGCCCTCGTCATCCATGAGGGTTCCGATTGTTGCGTTGATAACTTTGTCTTCACCTACTTCAGCCATCATTGCCTTGGCTCTGTTGCTGATGCCGAAGTTCTTGTCCTCTTTCGGAATGTTTCTTCCGTTCTGTCTTGCTAGAATGAAATCTGCCATACTTGTCTCTCCTTTGCTCTAAAGCATAATCTTAACATAATTAATGTTCTTGCCTTGTTCATAAAACTTATGCTCGTATTCTGTCATTGTCAGTCTGGAATCATACTGACTGCCGTGCAGATTACGAGTTTGCTCCATGATAGCATAATTTGTTTCGCCGATTTCTTCAAGAGTAAATTCAAATAAATCGTCATTATCTGTCTTGAATTCGACGAAACCTCCCTCCTTAACAACCTGACCGTAGTTCATCAGTCGATTGCGATGAGTGAGTCTGCGTTTGGCATGGCGTGCTTTGGGCCATGGATCGCTGAAGTTAAGATAGATGCCTGCGAGAGACTCAGGCGCAAAAAGGTCCCGCATGTCGTTGACGAAGGTGCACATGAATCTAAGGTTGTCAAGAGGCACGCCCTCTTCCCGGAGTTCCAGAACCTTTTCCATGGCTCTAAGGATTACCGTTTCCTGGCCTTCAATTGCCACGAAATTGCATTCCGGATTGTCCATCGCCTTTTTTATGATGAAATTGCCTTTGCCGCAGCCGATTTCAACGAAAGTGTTCGCATCACGTCCGAAATATTCCTGCCACTTGTCAGGCTCCGGATTATCTATCATAAGTTCTGCGCACTCTTCCAGTCTGCGGTCCAGGTCTTTAGCTTTTCTCTGTCTCATATCAGTATTCTTTCTAAAATTATTACTGCCAGGAATGCTGCCGTCAGCACGAATCCAACTGCATCGTTTCCTCCCAGTTTCACTGCATTCATTCTTGTTCTTTTGCCGCTGCCGCCGTAGCATCGCGACTCCATGGCCATTGCCAGGTCCTGTGCAATTCTGAAAGCGCTTATGAACAGCGGTACCAGAATAGGTATCAGAGACATGGCTCGCCTGATAATGTTTCCCGTTTCGAAGTCTGCGCCTCTTGCCTGCTGCGCTTTCATTATCTTGTCCGTTTCCTCAAGGAGTGTCGGAATGAATCTGAGGGCAATAGTCATCATCATGGCAAGATCGTGAGCCGGCAGCCCAACCTTCTCGAATGGTTTAAGAAGGCTCTCTATTCCGTCGGTAAGATTGATTGGTTTGGTGGTCAGTGTAAGCATTGATGCTCCGATAATCAGAAGCACCAGTCTTATCCCCATGAAAACTGCTGTATGCAGCCCCTGCTCTGTTATGGTCAGAAATCCCCATTTGACAAGAACATCTCCCGGAATCATAAACAGATTGAGAATGAATGTCAGTGCTATTATAAAAAACACCGGCTTCAGTCCTCTCAGCAGAAATTTGAGAGGCACCCCGGAAATCACAATTACTGCCGCCAGAGCCAGAAACGCAATGGCAAATCCGATGAAATCCGGTACAACAAATATAGCGGCCACATATACCAGTGTCGCTATTATTTTTGTTCGTGGATCCAGTCTGTGTACCCAGGAACTGCCGGGATAATATTGTCCAAGAGTTATATCTCTGATCATTTGCCAAAAACCTCAACGATTCTGTCTGCTGCCTGCGAAATTGTCAGGCAGTCAGTATCTATTTCAATACCCTCGTCTCTCAGTCTGCCAAGAAGTTTAGATGCGGCAGGTACTTCAAGCCCTATTGCCGTAAGCTCGTCCCTTCTGGCGAACACCTGACCGGGAGTGCCGTTCATTACAACAGTTCCTTTGTTCATTACGAGAACCCTGTCTGACATTGCGGCTATATCATCCATGTCATGAGATACAAGTATTATTATATTATTCTCTTCTTCATGTATGGCTCTTACCATGTCCAGAATGTCTCTGTGCGCCTTGGGATTAAGGCCTGCAGTAGGTTCATCCAGAATAAGCACTTCGGGTTTCATTGCAATGACACCTGCAATCGCCACCCTTCGCTTCTGACCGCCCGAGAGTTCAAAAGGCGACGCGTTTTTCACCTGTTCGTAGTCAAGGCCCACAAGCTCCAGCGCATCTTTGACTCTCCTGTCGATTTCCTCCTGCTCAAGTCCCAGGTTAGAGGGACCGTATGCAACATCCTTGGCTACAGTTTCTTCAAACAGCTGGTACTCCGGATACTGGAACACAAGCCCTATCCTCTTCCTCACATCCAGCATGGAAGTGCTGCTGTCGGTAATGACGGTGTCACCTACCACTATTGTCCCTGATTTAGGTTTAAGCAGTCCGTTAAGCTGCTGAAGCAGTGTCGACTTGCCCGAACCTGTATGTCCGATGATTCCGACGATTTCGCCGTCTTCCAGTCTGAAATTAACGTTATCAAGAGCAAGGGTTTCCCCCGGGAAACCCTCATTGTAAACATAATTAAGATTTTTTACTTCTATTGACATAAGAACCTCACAAGCTGCTCTTCTTCAATAATATCACCTGGAACATCCATTCCGCGGCTGCGAAGTTCCTCTGCCAGTTCAACAACAGGCGGAACGCCCAGACTTATCTCGCGGAGCACGTCGATGCTCCTGAATATTTCAACAGGTGCTCCCTGCAGTTTCACCTGTCCCCTGTCCATAACTATAATCTCGTCTGCCTGCGCAGCCTCCTCCATAAAATGAGTAATGAGAATGGTGGTAATGCCCTGACTGTTCAGCTCCCTGACAATCTCCAGAACCTCCCTGCGCCCTTTGGGGTCCAGCATTGCCGTAGGTTCGTCAAATACAATGCATTCCGGTCTCATGGCAACTGCACCTGCTATGGCAATCCTCTGCTTCTGTCCGCCGCTCAGCTGATGAGGCGCCTTGTTTCTCAGATGATACATGTCAACCCGCTTGAGGGCGTCGTCAACTCTCCGCCTGATTTCTGCAGGATCAACACCCAGGTTCTCCGGACCGAATGCCACATCATCCTCCACAATGGACGAAACTATCTGGTTATCCGGATTCTGAAACACCATCGCCACCCTGGATCTGATGTCCCATATCCTGCTGTCGTCTGCAGTATCCATGCCGTCCACCAGAATTCTGCCTGATGTGGGCACCAGCAGCCCGTTGAGATTTCTTGCGAGAGTAGATTTACCCGAGCCGTTCTGCCCTATGATGGCCGTGAAGCTTCCCTTCTCGATGGTGAAGCTCACATCATCTATGGCTCTTGTTTTCTCTGTCCCGTCTTTATCATATTCAAATGTCAGGTTCTCTACTCTGATAAAATCTGTCACTATTTTGCCCCATATACTTCGTCAAGTTTCTCAGCAAGTCTGCCTGCCTCAATCTGTCCCGGCGCAGACGCTCTGTCCAGAGCCGCGAAAGTAATCACAGAACCGTACTTGCCTCCTATAACTCGTGTCGCTGCTCCTGCCTTACCCATGGCCATTGTAATGACCGGACCTATTTTTTCTCTGGTAAGATACGCAGTTGCGCGTATCATTTCCTTGGCGTCATCTGTGTCATGAGCCATTGCAGCCACCTTGTACATATCGCCTTTGTAGTTTGTCATGGCGCCGACAAGCCTTACGATGTCCTTTGACGGAATCATCTCATCAAACTCGTGATATGAAAGTATAACTCTAGCACCCAGCTCATGCAGCTTCTTCACTCGTGCAGCAAGCAGATTGCCGCCGATACCGCCGTTCTTCTTCTTGAGGCCTCTAATTTCAACGTCCACAAGATCCACCAGATTGGACTCGGCAACGAATTCCTGAATACCCTCAATCTGCTCATTGCTCAGCTCAATGCATCCCCCCTGCCTGCCGGTTCTCAATGTGAAAATCAGCGGCATTTCACCAATTATTTCTCTGATGCCGTCAAGGATGTTGAGCATTTCCAGATAAATATCTGTCTTTACCAGTTTTTCCTCTATATTGTCAATTTCAGCAAGATAGAAGTCCGCTCTCCATTCAATTACCTGAACGGGTCTGCTTACCGCCTTCTCACACTGCTGAATTATTTCCTCGTATGTCTTACCTGTTAAAGAGATTGCAACCTGTGGTCTTCCAGTTTCAAAATTAACATTTCTGATTTGTAAACTCATAGTCTCTCCTCTTTCTTTAATAATACCTTGAATAAATATTATAGCATTTTTAACAACTGATTTGAATGACTATTTATCCAATCATGAAAAGGCTCATGGAAAGGCTCCGAGTTCTTTTGTGCCTGACAATTCTCTTTGTGCCTCAGCGTATCTGCTCAGCGTTTACTATAATACAACAATATTGTATACTGCTTAATATACAAAAATTATATTTTTTCTAATTACAGTTGGAGGTGGAAATGATTTCCTTATTTCCTCATATAGATGAGCACAGGCACGAACCTTACTACCATCAGTTATATAAATATATACGCGACGAAATAACCGCCGGCAAAATCCCGGCAGGCGAGAAACTGCCTTCTCTCAGGTCCCTTGCCAAATCCACAGGGCTCAGTATTACCACCGTTGATCAGGCCTACAGCCAGCTGACTGTAGAAGGCTACATCGAAAGCCGCCCTCAGTCAGGATATTTCGTTAATGATGTAAATTACTCTTACTCAGATGGCATTTCACCGGAGCAGGAACTGTTCAGCAGCGACGTTTCCATAATCGACGACAGCATTTCTGCCAGTTCATCAGCTTATTACCACGATCCGGAATGCTTCGACTTCAACAAGTGGAAAAAGTGCATGAACAAAATTATCAACGAGTACCCTCAGGCTTTGATGTTCGAAGGGGAACCGCAGGGTGAAATTGCTCTGCGCGCTGAAATTGCCAAGTACCTGTATCTTTCCCGCGGCGTATCATGTTCACCTGATCAGATTATCATCGGTGCAGGTACCCAGCAGATAACTAACCATATTGCCACCATGCTCCGCAAACTGCATGTGGAGCACGTTGCCATCGAAAGTCCAGGCTACAAGCCGGTTCGCAGCACTTTTCGCGACAGAGGCTTCGCCATAACTGACGTTGACGTTAATGATTCAGGAATAATCATCGAGAAGCTTCCTGCCAATATTAAAACAGCCACATACGTAAGTCCTTCCAACCACGTATTTACAGGTGCTGTTATGCCCATAGGACGTCGCTATCAGCTCATTAACTGGGCTGTCGAGAACGACAGCTACATCATAGAGGACGACTACGACAGCGAACTCAGATACTTCGGCAGACCGATACCTGCCCTCAAGAGTCTTAAGGATTACGACAGAGTAATATATCTGGGCTCATTTTCCAGCACTCTTTTCGCTGCTGTCAAAATAAGTTACATGGTGCTTCCAAGGCACATGGCCGAAATGTTCCAGTCCATGGCACGCGATTATACTCAAACATGCTCCAAGCTGGAACAGCTTTCACTGGCAATGTTCATGGAAACCGGCAACTACCAGACTCACCTGAAGAAACTGCGTAAGCTTTACTCAAACAAGCTTAACACAGTCATCAATTATCTGAGCGAACACGGCGGTGATTTCATCGAAATGAAGAGTTCATCTTCCGGCATAAATCTGCTTATAAGAATCAATACGGACAAAAGTCCCGAAGCAATTAAAAAGGATGCCATTAATCATGGCATCCAGGTTGTTCCACTTCAGGAGAAAAATCTCTTTCTTCTGTACTATAATCAGATTCCTCTGGATCGAATTCCTCAGGCCCTGGATGATCTTCTCTCCTCATGGAGACAGCCTTCACAAGCATAGCAGTGATTCTGCCGCCCCATCTGCACAGAATTATCAGGAGAATTACGGCCATCAGGGATATGAGTGCTCCGGCAGCAAGTCCCGGTGGCCTGAATTTCAGTTCTATTGTATGTTTTCCCGGAGACAAATTGAATGCAATGAACTCATTTCCGGCAAGCTGTTCGATGCTCCGCTTCATGCCGTCAACTTCAAGTGTCCATCCTGCCTCGTAAGGAATTGAAGTTACCAGCACCCCGGATTTATCCATGTCCACACTGCCCTTAACGTAAGTTTCATCCCAGTCGACTATATCCATCGTTGTGGCTGATATGATATCGTATGCCTTGTTCCACTTGTCATAGTCCAGGGAGCATACATGCGCGATAATGCCCCCGCTATGTCCTTCTTCATAACCGATATTGATGCTGAAAGTCTGTCCCTCTTTCACCTCACCGATATTAATAACAGAACCGCAATCAGACCTGATGCTCTCATAATAATCCGAATCTTCCTTGGTTACATCTATTGATTCGCAGGATTCCGCCTCCACAAATACATAGTATTTCTGTGTTTTGTCAGCAGTGTAAGAAATATTCACTGCCGAAGAACTGCCGCTGTTATCAGGCTCGGTAATCCATGCTCCCTCACCATTTCCCGAAACTGTCATGTTGTCACTGTCAATGCGATTAAACTGCAGTTCCTCGAATACACTCCTGCATTCGTTATCTGTGGCAGCACGAATATAATCGTCAAGCACGCGGAAAGGATTATCCAGGTCCACATCCCATGTCCATATGGAATTGGCAGTAACATATCCGAGAGCAAGAGGATACTTGTTTTCGTTTAATGTACTCTCGCCTGCGCGACTGATTTCAACGAAGTCCGAATCCTCTACCGCGGAACTTTTGCCTATAAGATATTTCACGTTCAAAATTGCGTTGGTAACCGGATTTGTCGGATTGTAGTTGTATCTGTTCTTGCCGGGTTCGCCCTCTATGCCTATGCGCTCCATAAGATATGTTGCTTCCGCATTGATTGATGACGAGAACTGGGACACACCTTTGTAATGATAAAGTGCCGGTGTATTGAGAATGAAATTGTCATCAAGCTCAACACGGGCAAGCTGGCCGTCAACCTGCTCCACCAGCTCACGCACATCATCATAATTGCTGAAGTAGTAGTCTCTGTCCGAATTGCCCACCTTGTTGAAACTGATGGAAACGTTGCATCCCATCTCAACAATAATGACAATGGCAGTCAGCAGTATCATGGTATCCCTGCGCAGCCGCCCTTTCCTGTATGCTGCAAGAATAATTGTATAACAAATCAGAAGTGCAGCGCCCAGATAGAAATATACGTTTACGTTATCGATGTTCTCCGACATGAATTTCTGTGCCAGAACATACCAGCCAAGAATGCCTGCCATGGCAGCCCATATGGTGTTCACTCTCACCTGGTCGATTTTCCTGAAGGCCTTATATGCCATGCCGATCAGTATGAAGCTGACCACAAACGTATACCTGAACGGCAGCTGGTTAGGGAAATGGAATCCGTGCCAGATGAAGTCCAGTTTATTAATATTAAGGCTCAGGAACAGGAATGTCAGGAACGCCAGATTTATGGACTTTTCCCTAAGCCCGATCGTCTTGTTCACAATATAAAAAACAATGAGCATTACCACCAGGAGTCCGCAGTAAATGTTCGGCATCCCCTCCCTGTATGTCAGCTGCGAGAAGGGCAGAAGCTGATTGAGAACGTCTATTGCATTATTGTAAAAAGTCCACGTGTCAGGCATTACCGAGTCGATATAGTATGTGTACTGCATGCTTCGGTATGCAGGCAGCAGCATTACCGCAGCCATTGTAATGGCAAGCAGCGAGTACCCTACCGCTTTGGCAGTAGTCACAATGCATCTTCTCCTGCCGCCGCCCTTGACAAGAATGAAATAGCTTGCCGGATAGTAGAACAGTATGAAAATGCACACCATTATCGATATGTAGTAATTGCAGAAGACTGTGAGTGCCAGCGCAATGCAGTAAAGCGCCGGACCTCTGCCCTGAATTATACGCTGCAGTCCCAGCATTACCAGAGGCAGCAGGAGCACTGCATCCATCCACATGATGCACCAGTAATATCCCATGACGAAGGCACAAAGTGCATAGAGCGTCGCGAAGGCAGCAGTCGCCATATCGTAATGCTTTCCTGTCTCTTTAAGGTATATGCACATGAATGCTCCGGCGAGCCCTATCTTGATAAGGAGAATTACCGTAACCCCTTCCACAATGAACTTTGCCGGGCACACTAACAGCAGAAGATTCAGCGGGCTGGCCCCGTAATATGCGATAAGATTCCAGAAATTGCTCCCTGCGGCACCGTCCCATGTATAGAACAGACTGTCACCGTTTTGCATCTTATGCTGCAGCTCGCTGAGAAACGGCAGATACTGGTGATACATGTCGATTACCGGAACCTGCTGAGTTCCGAATGGGTATATGCAGTTGATGGCAAGCCCCGCCGTCACCAGAAGGACAGGTACTATAAATGCGAGAAACGTATATCTGTTCCTGAAGCACATGTTCTTAATCTTCATCTTCATGAATGTTTGATTCCTTTTCTATGTAAACAGGCCTTCCTTTGGTTTCCATGTACATCCTGCCGATATATTCTCCAATCAGGGCGAGTATGGCAATGGTCAGCCCTCCGAAGAAGAGTATGAGGCATATTGTTGACGCATATCCCGGAGTGTCGCGACCCATGATCAGCGTCTTGACTATCTCGGCTATCAGATACAGTGCCGAGCCGCATGCTGCAAGTCCTCCGAACCATCCCGCGAACTTGAGGGGTGACACTGCGAAATTTATGAACCCGTCCATGGCATATTTTATCAGCGCGAATAATGACCACTTGCTTTCGCCCCGAACACGCTTCACATTCTCGAATTCAACCCATCTTGTATCAAATCCGACCCACGCGAAAATTCCCTTGGAGAACCTCTGATTTTCAGGCATCTGCCTGATGGCTCTGACCATGTTTCTGTTCATCAGCCTATAGTCCAGCACTCCGTCAGCAATCTCTATCTCGCTGAATCTGTTCATCAGTTTATAAAAAAGGCGCGCCCCCAGGCTTCTTATTTTCTGCTCACCTCTGCGGGTTACTCTCCGCGCCGCACAGCAGTCGCATCCCGTCGTCTCTATAGTATCCAGCATTTCTTTGATCAGTGCCGGCGGATGCTGCAGATCTGCGTCCATTATCACAGCATAGTCCCCTTTGGAGTTGCATATGCCCGCATACATGGCCGCCTCCTTGCCGAAGTTGCGGCTGAAAGAAATGTACTTAACCCTCTTATCGCCCGCAGCCAGTTCCCTGATAGCATCAAGAGTGCCGTCGCTGCTGCCGTCATTGATGAAAATGTATTTAAAACTGTACCCTAAGATTTCTGTTTCTACGCGGCACGTTTCTTCATATACAGCCCTAATATTATCCTCTTCATTGTAACAAGGGATTATTACGTCTATCGTCTTCTCAATCATACAGTTTTATTCCTCTGCTAATTCAACATCCATACCGTCTGTGACAGAAAGTTTATCGTCGCTGTTAATGAACGATGCTTCAATGTGCATGTCCGGATACTTTGCCTGAATGTCTGCTATGAACTTCTTGGCTCTGTCCTCGCCCATGATAAGACAGGAGGTGCTAAGCCCATCGCAAAATCCCGAATATCCTTTATCTGCCGCAATTGTCACTGCTTCCAGGTCCGTTTCCGCCGGATACCCTGTCTTCGGGTCAAGCACGTGATGATAAAGCTTACCGTTTTCCTTGAAGTTTCGTTCGTATATTCCTGATGTGACAAGTGTTCTGTCCGCAGCCTTGACACTTCCCACCATTTCTGTTCTGTCACTGTACGGTCTCTCGATGCCGACAACAAACGGCGAACCGTCAGGCTTGCTTCCGATGGTCACAACATTGCCGCCCAGATTAACAATGGCACTTGAAGCACCGCCCTTCTCAAGGATTTCTGCCGTACGATCGGCTATGTATCCCTTGGCAATGCCTCCCAGGTCAATTGCCGCAGCAGGATCTGCAAGGCTTACCTGATTGCCGCTTATTTCAACGTTTCTGTAATCCACACTTCCCACAGCCTTATCAACATCTGCGTCATCGGGAACCTTCGGATTCTCACCTGTGAAATTCCACAGATCCACCAACGCACCAACTGTGCAGTCGAAGGCTCCGCCGCTCAGCTCACCCATTGTCAGCGCCATCTCGAGAACCTGCAATGTGTCATCTGAAACAGTAACCGCCTCGCCCTTGGCATGATTGATTCTGTACACATCGCTTCCTTTAACTGTTTTGCTCAAAAGGTTCTCGTATTTCGAAACAGTATCGTATGCTTCATCCAGCAGCTTTTCAGCTTCGCTGCTGTCCATGCCGTACACTGAGATCTGACATGTAGTGTTAAGATAGTATTCCGTTCTGCTGACAGGCTCATCTGTTTTGCTACCGCAGCCGGTCTGTGTTATAATCAGTAAAGTCAGCAGAGCTATTGCGCCTGCTGATTTTATCAGTTTTTTTATGTGAAAATGAATTACTGCGTTCATGTACTAACCTTGCTAATGATCAAAAAAGCGGACATTTTACTTACAATCGGGCTGATAATTATCGGCCTTGTGATGACCTGGTATTTCACCATTGGCAAAACTGAAGCCGCCAGCCTGAAGATTACTGCCGGCGGACAGGTATACGGGGTTTACTCTCTCGATGAGAACCGCACCATTACAGTGAAACAAGATGGTCACACAAATAAGATTACCATATCGAACGGCTCTGTTTCAATGGCATTTTCTGACTGTCACGGTCAGGACTGTGTCATGTCCCATGCCATTACCCGCACAGGGGAGCAGATTGTCTGTCTGCCAAACAAGGTAGTATTGGAAATCAAAGGAGGTGAGTCCGGATATGATACCATCTCAAGATAAGAGAAGCGGTTCCTCATCCCTGCGGGTCGCCTACTGTGGACTGCTCTGCGCTCTCGCTCTCATCTTCTCATACATCGAAGTGCTGATACCTTTTAACATCGGCATACCGGGAGTCAAGCTGGGCATAGCCAACCTTGTAATAATCGTTGCACTTTACCTTTTCGACTGGCGATACGCCATGGGAATTAACCTGGTTCGTGTCCTTGTTTCCGGGCTTCTGTTTACCGGCATGTTCAGTGCTCTCTATTCCCTGGCAGGTGCCTTACTCAGCATGACCGTTATGGTGCTTCTCAAAAAGACCGGGCTTTTCTCTGTTACGGGAATATCCATAGCAGGCGGCGTTACTCACAATCTCGGGCAAATACTTGTAGCCTCTGCGCTGGTTTCCAGCCTGAACATGTTTGCCTATTTCCCGGTTCTCATTTTCTCAGGAGTTGCAAGCGGCGCCGTAATAGGCATTGTAGCATTCTTCATAATAAGGCGACTTTCCAAAGTATAGTAAAATAACCTCCGAGGCTTTCCGGAGGTTTTGTATGTCAGGCCTAGGCCTATAGGCCGCATATCAGCAAAACAGGGCATCGCGATTGCGATGCCCTGTTTTCTATGATTAATCTCTTGAAGATTATTCTGCAGGTTTAGCTTCTGCTTCTGCCTTTGGCTCAGCCTTAGCTTCAGGCTTTGCTTCTGCAGGCTTCTTGGCAGGCGCCTTCTTCTTTCTCAGGTTAACAATAGCCTGAGTTGGACATTCCTTAGCGCAAAGACCGCAGTTCTTACACTTGTCCAGAATGATGTGAGCCAGATTGTTTTCAACTTCGATTGCTTCGAACTTGCAGACTTTCTGACACTTCATGCATCCGATACATGCTGCATCGCAAGCCTTTCTTGCTACAGCACCCTTATCAGTTGACTTACATGTAACGAATACCAGCTTGCTCTTAGGAACCATGTCGATAATGTTCTTAGGACATGCAGTCGCACATGCCTTACATCCTACGCATGCTTCTCTGTCAACCCATGCAACACCGTTAACGATGCCGATAGCATTGAATGAACAAGCTTCAACACAGTCGCCCAGTCCCAGACATCCGTGTGAGCATGCCCACTGGCCGCCGTAGAACATCTTGGCTTCCTTACATGTGTGGATTCTTGCATCCTCCATGATAGTCTTGGTTACGCCTGTATGACCTGTACACATTACCATTGCTGTCTCAGGTTCAGCTGAACCAGCTTCCAGACCCATGATTTCAGCCAGCTTGGCTGCCAGATCTGCACCGCCTACAGGACACTTGGTAACGTCGTCTACTTCTCCTTCGCCGATTGCAGTCGCATATCCGTCGCATCCAGGGAATCCGCATGCACCACAGTTAGCGCCAGGCATTGCAGCTGAAACTTCAGCAACCTTCTCGTTAACAGGCACGAACATAACCTTTGAAGCGATAGTCAGGATGATACCAAATACTGCACCGATTGCTGCCACGATAATGGCAGGAACTAAAATTGCGCTCATCTGTATCTCCTTTCTATGCAAAGATTGCATCAACTACACCTGAGAATGCCATGAATGACATAGCCAGGATTGAAGCAGCAACGAGTGTGATAGGAATACCCTTGAAGCATTCTGGGATTCCTGTGTTTGTTTCGAGCTTTTCTCTCATTCCTGCGAAGAGAACCATTGCAAGCAGGAAACCGATGCCTGCGCCGATAGCGCAGAACAGTGACTGAACGTATGTAAGTCCGTCATTGATGCAGTTGATTGTAAGACCCAGCACTGCACAGTTAGTTGTGATCAGCGGCAGGAATACACCCAGTGACTTGTAAAGTGGCGGCATGAACTTCTTGAGAGTCATTTCTACCAGCTGTACAAGTGATGCAATGATCAGAATAAATACGATAGTCTGCAGGTAGCCGATGTTCAGAGGATCCAGGATCAGCTTCTGAATAGGCCATGTAACTGCTGTTGCCATGAGCATTACGAAGATTACAGCGCCGCCCATACCTACAGCTGAGTCAAGCTTCTTGGATACGCCCAGGAACGGACAGATACCAAGGAACTGGTTGAGTACATAGTTGTTGGTCAGAATAACTGCCAGCATAATCGATAATATTGCTGTCATTATGCGTCAGCCTCCTTTCCTTCACACTTGTCTTCAGGGTTGCAGCTTCCTGCGAAGAGACATCCTTCGCAGCTGAATTCTTTCTTTGTGCCCTTGCCCTTAGTAAAGAAGTTCACAGCCGCAATCATTATTCCGAAGATGAAGAATCCGCCGGGAGCCAGCATGAAGATTCCAGCAGGAGTAGCAATGTCAGCATATACGTTGATACCGTTAACGCCTACGATGCCTGCCAGGATGTATCCGCTGCCCAGGAATTCTCTGATGAGACCCATGAGTCCCAGTGCCAGAGTGAAACCGATACCCATTCCGATACCATCCAGAGCTGAATCGATAACGCCGTTCTTTGATGCGAACATTTCTGCTCTGCCAAGGATGATACAGTTTACTACGATCAGTGGGATAAAGAGGCCCAGTGCCTTATCCAGCTCAGGCATGTATGCCTTGAGTGCGAACTGAACGATAGTAACGAATGCAGCGATTACTACGATAAAGCAAGGGATTCTTACCTTATCAGGAATGATGTTTCTTAAAAGTGAAATTACGATATTAGCACAAACGAGTACGGCCAGTGTTGATACGCCCATGCCCAGTCCGTTGAAGCAGCTTGTTGTTACAGCCAGTGTAGGACAGCATCCCAGGAGCAGTACCAGTACCGGGTTCTCTTTGATAATACCTTTAGTTAAAATGCTTAATTTGTTCATTATTTACTCACCTCCGCATACTGTTCCAGTGCGAGATGAACTCCACCATAAATTGCGTTAGCGGTAATTGTTGCGCCTGTTACAGCATCGATGTTGGCATCATCGTTGATGTGTGCTCCAGGAGCTTCTGTTATTCCGTTGTACTGTGACAGATATTCAACTGTCATGTCCTTAGTACCAAGACCCGGAGTTTCAGCGTGCTCAGTTACAGTAACACCTGTAATTGCACCGTTCGCATCGATACCAACCATGATCTTAACGGCACCGCCGAATCCTTTGGCATGTGCTGTTACTGTCATTCCGGCACCGTTTCCGGCGATGCAGCATTCGTCTACACCTTCAATAAGGTCGCCGGCTGCAACTGTTTCGTAGTCATCTCCTTCAGGGAGAACCAGTGCTCTTGCTTCGTTAGCAGCCTTGACTGCATTCTGATCGATAAGAGGCTGAGTTACTGAATGTGTTCCTGCCAGAGCCAGTGTAGCTGCCAGACAGATGCAGAGCAGAACGAGAGCAGGCTTGATGTTTTCTTTAAAGAAACTGTTATTCATTGCCCTTGCCTCCTTTCTCCTTCTTAGGGAGCGGGAATTTCTTGCCTTCGCAGAAGTTGTCAATGAACGGTACGAGAATGTTCATGAGCAGGATTGCGAATGAAACTCCTTCCGGATATGATGCGAATACTCTGATCAGCATTGTGAACAGACCGCATCCGATACCGAATATCACCTTACCCATTGGCAGTGTAGGTGATGTTACGTAGTCAGTAGCACAGAAGAATGCACCGAGCATTACACCACCTGCAACGATGTGGAAGATTGCTCCGTCAAGTCCGCCCCAGATAAATCCGAGAACGAATACTGTTGCCAGGAATGTAAGAGGGATGATTGGTGATATGATCTTTCTCCAGATAAGGAAAAGTCCGCCGATGAGCAGTGCCAGAGCACTTACTTCACCGAGACATCCGCCGCAGTTTCCGAGGAAAAGATCCAGGTTGCTGTATGTTACAGAGCCAAGTGTTCCGTCACCGTGTCCCAGCTGGCCCAGTGCTGTAGCTGCTGTCATTGCATCTACACCGTCAACTGCAACCATGCTGTCCTGTGACAGGCTTGTTACTCGGCTTACAGGCCATGTAGTCATTTCAGTTGCGAAAGCAATGAACATGAATACTCTGGCAGTTACTGCAGGGTTAACCAGGTTCTGTCCCAGTCCGCCGAAGAGCTGCTTAACAACGATTACTGCTGCGAAGCATCCTACGATAGCGATACCGTAAGGCAGGCTTGAAGGGCAGTTCATAGCCAGAAGAAGTCCTGTGAGTGCTGCTGATAAATCGCCTACAGTCTGAGGTCTCTTCATAATCAGATTGAACAGATACTCGAATCCAACACAGGCAACAACACAAACGACTGTGAGAATCAGAGCTCTGATACCGAACTGATAGATGCCGACTGCCAGAGCAGGCATGAGTGCCAGCATTACAGTTCCCATGATCTTGGTTGTATCAGTAGGTGAGACCATATGCGGTGATGCTGATACAACAAGGTTTGAATGATATTTATTCGCCATTATTTACTCTGCGCCTCCTTTACAACACCCTTAGCCATCTGGTTGATGAATGCCAGAGGTCTTCTAGCAGGACAAATATATGAGCAGCTGCCGCACTGCATACACTGCATTACCTTAAGTGCGTCCAGTTTCTCAGCATCCTTCTGATCGTATGCAGCTGCGATTGAAACAGGCATCAGGTCAAATGGACAAGCGCTTACGCAGCGTCCGCACTTGATGCATGCTGTCTCTTCCTTAATATCGAATCTCTTGGCGTCGCCTTCGAATGAGAATGCCAGAATAGCATTGTTGTTCTTGATGATAGGCTGCTCATCTGAATAGATGGCTCTTCCCATCATTGGACCACCCATGAGAATCTTCCTAGGCTCTGCTTTGTATCCGCCGCAGGCTCCGATAACGTCGGCAATTGCAGCACCGATAGGAACGATAATGTTCTTTGGCTCTGCTACTGCACTTCCGTCAACAGTTACTCTCTTAGTAGTAAGAGGTCTTCCTGTCTTGAGATACTGTCCCAGGAATGCGATTGTTGTAACGTTTGACAGGATAACGCCGTGCTGTGCAGGCAGTTCTCCTGCATTCATTACCTTACCGAGAACTTCGTAGATCATTACACGTTCTGCACCCTGTGGATAAGTTGATCTGAGAACATGAACTCTAATCTTGTCAGAGAGTCCTCTTGATGCAATTTCCTTGTTGAGTGACTCGATCGCATCAGGCTTGTTTGATTCAACGCCGATGTGACCGTGATCAAGCTCCAGCCACTTCATGATTGCTTCCATACCGTCGATGATTGCGTACGGAGTTTCCAGCATGAGTCTGTGGTCTGATGTGATGAATGGTTCGCATTCTGCTGCGTTAACGATTAAATCGTGGCATTCATCAGCATTCTTAGGATTGAGCTTGATGTGAGTAGGGAATGATGCGCCACCAAGACCTACTAATCCGCTCGCTCTTACAGCCTTGATGAAATCGTCAAAGCTGTTGATTACCGGTGGCTTGATGTCCTCTGAGACTTCCTGCTTGCCGTCTGTTTCGATTTCGACCATCTGGTCGTATCCGCCCATTACGTTTCTCATTGTCTTAATGGACTTAACAGTACCGGATACGCTGGAATGAATAGGGGCACTTACGAATGCATCTGTGTCACCTATCAGCTGTCCAACCTTAACCTGGTCACCCTTCTTAACGAGAGGCTTGCATGGTGCGCCGATGTGCTGTGACATTGAGATACAAACAGTTTCTGGGATAGGCATCACTTCAGTCGCACAAGCAGATGTGTTCTTGTAATGGCTGACGTGAACGCTATTCAGGTGTTTCTGTCCCATTGTTCAAAACCTTCCTTTCTTCAAGAGATTTGCAATCTTACATTTCACAATAAATGTTCGCTCACAAATACATTACTATGCAATGTATAGATTATCACAAACATTTCACAATATCCACATAATAATTGCCCTGAGGCTGACAAATTTAAGTTTTTGTTAGGTT
>JALEUQ010000032.1 GCA_022780965.1 Clostridiales bacterium
TACTGCAACGGCAGTTACAGGTATCGGCAGTTCAACAGCTCTGACCAAACATGAATGTGCTACAGAATACGTTAATTCAGGTGAAACATTATGGTCAATAGCTAATGAATACAAATCAGATGATACAGATGTCCGTAAAGCAGTTTATGAGATATGCAAGGTCAATGATATTAAGGCAGATCAGCTTCAGGCAGGTATGACTCTGATTATTCCGGATACCATTTAAACCCGAGCGAATATTAGCCGTTTTAAGCGGTTTTTATAAGGCTGGTCATATCAGATTACCTTGAATATTATCATTATTTATAACGTAGCCCTTTATTTATACCAAAAAACATAAATGTTAAAAAGTCTCCTTCAGAAATACTTCCCCAAATAGTATATAAACCACGGAGACTTTTTAATTGCTTTAAATAACGTCAAAATCGAATATATTTGACATGTCTCTTGGCATGTCTCAGTGAATACGTTATTATCTATTCCGATAATTATGATTATAGGAATAGATATATCAATCAAGTTCGCAGCAATATAAAAGCCCTCTTTTGAGGGCTTTTGTGACTTAATCGATTATGTTATTTCTGTTCAAAAATCATAACCATACTCATTTCTGTGTATTGAAGTCTTAAAGTATTGTCTTTCAACTCGAAGTCAAGGGTTGTATCTGTGTCGTCTGATAATGTGTATGTACCATCATCATTTTTGGCTACATCACCACTGCCATCTTCACCATTAAATGAGAATACAGCTGAACCGTCTTCATTGATTACGAATGTAGGCATTTCACCTCCCATAGCATCAACTAAATCATCAGCTGTAAGTGTAATACCTGCGTACTCAGCACCTGTCATAGTCCATGTTCCTACTACAGGATCACCTGCCAGAGGACCTGCTGAACCACATCCTCCAAGGAATACGGCCATAATCAAAGCAACACATGCTACAATTGAGAACTTCTTCATTCTTCTCATAACAAATCTCCTTTCAAACGAATATTCCGTTACAACATTATAGCACGCTTAGACCTTTGCTATCAAGATAACTCTGCAAGATAATAACAGCTGCCTGTTTATCTACTACTTTCTTGCGTTCTTTTCTCGTCAGTTCTGCTTCCTTAAGGACACGTTCAGCCATTACAGTTGTGAACCGCTCATCATAAAAATCAATCGTTACACTGCCTAAGCCAGTGCTGCGCATTTTGTTTTCAAGCATCCTTTTAAACTCATATACTTTTTCAGTCTGAGGACTGTCAGTACCGTCAAGACGCTTATTCAATCCGATTACAACTGTATCACATTCATATTCCCTGATGTAGTCAATCACTTTACCTGCATCTTTCCTTATGCCTACCCTTTCTATTGTTGTAATCCCCTGAGCTGTAATGTTTAGTGGGTCGCTGACTGCAACACCTATTGTCTTGTCACCTACATCCAAAGCAATTTTTCTCATCTTTTCTCCTTATGTCACTAAATTCATGCAATCAAATTCAGCATTTTCTATGCTGATTTCATAAAAAAGACGGACTGACTCGTCCGTCTTGGAATTAATTAAATAAGTGAAGATTCTACTTGTTGAGATAGGCTCTGATAAGCTCTTCAACTAAATCATCGCGTTCAATCCTGCCCATAATGTTTCTGGCATTATTGTGGCTTGTGATGTATGATGGATCACCGGATAAAATGTAACCAACCATCTGGTCGATAGCATTGTATCCCCTCTCTTCGAGAGCATCATAAACTATGCAGAGAATTTCTTCGATTGTTCTCTGTTCAAGTCTGTCAAAATTGTCATACATTCTTGTCTGTCTATCCATTAGTAAACCTCCGTTCCATATGGTTATTCTAACACATTAATACAGCCAATTACAACATTCAAATAGCTTTTAGCTATTTGATAAGCTCTGCAGCCTTTGCAAATGCATCAGGAATCTTCGACGCATCCTTTGCTCCCGCCTGTGCCATGTCAGCCTTGCCGCCACCACCACCGCCGGCAGCTGCTGCAACTTCCTTAATCATTTTACCGGCATGAAGTCCTGATTCTACCAGGTCATCTGTAAGTGAAACAAGGAATGTAACTTTAGGTCCGTTAACGGTTGCAAATACCATTGCAACGCCCTTGTTTGAAGCCTTGATATCATCACTGAGACTTCTCAGATCATTAATGCTGTAATCTTCAAACTGCTTCGTAACAAGCTTTATGCCATTGATGACTTCAGCAGTATCCACGAGACTATCAAGTCCTTTGCTCATCTCAGCCTTTTTAAGCTCTTCAATTTCCTTTTTGAGTTTCTTTACCTCATCCATAAGTGAGGCTGACTTGTCAGTAAGATTGTCTCTGTTTGACTTCAGAACGCCTGCAGTGCTGTTAATCAGAGCTTCATCATCATTATACCTTGCCAGAATTCCCTGTCCTGTGACAGCTTCTATTCTTCTGACACCTGATGCTACTCCTGATTCGCTTATTATCTTAAATGCGCCAATCTGTCCGGAGTTGCTTATATGTGTACCACCACAGAATTCAACACTGTAATCGCCTACAGAAACTATTCTAACGAAATCACCGTATTTCTCATCAAAGAGTGCCATGGCACCTTCTTCCTGTGCCTCTGCAATAGGCATTACCTTCGTATTCACATCAATGAATTCAGCGATTTTTTCATTGACGATTCTTTCGATTTCGTTTATTTCTTCAGCAGTCACAGCCTGGAAGTGATTGAAGTCAAATCTGAGAGATTCAGCAGTAACCGATGAACCTGCCTGCTTGACATGATCTCCAAGGACCTTTCTCAGAGCGGCATGAAGCATGTGGGTTGCTGTATGGTTGCATGCTGTTCTGTTTCTTCTGATAGTTTCTACACTGCAGCTGAGAGTATCGCCTGTTTTTACGCTTCCTGTCTCAACAGTAACAACGTGAGAAAATACTCCTGCAGACTTTGTTACATCATTTACAATTAACGAGACTCCATCACCAGTCATGATTCCTTTATCAGCGTTCTGACCGCCGCTTGTAGCATAGAACGGAGTCCTGTCAAGTATTACTGCAGCCTCATCACCTTCTGATATTGAGTCGACAGCCTGACCGTCTTTAATCAGTGCAAACACTTTGCCTTCACCGGCAAGTGTCTCATAGCCAGTAAATTCTGTTTCTGTTTCTATTACAGCTTCTGCCGATGCATTATCCCAACCGGCCTCCTTCATGTCAGATGCACCCTGAGAACGCTTCTTCTGTTCTTCCATAGCATCTTCGAAGCCCTTCTGATCTACTGAGTATCCTGCTTCCTCCATGATTTCCCTTGTAAGATCGATTGGGAAACCGTATGTATCATGCAGTTTGAATGCTTTATCACCATCAAGAACATCTGAGCCTGAATCTTTCATTTCAGCAATGTATTCATTAATGAACTTCATGCCCTGGTCGATTGTAGCTGCAAATGTAGCTTCTTCTACTGCCACAACCTTCTTGATCATGTCGCGGCGCTCCTTAAGCTCCGGATATGCATCGCCGGATGTCTCAATAACTCTGTCCACCAGCTCAGAGAGGAACGTTCCTTCAATTCCAAGCATTCTGCCGTGTCTTGCAGCTCTTCTGATAATACGTCTGAGAACATATTCTCTGCCTCCGTTGCCCGGAGTGATTGAATCAGCAATCATAAATGTCATTGATCTCAGATGGTCTGTGATGATTCTAATACTAACATCAGTTTCAAGCTCGCCATCCTTATACTCAACGCCGGATGCCTCAACAACACCGTCGAGAATGTATCTTACAGTGTCAATATCAAAAATTGATTCCACACCCTGCATTACACATGCCAGTCTCTCAAGACCCATGCCTGTGTCAATGTTCGGATGTGCCAGATCTGAGTACGTTCCGTCTTCTGCTGCATCAAACTGAGTGAATACATGATTCCAGAACTCAACGTATCTGTCGCAGTCACATCCAGGTTTGCAGTCAGGGTTATCGCAGCCGTACTTCTCTCCCCTGTCAAAATATATCTCTGAGCAAGGGCCGCAAGGTCCAAGACCGTGCTGCCAGAAGTTGTCGTCCTTGCCCAATCTTACAATACGCTCTTCAGGCATTCCGATTTCATCTTTCCAGATGTTATATGCCTGTTCATCTTCTTCGTATACAGTAGCCCACAATCTGTCTACCGGCATCTTCAGGACTTCTGTAATAAACTCCCATCCCCAGTTAAGTGATTCATGTTTGAAATAGTCACCGAATGAAAAGCTTCCAAGCATCTCAAAAAAGGTGCCGTGTCTGGATGTATGTCCAACATTCTCGATGTCACCGGTTCTGATACACTTCTGGCAAGTGGTCATTCTCTTGCTTGGCGGTGTCTGCATACCGGTAAAATATGGTTTAAGAGGAGCCATGCCTGAATTAATCAGCAGCAGGCTCTTGTCATTGTGCGGTACCAGCGAGAAGCTTTGTCTTCTGTAATGCTCCTTGCTCTGATAAAAGCTCAGGAACATTTCTCTAAGCTCATTCAGTCCAATTTTCTCCATTGTTATAAATCCTCCTGAAGTCTATCTATTTGTAACCAGGCAGTCTTTGACAGCCTTGGCTTTGTACAGGTTTGTATCAGCATCAACAAGAAGTTTCTCAGTAAGATCAACTCTGTGAACGAATCCTATGCTGGCCGATATCTTAAGTTCCGGATACTCCGGTACCTGAATCTGACGTATGCATTCAAGAATCTTCTCCAGCTTCAGTCTGAGCACATCCTTAGGAATATTCCAGAAAAGAATGAAGAACTCATCTCCTCCATATCTTACAGCCGCATCGGAATTCCTGATATTATCTTTGATTACAGAAGCAATTGCTTTAAGAACATAGTCACCTATCTTGTGACCGTAAGTATCATTGACCATTTTGAAATTGTCAATATCCAGCATTGCTGCTCCGTTGGCTGTTTCAAGATTAAGCAGCTTCTCTTCATAATATCTGCGATTATAAATATCAGTAAGCGAATCCATATAAAGCTGCTTATTGTATTTATCAAAAAGCTCCACTATATTGTCGCCTTTGAAGTTGGCATCAGATATTACGTTAGAAATACAGGTCATAAGCTGAAAAAACCATTTTTCGCCGTCAATATCCAGCGGAACATTGACAACATGTCTGAATTCCCCATTAACTATCTCAATCTTGTTGCTTACCTTATCTTCAAATTCATCTCTCTGATACTGACATTTATCGCAGGTCGAATCGCTCCATGTGCACACGAAATCCTGTTCTTTCACGTTTCCGTCGTCAAGAACTACTAATTCTCTGGTTCTGTTATCGTTTACGATTCTACTGTGATCAAATATTACTGATGAATATCTGATTATGTCAGATAGATTTTGTCTTGATATTATCATGTTCAATCCTTTATTATCAAGTGACATTAATACAGTTAAAATTATCCCACAAAACAGCGCAAAAGTCTATACAAAAGCGCTGGAATTCCAACAAAAAATGATACTGTACCAAAAGAATACAGTATCTAGTAATCAGTGTAATAATAAAGATGTCCGGCAAACATTCAGTTTGCCGGACGCTTTGGCGGAGAGTCAGGGATTCGAACCCTGGGCCCTTTGACGGGCACGGCATTTCGAGTGCCGCACGATCGACCACTCTGACAACTCTCCATAATTCTGCAACGAAAATAAGTATATAACAAAATGTCTGCCATTTCAAGTCAACTAATCAAGCAGGGACAATAAATCTGAAACCTTTATCAATTATACCGAAATCTACAGACGAACACTCAAAAATTTCTCCATCAACACACAGTTTAAGCGACCTGTCCAGAGCTTCTATCTTAAGAGATTTCTCGTGTCTGTAACTGATGATATCCTTCGCGATAACTTTGGGACTGTCAAGATGAACTCCCTTGGCATACAGCGGGAAAAGCTGGATGAAATCCCGTCTTGTCACATAATCGATAAGGCTTACATCGAAATATCCGTCATCAGTAACTGCCTTGGGAAGCCCCTTAATACCGCCTCCGCAGTAACATCCGTTAGCAATGGAAATCAGCATCAGCTTACCCGCATGGACAAATCCATCATCAAAACTTACTCTGAGATTTGCACCTTTTCTCTTGATCAGGTTAACAAAAACTGAAACCATATATGCCAGAGGCCCTTTGATGAGAGGCAGTTTCTTGATCGACTCTGTCAATTCCACGATATTGCAATCAAGACCTATGTTAAACATGTTCATGCAGAAGCCCTCTCTACTCCCTGCTTCCACGCATGCAGAATATCTAATCAAATCGCATTCTCTCGAAGGACTGTCAATGCAGCGTGCAATATCAATGAAACTTTCAACAGTGCCGAAATTCCTGATGAAGTCATTGCCTGTCCCGAGTGGAACCGCTCCGATTTCGACGTTGTCAAATCCATATGCACCGTTAATCACCTGGCTGACTGTTCCGTCACCTCCACATGCAAAAATGCGCACTTTTTCACCGTCTTCAGCTGTCTGACGGCAAATCTCGCGTGCGATATTCTGGGCATCACCGGAGCATTTGGTTTCGTACACCTGATATTCAACCTGTACATTTTGCAAATTATTCAGAAATTCTTTCCTTGTCCTGTCCCTTCCGGACACAGGGTTTATAATGAAACAGTACTTCATCTTCCATGTAGCCTCCCCTTCTAAAAATATCATAACTGTTGTACAATATCCATATAATAACAAGGAAAGTTGGTAAGATTATGGATGAAAGAATCAAAAGGCTTGCTGATCTGCTGGTCAACTACTCCTGCAGAGTCAAGCCGGGAGAAAAAGTGCTGATTCATTATGAGGGGGACTCATGCCGCGACCTGGCAAGGCAGCTTATTAAAGAAGTATACAAAGCCGGCGGCCTGCCTTATGCAGAAATCAGCGACAGTTCAATCTCAAGGGAAATTCTCATGGGCTGCACCGAAGAGCAGGTGGAGTTTCTCAATGAATGTTCTCTCATGAAGATGAAAGGCATGCAGGCATACATTGCAATCAGGGCCGGCGGCAATGTTTCTGAACTTGCAGATGTGCCGTCAGACAAGCTGAACATGTATTACAGACTGACCAATCCTACACTTGACTGGCGTGTCGGCAGAACCAAATGGGTAGTTCTCAGGTATCCTAACTATTCCATGGCACAGCTGGCCAATACAAGTCTGGAAAGCTTCGAAGATTTTTATTTCGATGTGTGTACTCTTGATTATGACAGAATGAGCAAGGCAATGGATTCTCTTGTCGAACTGATGAACAGGACTGACAAAGTTCGCATCACAGGTCCCGGAACAGACCTTACTTTCTCAATCAAAGGCATCCCGGCCATCAAGTGCGCAGGCGAATGCAACATCCCTGACGGTGAAGTTTATACAGCTCCGGTTAAAGACTCCATGAATGGAATTATAAGCTACAACACCCCTTCTGAGGAACAGGGATTTACCTTCGAAAACATAGTATTTGAAATCAAAGACGGCAAAATCATCAACGCTTCATCAAATGACACAGACAGAATTAACAAGCTGCTTGATACAGATGAAGGCTCAAGATATTTCGGCGAGTTCGCACTGGGTGTTAACCCGTACATTCTCAATCCAATGAAGGACACATTATTTGATGAAAAGATTGCAGGAAGCTTCCATCTGACACCGGGAGCATCCTATGATGATGCTCCAAACGGCAATAAATCTGCCGTTCACTGGGATCTTGTAAACATCCAAAGACCGGAGTACGGCGGTGGAGAAATCTATTTCGATGATATTCTAATACGCAAAGACGGACTGTTCGTCATTGAACAGCTTAAAGCATTAAACCCTGAAAATCTTAAATAAGATACAAGGCATATATGTAGTAAAAAAACAACGGGAGCACGTCACCAAACAAATCAGCTGCTCCCGTTATTGTTTATGAAATAAATATTTACTAGTGTTTACCGCGATATCTTCTTCTACTATGTCTGATCAGCAGCAGAACAATTATCACAAGAGCTGCTGTGCAAACAGCACCAATGATTACCAAGTTTAAACTGCCATTTTCGCCATTATCACTGCTTGAATCATCTATAGACACATCCTGATTGTCTGTTATGTCCTGTCCTTGCGTCTCATCTGTCATACTCTCGGTTTCATTGCCATTAACACTAACCTGCATTGCTCCTGACGGAGCATCTATATATTCTTCCTCAAGATTGTAAACACCCTGAGTAGTTACCTTAAGTGAAGTCGTTCCTTCTCCGGAAGCTTTAAATTTAAGGTTAAATGTCAGCTCCTCGCCAGTACCTGCATCAGCCAGTTCAATGTATCCGTTGTCACCTTTACTGCTGCCGCCTGAAACATAACTAAGCACAGAACTGTCGTATGTCATCTGTCCGTCAACACGTCCAATGTCATCTCCTTTGAATGTTACTGTGACTGTA
Organism: Clostridiales bacterium; assembly: GCA_022780965.1. GTDB lineage: Bacteria > Bacillota > Clostridia > Peptostreptococcales > Anaerovoracaceae > Lentihominibacter. The sequence continues at coordinate 8,405 of JALEUQ010000032.1, forward strand.
AAACTTTCTCCCTGGTTCACGCTTTTACTTCCACTAATGACTACAGACGAACCTGCAGCTGCAGGTACTGTAAAGAATATCATGAGCAGCAGAATCATCAGGCCTGTCATGAGACATTTTCTTGTATTTAATACTTTATTCTTCATTTGCATAATCTCCTTATGGCAGCGGGCACGCTTCCTGCGGCATGCTTCTGTATACAGGGATTTCTATTACTGCTGAATAACCCGTGTTAGTGCTGAAAGCTTTTTTCAGCAGCTTCCCTTCTGAAGCGGCTGCACTTACATTAGTCATGTACTGGTGAGAGCCTATGCTGCCTACTCCGTTCTTAACATTGAACTTCTTGTAATAGTATGTATCCTGCTTGTTCTTGACATAGTTCGTTCCGTAGAATGATGCACCGCCTTTGATGGATTTGTATATGCTGTTCCAAGGTCTGCCGTAACTTCCCGACTGTTTTGCGTACCAAAGACCTCTCTGTACAGCAGTCATTGTTTTGGTTGTGTATGCACCGATGTTGAAGAAATTATAATATCCTTTATATCCGGAATAAACACCTGAAATCAGACCGCTGGTGCCTTTGTTTCCCTGCTCCTGAACAATCATGGCTGCAATAACATTCGGGTTTACACCTGAGTTCTTACCTGCAGCATTAATCAGACTTGCAAAATTTTTGTATGTGCTGCTTCCTGTACTTCTAGTTTCCATGAAAGAGCCTTTGATTACTGCCTTAACTGTAGTTTCGTTCTGAGAAGACGCATCATACTGATGAGTCATGAACTGATATATGCCATCTTCGTTAAGGAAGTTTCTAGGGTCCATGTAATACGCTACTACAGTTTTGTTCGCAGCATACCAGCTGCCGTCAAATTTCGTCCATGTCTTAGTTTTGGAATTATATGATCCGCGGGCTGTTGATCTGTATGATACGGGCAGACTCTTGCTTACCAGATTTGTATTCAGATACTTGGTCTCTGCATTTAATGCTGAACTCCAGGTACATCCTACATCATATGCTCTGAACTTCCAGTTGGGATGAAGTGAATGCAGAAGCCTTAACCCTCCTTTGTAGCTGTCAGGGAAACCCTGCGCAGTCATGTATGCTTCGAATTCCTCATCAGACTTGACAGTTTTAACGGTGACGTAAGCAGATGAAAGGTATCCGGTTTTGGTCGATGAGTATTTGTATTTGTACCATTTAACACCATCAGATGCTTTAGCAGATCCTGTTACAGTTACAACAGTCCCTTTAGCAATAGTTCCAAGTTTGCTGTATGCGGTGCCAGGCCCGCTTCTTACATTAAGTGATGAACTGGAAGTTGTGACTGTTCCCACTGTGAAAGATACAGATGGGCTGCCTGAGGATGAAGATGAACCAGCTGATGAGGAACTTCCCGTTGAGCCTGTTGTTCCGCTGCTGCCTGCTGATGATGAGGCAGATGATGAATTTGAAGTGGACTGGGATGATAGTTTAACGTATTTGGAATGAATATAAGATGTCTTCCCGTTGTAACTGAGTTGATACCAGTAACTCCCGTACACATCCTTTACCTTCGCTTTAACAGAAATCTTCTTGCCGTTGGCTATGGTTCCCTGAGATGAAAAAATTGTGCCCGGCCCGCTTCTTAAATTAACATTGCCGCCCGAAGTTTTAATGGAAGCAGCAGCTGACATTGACGTTGACGATAATGATATTATGTTAGCGTACTTAGAACATATATAACCTGTTTTGGTACCTGAATAGTATACCTTGTACCATGTAGTTCCTTTTTTGTCCTTCTTTGAACTTAGGATTACTTTGTAAGTGCCTTTCTTAAGCATGCCCAGTTTCGTGTACGTATCGCCCGCACCCTTTCGAACATTAAGAGTTGATGCTGTGACACGGCATACTTTGCTGTATCCATATGAGTCAGCAGCATTAACCATGCAGAATGAACCCAGCAAAGATACCAGCATGACTACGGTAATTATATGGCAAAGTGATTTCCTGAAAAAAACGGGGTTGTTCATTAACATAATACTTTCCTTGTTAACTTTAATTTGAGGTGGATATATTCGTGAAATTACGGATATATCTTGGCTTATTATAATCTAAAAACGTTGAAATGTCAATGTTTCTCGGTTTTCACAACTACAGATAAAATGCAAAAGACACTGCAGTTTATTGCAGTGTCTAATCATTATAACTATATTATTTTAATTAGGTCGTCATTTTCGAAATCACGTTCAAAAACAACTTTGTAAGCACCTAGAATACGATCACATTTCATTTCACAAACCATTGGAAGGTTGTGAAATTTGCGAGGCATGTTAGGCAGCTGGGAAAAATCCCAGTTAAAAGCAGCTTCGCATCTTTCTCTGGAGATTTCTATCAGTTCAGCCGGTTTAAACAAACAGGTTTCATTGCCGTCTTCATTTGAAAAATAGAATGTGCCTTCATTGTCATCTTCATTGGGAGGACCGGCCATATGACCGGTATGTCTCACGTCAATATTGAGAAACGGCACACTGCCTTTATCAGACCAGAGAGTGAACATATATCCCTCCAGTGATTTCATCATGCTTATGTCGCAATGGGAAGCAGTAATGACAGGTGTATCTCTTTTGGAAGAAGGTACGACCCAGCTGTTTTCCCATGTGGCGAAGTTATACCAACCTCTGATATCATCGTGACTTACAGGAGTATTCAGCTCAATTCTAATGCAGCTCTGTCCCTCCAGCCACGGCGCATTATCTATTATTTCTATTGTAAATCTCAGAACCCCTGTACATGAATGAAACATTCTCGGAAGAAATCTCTGTATCTGTGTCTGTTTAGTTTTATATCCAATTACAAATTTCGTAACATTGCACATTCAAGCTGTACCTCCCCAAAGATAGCTTAACCGTTGTACATGTTCGACATGTATTTATAATAATCGTTTACAGTTATGCCTGCATTATGAGCCTGTGTTCTTAACTGAGTCCTGTATTCATCTTTAAGCAGTCTCTCAAGAATAAGAATGAATCTCTGTTTCCAGGTTTCAGCTATCAGAGGATCTCTGCCGCCTCTGCTCTGTCCACTGAAATAAATTGCAGCCATACATACTGTTGCCCACAGCGCTTCCACGGCCAGTAACTTATCCGCTTCACTGATATCAATAAGCATCCCTTGGCACTGATAATTGTTTATCATTTTCATCATCAGCAATGCCAATTTATCGTCATAATTTTTACCTGCCATTTCAGACAAATTCTCATCATTGAATTCAAGAACGTACTTTTCATTGTAGTAGAATGAGTATTTTTCAAAATGACTGCTTATTTTGCCAATTAATATCAGAAGCTGTGCAGTGCTCATTATATCAGATTCCGTATTGAACAGTTCCTCTAAATCCGGGATCATTCTCTCCTTAAGAATGCATCTGATTATTTCTTCTTTGTTATTAAAATAATAATAAAGATTGCCCGGGCTAATGCCCAGCTCACTGGCAATCTGCACTGTGCTTACATTCGATGCAAGTCTTTTATTAAATAGATTAATTGATGAATCGATAATAGCTTCTCTTGTTTTCTGGACTTTCATGTGTTTACCTCTTCTCTAGTTATACTTGTTGTCATTTGTCACATTATTTCCGATTATTGTTTCAGGCTGATCAGGTGTAAATCCGCTTAATCAGCTCCGGAGAATCATTTCTATCATTTGTAATGCATATTGCATCTTCAATCTCGGCTATTATATCCGAATAATTGTCTTTATCAGTATGCACCTGTGCTATTATATCACCCTTTTTGACAAAATCGCCTGTTTTCTTGTTCAAATATATCCCCGCTCCCAGGTCAATTGTATCTTCTTTTGTTGCTCTGCCGGCGCCTGTATGCTGTGACGCAACACCTATTCTCATGGCGTCCATTGACTTGATATATCCATCGCTGGATGCATAGACATTATAGTGATTTGAAGTAGAAGGCATTACTGAATAATCATCAATTACATTAACGCAGCCGCCCTGAGCACCGATAAGATCTCGCAATTTAGCCAGCGCAGCACCGTTTTTAATTGCTTCTGCCGCCTTAACTTCACCTTCTTCTATACTTCCGGCTTTACCTCCGGCATATATCATAACTGCAGCAAGCTTAATGCTTAGTTTAGTGATATCATCAGGTCCGTTGCCTTTGAGTGTTTCGATTGCTTCAATCACCTCAAGGGAGTTGCCTACTGCATTGCCAAGAGGCTGATTCATATCGGTAATCACAGCAACAGTTCGCTTGCCGTTGGCTTTGCCAATTTCAACCATTAAAGACGCAAGCTCTCCTGCATCCTTTTCGTTTTTCATGAATGCTCCTGAACCGCATTTAACATCAAGCACTATTGCATCAGATCCCGCAGCAAGTTTTTTACTCATGATGCTTGACGTGATTAGACTGAGATTTTCTACAGTTGCAGTAACATCCCGCAATGCATATATTTTCTTGTCGGCAGGTGTAATGTGCCCAGTCTGCCCGATTACTGCAATCCCGGTTTCATTAACCTGCCTCATGAATTCATCTTTATCAAGTGATGTCCTGTATCCCGGTATTGATTCCAGTTTATCTACAGTTCCGCCTGTGAAACCCAGTCCTCTGCCGCTCATTTTGGCTATTGGCACACCGCATGCTGCTGCAATGGGAGCTACAATCAGAGTAGTTTTGTCGCCCACGCCTCCTGTACTGTGCTTATCAACCTTGATTCCGTCAATAGGCCCCAGGTCTATCACATCACCTGAATCTCTCATTATCTGAGTCAGAGCCACAGTTTCATCGTGATTCATTCCTCTGAAGTATACAGCCATAAGAAATGCAGACATCTGATAATCAGGAATGCTGCCCTCAGTATAGCCATTCACCAGAAAGGCGATTTCATCGAAACTCAGTTCCTCGCCATTTCTCTTTTTCGTTATTATATCCAAAGTATTCATTGACTAATCCCCCTATAAGAGCTTCAGCGGCTGACCCATCAAATAATCATAAGAAACCAGATTGTAATCAGTCCCGTGGTAATTTCCCTTGATGGTATTTCTGAATCCTTCTTCCCCGTGAACGTGTCCATAAATAACTCTTCTGACACCATAATCCATGAACAGCTGCTGGAAACCCGAGAAACTGTTTATCTTCGAAACAGGAGGATAGTGAAGAACTCCGATTATTTCTCCCTGCTTCTCCTGCTGCATCAAAGCTGCTTCCTGAAGGGAAAGCTCCAGTCTCAGACATTCACGTTTATAAATCCTGTCATCTGCCTCTGTGTATTCATCATTATCCGGAGTTATCCATCCTCTTGTACCGCAGATATATGCGCCTTCACAAGCAACGGCTTTATTCTGCACAAAGGTTATTGTTTCGAACATCTTGTTCATTCTGGTGATGCCATTCCACCACAAATCATGATTTCCCTTGAAAATCAGTTTCCTCCCGGGCAGGCTGTCAATCCAGGCAAGATCCGGTTCAGCCTCACTAAGTTTCAATCCCCATGATACATCACCGGGTATTATGACAGTATCTTCGACTTTAACAGTCGCCTGCCACTTTTTTTCAAGGTTTTCCATGTGCCCGGCCCAACGGGGTCCATATATGTCCATTGGTTTATCAACATCATTCGAAATTGAAAGATGCAAATCTCCTATGGCGAATAAACTCATCCTAACTCCTAATCTCTATCTGTTTCATTATATTGCAAAGTGTCCAGGGTTTCCAAAGAATGCTGTATGCTTCTTGTCCTGGCGCCTACCAGCTTCTCAAGCTCGCTCTGAGTCTGTTCAAGGCGTTTCTGAGTTCTTGCAAGCACTTCTTCAAATTTATCAAATTCTGTTCTGACTCGGCTAAGTGTATCCCATACTTGTCCTGACTGTTTCTGCAATGCCAGAGACCTGAATCCCATCTGGAAACTGTTAAGCATTGCCGCCATCGTTGTAGGGCCTGCTATGGCAATATGATAATCCTGCTGAAGTCTTTCCACCATTCCAAGTCTCAATACTTCAGCATACAATCCTTCGAAAGGAAGAAACATTACAGCAAATTCTGTTGTATACGGGGGCATGATATATTTGTTTCTAATATCCTTAGCCGACTTCAGTATTGCATTTCTGAGATTGTCAGATGCAGCTCTGATACTTTGTCTGTCTCCGGACTCATAAGCCTGCTGCAGATTGAAATATACGTCCGCAGGGAATTTAGAATCGATTGGAAGATATACAGTATCCTTTCCTTCTCCAGGGAACCTGACTGCAAACTCTACTCTCTCGCTGGTTCCGGTGACAGCCGCATTTTCTTCGTACTGATCCGGAGCCAGAATCTGTTCCAGTATTGCACCAAGCTGTATTTCACCGACGATTCCTCTTGTTTTCACATTGCCCAGAATCTTTTTAAGATCGCCTACATTCATTGCCAGAGACTGCATTTCGCCAAGACCTTTGTTCATCTGTTCCAGACTTTCGTTGAGACTCCGGTTCATCTCTGCCAGCCTTCTGTTCTGCATGTCTGCAGTATCTCGCTGATTTCTTGAAATGACACCTGCCATGTTCTTCATGGTACTCTGTACAATATCGATGGTCTCAAGTCTTGATCTGTTTATTTCATTACGCAGCTCCGTCTCCAGCATTCTGTCGCTTCTATCGCAAGAAAGTCCCGATAACTTGATTATAATTATAATTGCAAGAATTATCAGGACCAGCGCGGGTATGCCTATTATTAACAGTAATGTTGTGTAGCTCATCTATTGTTCCCCAAAATTAAAGAAATTCATAGGGATCATCATCGACAGTGTAGTCAGTATAGTCAATATCCAGATCCTTCAGCTGAATGTTCAGGTTATCCTTGCTCGTTCTGACACGATTGAAGATTTCCTTGTACTCCTTGTATCCAACTTTCTTGGTTCCTTCAGCCTTGTTCTTGAGGCACAGCTGAAGCTGAATATACGCATCACAGAGCGTATTGAAGGCATATCTTGCTCTCTCGAAGTTCTTCAGGAGACTTTCCTTAAGCTCATCGCCCTCTTCAACCTGAATATCATCAGTGGACATGATAATGCACTTCCTTTTGCATGAACGCAGCTTCTTGATATTTCTGTCATAATCCTTATGCTTGAACATTGTAGAAAACTTTGACTCATTGATGATTACCAGCTCCGCCTCTTTGAAATCATCGATAATGTCACTGTAAAACTCTTCAATTAAATCTACCAGTTTCCGGTCAATTTTTACTGTCATTGTGTTCTCCCTTTATACAATAATAATATGATTATACAATAAACTTATGATTAAGTCATCAAATTGAATGAATTAAAAGGCCCTTCCGCTATTCTTCGAGTTCACGGATGACGCTGTAAACTACAGATGTCTCAAATCCCCTTGAAATAAGCCTTCTGCCTATTCTGCCTTCCATTTTCCTTCGTTCTTCATACTCCATGTCATTCAGTTTCAAATCGCCGAGCACACTCCTGCCGACTTCCAAAGCCATCTGAAACTGATTGGGAATCATGCCTTCATTCTCAAACTCATAAAAAACATCGTCCACTGTATTGCTGTCAACACCTTTGTCAGCAAGTTCTCTTCTTATTCGCGACTCACCGTGCCCTTTGGCAAATCCGCTCTCTGTATACATTCGCGCATACTCCATGTCATCAATATAGCGGTATTCTTCAAGCCTGGCTATTGTGTCTGCTGTTTCATCCTCACTGCACCCTTTGTCCTTTAGGTATGCCGCAACCTGACTGCGTGTACGAGGTTTAACCGACAAATATGATATAGCTCTTTCAAGTGCCGTCATTTTGTTTCCTCCCCCGGCATACATATTGCACAGTACATCCCGTTATCAAGCCTGTATTCAGTAAACAGAACATTCTGCAGCTGCGTAACATCAGTTCCCGCCAGAACTTCCCCAATTCCTCTTCCCGTGAATTTAGCATACGCCTCCTTCATCGTCCAAAGTCTGTAAAATGTGTCTGTACCGCCCTCATCAACAAGCTTTTGCTCACCGATACTGAAAAACCTTCCGGCAATTTTCCCTATGTCTGTTTTCTTCGGATTCTGAATGTCAATTCCGCAATTTGAATGAGAGATGATACATGCGAATGTATTCATGCAGTGACTTACAGACACACTGAGTCTGTATCTGCTTCTCGGTGCCAGATACGGCTTGTTGCGGTGATCGCGAATAACGTGAACATCTTCATCATCAATTCCGAATTCTCCTGCGGCTTTTACTATTAGTGCATCTGTAAGCTGAGAACCTTGAAGTTCCGGAAATATGTCTTTGTAGTTTTCGTAATAGAATATTTTCATAATACAAAAGCGGGCCTGATATGGCCCGCATGCTCCTATTTTTCCTGATTGCTTATTCGATCGAGAACAAGTTTATATCCATCTGAGCCGTATACCAGGCACTTGTTGATTCTGCTTATTGTGGCTGTTGACGCCATGGTTTCTTCCTCAATATCAGAATAAGTCTTCTTCATTGATAGAAGCCTGGCAACATTGAATCGCTGCGCCATGGCATGTATCTCATTAATGGTGCACAAATCCTCGAAAAATCTATAGCATTCCTCTTCATTCTCAAGACTAAGGATAGCCTGAAACAATTGGTCAATATCGTTACTTTTAAACTTCGATGTATAACTCATAGCTATTCTCCTATCACTTTAGTGCTTTAAATTATAACATCAAATCATAATTAATATCAATACTAATTAAGTATGCTGAGAGCTTTGTCAAGCTGACGATCACCCGATGAAGAATTCTTTACCTCCACATTCGGGGAAATGCCTTTTTTGTGCACCTTATGTCCATCCGGTGTGAAATACTGAGCTACCGTAAGCTTGACTGCAGAACCGTCATCCAGTTCCATTGTCTGCTGGATAATCCCCTTGCCGAAAGTTTTCTCGCCAACAATCTTATAGCCGTTGTCTTTAAGTGCTCCCGCGAGAATCTCCGAAGAACTTGCAGAGTTTTCATTTACAAGCACAGACATTTTTATGTCGTCTTTATCTCCGTCAGCCTTGTACTCCTGTTTGCTGCCGTTTCTGTCCTCGGTATATGTGATGACTCCGGAATCGATAAAAATGTCCGCGATGTTCACAGCTTCGCTTACGAGACCTCCGCCGTTGTTTCTCAAATCAAGAACAAGGCTGTCGCAGCCTTTCTTCTCCAGCTGTTTCAGTGCTTTCTCGAAATCGTCTGCAGTATTGTTGATGAACTGATCGATGGCAATATATCCAGTGTTATCATCGAGAGTCTTCCATGTAACACTTTTGACTGTAATTTTCTCGCGTGTCAGTTTAACCTTCTTTACAGCAGAATCATGCTGATATGTTATCTCGACAGCAGTGCCCTCATCTCCTCTAATGTTGGCAGCCATTACATCCTGATCCTTGTAGCTCTTGCCGTCCACTTTAAGAATATAATCGCCTGCCTCAAGTTCAGATCTGTCAGCAGGACTTCCTTCAGTAATGCCGACAATAACATAGTTGCCATCTTCATCCTGAGCGAAAGTGATTCCTACTCCTGAGTATTCGCCTGTTGCTGTCGCCTTGAAATTATCATACTCATCGGCATTCATGTATCCGGAGTACTTGTCACCGAGTTCAGACACGACAGCTTTGCAGGCTGCATCACATGTTTTGATATCAGATGTGTCCTTGTAGTAATACGTATCTATTGCTTCGTCAACAACGCACAGATCCTTGTATTCACCATAAAACTCTTCCATTATTTCATATTCGTCGCTGTCAACGATAGCATAATTGCCGAAACCTTTCATCATTGCAATTCCGATGACAGCTGTCAGAATTACTCCTCCGAAGAAAGCAATTACTCCGGTTAATACATATTTCTTGCTTCTGTTCATATCAGAAAACGTCCTCCAATCTCAATTGAACACTGGTTACATTGTTCCAGGTGTTCTCACCTACAGATACTATCACCGACACCGGCTGCCCTGAAGAGATAATATCACGGAAGTCCGAAGCTTTATTAAACAGAATGCAGTCTACGCTGCTGCCGTTTCCGTCTTTCATACTGCATTTCATATGCTGTCCTTCGGCGCCAAGCAGTCTGTGATTTGTTAACATAACATTTCTTATCATAAACCTGGGCTGCTGGTTGTCCTGTCCGAAAGGCTCCATTCTGCTTATTGCTCTGCTAAGCTCCAGACTGATTTCCTCAGGTTCTATCTCCATGTCATAGTATCTCGGAATTGCAAAAAGTTCCGGGTTCGACTCTTTCATGATTTTTATCTTCGTCTGAATGGCGTTTTTTAATGGTTCAAGGCTGGCTTTGCTCATGGTAAACCCGCAGGCCCCCTTATGTCCGCCGAAGCTGTCGAAGAGTTGGTCAAATTCACGGAGGAATTCATGCAGATCAATAGTTTCAATGCTTCTTCCTGTGCCTTTGAGACGGCCATCTCCTGCAGGTGTAATAATAATGCAGGGCCTGTTATAGTCTTCTTTGATCTTGCCTGCTACTATCCCGCCAATTCCTTCATGAATATCATCGCGAACAAGCACAATGAAATCTTCGTCACCTTCTATCATTTCGACGCATTCTCTGTAAGCCTGATTCTGTTCATGTTTACGCAGTCTGTTGCTCTCCTTGAGGATTTCTGTCTGTTTAACGGCAGTTGCTTCATCCTCTGCCATAAACAGTCTGACCGCTTCCTCTGCGCTTCCCATTCGTCCTACCGCATTTATGTGCGGTGCAATACCGAAGGAAACATTTTCTGAAAAAACGTGATTAAGCGAAATTCCTTCAGCTAGCTTGCTTATAGACATTCTGGTCTTCCTGTTTATCATATCGAGACCATATTTGACCATGGTCCTGTTCTCATCTTTGAGAGGTACAATGTCCGCAATGGTTCCAATGGCAACAAAATCAAGGAAACTGTTAAGAGTACTCTTTGGCATGTTCTTCCTGATTCGTATTGCCTGAGCAAGTTTGAAAGCCACACCGCATCCTGCCAGGTTCTTATAGGGATAATTGCACTCCTTCTGTTTAGGATTTATAAGTATGCAGTCTGCCTTCACACTGTCTATAGAATGATGATCTGTTACAACTACTTTCATTCCAAGTTCCATGGCATATGCAACTTCATCCTTGGATACACTGCCGCAGTCAACTGTTATCAGAAGTCCGGCTCCATCATCGAAGATGCGCCTGATTGCATCCTTGTTAAGCCCGTAGCCGTCTGTAAATCTCGAAGGAATGTAATGGGTCAGATTATCCGTAAGCTGTCTGAGAAATCCTTCCAGAATGCATACAGAAGTAACACCGTCTGCGTCATAGTCTCCATATATGCATATTTTAGTACCCTTATCTATTTCAGATAAAATCAAATCCACTCCCTCTTCCATATTGAGAAGAAGGAATGGATCATGCGCTGTCTGCGGTTTTGGCGACAAAAACTCCGCGATTTCTTTATCACCGTTAATATTTCTTAATTCAAGCAATGTTTTGATTATTTCTTCAGGTTGTCTCATTTCGTATCCTTGGTTACTGAATGTATGGCAGCGGGTTAATTCTTGTACCATTTTTTCTTACTTCGAAATGGAGATGATTACCTGTCGAACTGCCCGTTGTTCCTACAAGTGCTATTTTCTGCCCGCGGCTAACCTTCTTTCCTCTGCTTACAAGCAGCTTGCGGCTGTGTGCATAAAGTGTGGAAATACCGCCGCCATGGTCTATTACTACATAGTTTCCGTAGCTGTAGTGATAGGAAGCTATGATTACAGTACCGCTGTCCGCCGCAAGTATTGACGAACCTCCTGGTGCTGCAAGATCCACACCCCCGTGATAGTTCTTACGTCCTGTAATAGGATGAGTTCTCCAGCCGAAAGGACATGATATTCTAGTGTAACTTGGTGCAGGCCAGCACATTACACCGTTATATGTTGATGTGTTACTTGAGCTTCCCTGATCTCTGATCTGCGAACTGAGTGCTTCTGCTTCAGCTTCCATTCTGTCCAGATCCTTCTGAATCTGTGCTATGTCCTTGTTAACCTCTTTTTTCTTATCATCAAGAACAGATTTCTGAGAACTGAGACTTGCTTTGGTTTCCTCTGCAAGATTCTTTGATTCTGTAAGTTCGTTCTTCAAAGTCTTGACTTCATTAGTCTTCTCTTCTATCAAATCATGTGATTTCTGCAGTTCTGTAAGAACACTCTTATCACTCTCAAACACCTTCTGAACAAGTGTAAGATTGCTTAGAAAATCGCTGAAGCTTCCCGACTGCAGCAGAACGTCAACGAAGCCTACAGTACCGTTTTTGTACATGGTTCTAAGTCTTGCACTAAGGTCTTCATTCTGTTTGTTTACCTTTTCCTTGGCTTCATCAAGATCTTTCTCGAGAACGACAAGTTCCTGCTGAGCATCAGAAATCGCAGAATCCAGCCTGTCTATGCTGTTCTCTGTGGAAGTAATCTCCTTTTCCATTGACCTGATCTGATCGGACAGATCCTTTGACTCGTCCATCTGCTGTTCAAGTTCAGCCTTCTTGGATTTAATGTCTTTATTAATTTCTGAAAGTGTTTTGGCGCTTACCGAAACACAGTCCATGCACATGAACAGTGCAAGTGCTGCCGCAAGCACCATTGCAAGTTTCTTTTTTCTCAAAATACGCACCTCCGGTTATGCGTCAAGGAATCTTCTCATTGAAATCATGCTTCCACAGGCACCGATACTTACTCCCAGTGCAAGGAATATCCAGGCAAAGTTGAAAATAAGGAAGTCTGCCGGCACCATCTGCATGTTAAGCAGAGACATTATCTGATTGCCGAGCGCATCCGATATTCTCGAATACAGCAACGCAGAAATGCCTACTGATATTCCGGCAGATATTATACCGATTATTATGCCTTCCGCAAGGAAAGGCCCTCTTATAAACCAGTTGGTCGCACCGACATATTTCATGATGGAAATCTCGCCGGCCCTGTTGAAAACAGTAAGTTTGATTGTATTTGACACAACAACTATGGATACGATAATGAGTATTATCATGATAATCATAGCTGTTCTCTGTATGAACTTAGTGGCTTTGAGCAGTTTGTCAACTGTGTCCTTGTAGTACTGGACATCTTCAATGCTTTTATACGTTCCGCACTGTGCAGCAATGCCGTCAGCCTTCTCAAGGTCGGCTATTTTGACAACTACAGAATTCGGCAGAGGATTGTTCTGAAGACTGTCAAGAAGGTACGAATTATCGCCCCATCTCACCTTAAATGCCTTCATCGCCTCTTCTTTGGTTTTATAATATGCGCTTTCAACGCCCTCAAAAGTGGAAATGTCATCTATTATTGCCTGCGCATCTGCTTCTGTAGCAGTATCCAGCATGTATATCTCGATTGAATCGTAATCATCCTTAACACCTTCAGCAGCATTGTTAATATTGATTACAAGTATGAGAAATATGCTGAGTATAATCAGCATGGCTGTAATTGCAAATACTGAAGCAAGAGACATGGTCCTGTTTCTGAAGACCTGCAGGAATGCCTGTTTGATGGTGTATCCAAGTCTTCTCATCAGTCCATTCCTCCTCTCATGAATCTTGATCGGAAAGTTTTCCTGCTCTGAATTGTATCAGCAGTCATGTCGATTTCCGACAGTGCTTCCTCAAATCCGTACATTCCGAATTCATCTCTGACGATATGGCCATTCTCTATGGCAATTACCCTCTTTCCCATTTTGTCTACTATGTCTTTAGCATGAGTAACCATTACTACTGTAGTTCCCCTGCTGTTGATCTGATCTAGCAGCTGCATTATTTCCCATGCAGTATCAGGGTCCAGATTACCTGTCGGTTCGTCCGCAATGAGAAGTCTTGGCCTATTGATTATTGCCCTTGCTATAGCAACTCTCTGCTGTTCTCCTGCGGAAAGCTCATCAGGGTATTTCCTGGCTTTGTCTTCAATTCCCATCATGCTGAGCACCTGAGGTACATTCTTTTTGATTACACGTTTGGGCTGATGTATTACCTCCATTGCGAAAGCAACATTCTCATACACAGTCTTCTTAGGCAGCAGTCTGAAGTCCTGGAACACCATGCCAATGCCGCGTCTGTATTTAGGAATCTGTCTCGCTGACAGTTTCGTAACTTCTTTATCCCTTACAATAATGCTCCCGGATGTGGCATCAATCTCCTTGAGAATGAGTTTGATGAATGTGGACTTGCCTGCGCCGCTGGGACCGACAAGGAACACGAACTCACCTTTGTTAATCTTGACGCTTACATCTTCAAGAGCTCTATTAGATTTGTACATCTTAGTAACATGTTTGAATTCTATCATGAAATGATAAGCCCCTTTCTCACACATATTCAAACTAATGATACTACATATTGTTGTTTTTTTCAATCAATTAGTAAAATGACAGTATCTGTAGGTTTTATTGCATTACAAAACGGCCGCGAACAGACACGACCGTTTCATATTAAACCGTATTAAGTTTCAATCACATATTATGCGATGCTGTCATTTTGTCAGTGTATAATCTTCAATACTATAACAGACCCTTAACTGCTTTAACGATTGCATCTGCATTCATGCCGTATTTAGCCTTAAGCTCATCAGGTTTGCCGGACTCACCGTAAGTATCATTCTGACCTACGAACGCCATCTTAACGGGAGCATTTTTGACTACTACTTCAGATACGGCACTTCCCAGTCCGCCTATTACAGAATGCTCCTCTGCAGTAACTATTGCACCTGTCTCCTGGGCAGCCTTAATGATAATTTCTTCATCAATCGGCTTGATTGTATGAATATCAACTACTCTTGCATCTATTCCGTCTGCCGCCAGTGTCTCAGCTGCTGCCATTGCTTCGCTGATCATGATTCCTGTTGCTATGATAGTAACATCCTTGCCGTCTCTCAGCTGAATGCCTTTGCCGATTTCCAGTTCTACGCTGTCATCATAAAACACAGGAACTGCTGCTCTGCCAAGTCTGATGTAGCATGGACCTTCCATCTCAACTGCCTTGGCAATGAGTTTCTTGGCTGATACATCATCTGAAGGATTCAGTACGGTCATGCCCGGAATGTTTCTCATTAGAGCAATATCTTCGAAGGTCTGATGGCTTGCGCCGTCTTCACCTACTGTAATACCTGCGTGAGTTGCGCAGATTTTAACATTTGCCTTTGTATATCCGATAGAGTTTCTTATTATTTCATAAGCTCTGCCTGCAGCAAACATTGCGAACGTGCTGGCGCAAACTGTTTTGCCCGAAAGAGCAAGACCGGCAGCTGTTGCATACATTCCCTGCTCAGCAATGCCCATGTTAAAAAATCTGTCAGGATATGCCTTTGCGAACATTCCTGTCTTAGTTGAACCCGAAAGGTCTGCATCCATTACCACCAGTTCAGGATGTGATGCACCTAATTCCACCAGCGCTTCACCGTAAGACTGTCTGGTTGCTATCTTATCTGCCATTACAATTCACCTCCAAGTTCTTCTATCGCCTGCTTAGTCTGTTCTGCGTCAGGAGCCTTGCCGTGCCATCCTGCCTGGTTTTCCATGAATGAAACGCCCTTGCCCTTCACTGTTTCTGCTACGATTGCAGTAGGTCTTCCTTTGCATTCACGTGCCTTGGCGAAAGCATCCTTAATTGCTTCAATATCATGTCCGTCAATTGTGATAACGTTCCAGCCGAATGACTCGAACTTTTCTTCAATAGGAGTAACCTTCATTACCTTGTCATTTTCGCCGTCTATCTGAAGCTTGTTATGGTCAACGATTGCAACCATATTGTCCAGATTGTAGTGAGCTGCTGCCATAGCAGCCTCCCAGACGATGCCTTCCTGAAGTTCACCGTCTCCCAGAATAACGTAGATTCTGCCCGGATCGTTATCAAGCTTGTTGGCAATTGCCATGCCGTTTGCTGCTGCGAATCCCTGTCCAAGCGATCCTGTAGACATCTCAATTCCAGGAACCTTGTGCATATCAGGGTGTCCCTGGAATTTTGATCCAAGCTTCCTGAGCGTCATCAGTTCTTCCATAGGATAATACCCCTTGACTGCCAGAGCCGAATACTGCGCAGGATTGGCATGTCCCTTGGAAAGGATGCACTTATCTCTTCCCTTCATCTTAGGATTTGAAGGGTCCACATTCATCTCATCAAAGTAAAGAACCGTTATTAAATCTGCAATTGAAAGCGAACCGCCCGGATGACCGGAACCGGCGTTACTGAGCGCTTTGATAATTCCGATTCTCACCTCTGCCGCTGTTTTTTCTAGTGATTTGATATCCATAAAATCCTCCTCATTATGGGTTCTGTTTCTCTGCTGCCGCTTTAAATGCCAGAGGAAGGAAGCTGACAATATCCATCGATGTCATTCCCCACTGTCCAAGATGTTCAGCAGCTATATCTCCGGCCAGCCCGTGAATGAATGCACCAATCCTGGCCGCAGCATATCCATTATAACCAATTCCGCATAAACTTGCAATGACTCCGGTGAGAACATCTCCACTTCCGCCTGTTGCCATTCCAGGGTTTCCTGTAGTATTACATGAAACATCATGCCCCGACTGGGCAACAAGAGTTTCGTTTCCTTTAAGAAGCACTGTCGCACGCGTAAAGTCTGCAAGGGCTCTGACCGCATTCTCGCGTCCCATTTCTCTGACTGTAGATGCCCCGGCGCATTTCAGCAGCCTGTCTGCTTCTCCCGGATGCGGAGTAATCACAACTTTTCCAGGATAAGCTGTCATACAGGAAAGCTTATTGTCATAACTGCATAATGTGTTCAGTCCATCCGCATCAATGACTTTAATGCACTCTGTTTCCTGCATTATCCTGTATATCATCTGATAGTTTTCTTCACTCACACCAATGCCCGGACCTATGGCTATTGAGTCAAACCTGCTCAGGAAAGAATCTCTGTCCTTCGCCATGATTCTGCTTCGCGGCACACATGTGGCTTCAGGTACAAGCACCTGAACTATCGGAAACAGTTTTTCATCCAGTGCCACTGTGACCAGTCCCGAACCGGATCGAATGGCTGCTTTGGCACAAAGTGCAGCAGCACCGCACATTCCTTCAGAACCAGCAACTATGAGAACACGCCCGCACTGGCCTTTGTGTGTATCAGGATCCCTGGGCTTAATGAACTGTCTTGCATAGTTCATGTCTGTATATATAACGTTCATAGGTTAATTCTCCTTCCATTTACAGAATCAGTATATTAACAAACCGTCAATCAGGCAAGTTTAAGTATTATTTAAGTTTCATTTTTCTCAGAATTAAGTTAGAATTATAAAAAGGACTACTGGAGGTTACAAAATTGAGTAGAAACAAATTCATTTTACTGGTAATTATCATTGCGATAGTATATGTT
>JALEUQ010000069.1 GCA_022780965.1 Clostridiales bacterium
TGATGTTAAAATCTTCTACATCATTTAAGCCCTGGTTTTTACCCTTTCTTACCTGGGCTGCCTTAACAATATTTCCTTTGGTCACTTCAATTTTGAACTTGTCATTATCATCATATGACCTGGATTTTACAGCAAACGCCAGTCTGTTTCTGTCGTCTGAAGCATTACTGAGTTCAAGCACCTTAGAATAAGGCAGTTCCCTCTTGGTCAGCCCGTCAAATGAAATCATTACTCTGCAGTTTCTCATTTCCGGAAGAGTAATATCAAATCCGGACACATCAGATGAAGTTCCGGTCACTGTAATAGTCTTATCACTTTCATTAAAATCAAGATTATTCGCTCCTGATATCTCGAATGGAACTTCCTTGATACAAGTTCTTATCTCATCACTTGAAGCGTGTTTAACTCCGTTCAGCTTGTCAACGTCCTCATCCTTCACAACTGCTGCCTGAAGCAGAACCTGCTCCCTTTCTAAGGGTGAATACTCTAGCCATTCGCTCTCTGTAATATACTTGTCAAACGCCGTTCCAAGTCCGATATCATATTTGTTCTTAAGAACGCTGACTCCGTCAATTACCTTATAATCATCGAATCCATAGGCTGCATATTCAGAAGCGCCCGGTTTCTTGGTCGTGCTGTCTCCCAGAAAATACTTGACACCCATAAGCAGGTCAATACCTTCTCTATTATCGTTAGAATAACTTGTGGTTCTGTCGAAATACCCGCAATTGTTTCCGACCAGTTTATTGAACTCAAGCCAGCTTCCCGGAATAGTCGAAGAATATGAGTAAATCGACCTGTTGCCGAAATACATGTTTTCATTAGCTCTAACACGAGCAAATCTCCTGTCTGTATACCCGTCAACTTGATCAATTCTATAGAACGTGCCATCTTCCGCCTGTATCTGGCACCCCACTCTCTGAGTTGAATCTGCCAATACTTCTTCTATCGAGCCGGCTTTGCGAAACTCATACAGCCTTCCTCCTAAATACGGAAACATCTCAACATTAACATAAGCTGCTATACTTACTATCACCAGAAGGATAGCGATAATGCCATGGTTCTTCTTTCTGTCTGCACTATAGTATTTAATACACACGTATATTAGAAGAAGTGCGAATATTACACCGAAAACACATGAGGTCAAATTCGCGTCACTTGCATTCTCGAGTATTACACCATTTACTATTATACTGTATATTCCTGCTGCACACACCCATACTAGCATTAGCCGCACATTAGATGACGAAAAGCTTTCCTTATGTAGTGACTCCATGCACATCCAAATAAGAAAGAATATGAGAACATAAAACCATCTGCCGCTGGAGTAGCCCATGCCATTAAAAATCCGACCTGTGACAGGAATCAATGATGCAGCAAAAAAACCAGCAGTCATAATGGCAGCAGTATTCTTCTGCCTGATTTTTTTAATGCCTGCCGGAATAAGTATAACGCATATCGAACTTACAGCAAGCACACTATACAGCCCCGTTACGCAATCCACCGCAAAAAATCCGCTCGGAATTCTCAAATATTGTGAAATTGAATACAGAACTTCATTCTTGACTGTCGATGATGTTACAGCATTTCTCAGCTGCATCACGTTAGGGATGAATACTGCAGCTGAAATCATCATTCCGACGATACCATATCCGCAAAACTGCAGAAATCTCATGCCCAATTCCTTAATGAAGCAATCGCCGTCATTATACTCCGTCGCATATCTTACAACAAAATAAATGACCACCGTGATGCCGCCAATATATGACCACTGAACACTGTACAGCATGTGCATAGCTACTGCAGCTATGAATAGCAAAGGTGACTGTCTGTTCAATATCTTCTCTGCACCGAGAATCAGCAGGGGCAGCAAAGCCATTGCCGTCAGAAAAGTAGCCATATGACCAATAGCCCATATGGCCCATCCGCAGAAAGCATATGACAGTCCGCCAATTGCATTCTGCACATTGCCCAGATTCACACGACGGCCGAATGCCATAAATGACAGTCCGCACAAATACTGCGTTACCACAATCATTAAAGTGAATCCAATATCAATATGTTCATAAGGGAACGCTATCACTATGTATGTTAGAGGATTCAAAAGCTTCGAGCTGAAATTTATCATGCTGTTGTCGCCCAGACCAATATCCCATGTCCATACTTCAAGTCCATTGCCTGAAACAACATTCCCTATCATCCTCTTAATCTCGGTATATGCAGGGTAAAGCTGGGCTATACCGTCGACATTTCCATTTGCATCAGTCAGAAATGTTTTGTGAACCATAATGAACATCACATATGAACATAATGCAGTAATGATAAACATTACCGAATATAGAATAATGTGATACCTTTTGCTGTTACTATTTAATTCCAACCTCTTCAAGGATTCCGGAAGTGACATTCCCATCGCAAGCTCCCATAAACTTAGTTTTGAACTGAACCACCCGGCTGTCATCCCAACCGGCTTCAATACCTTTGATAATTTCTACAATTTCTTCAGTACTCTTCACAATAGGACCCGGTGCCATCTCATCATAAGGATAGTAGAATCCTCTGTGGTCATAATAATCATCCAAATCGTACGCGAAGAATATCATTGGTCTGTTAAACAGCGAATATTCAAATATCAGAGAAGAATAATCCGAAATACAGACATCCGCTCTGCATAACAGCTTGTCGATATCAAGAATATCCGTTACATCCGATGCGAAGTCTCCCAGCTGTTCAGGAATCTCCGGCCTGTTCTTGACAAATGGATGATGTTTAATAAGAACGACGTACTCATCACCCAGTTCCTCTTTCATTAGTTTTAAATCCATTTGGTCAGGAGACTTAGCCTCTATTACTCGTCCTCTGAATGTTGGAGCATATAATATTACTTTCCTGCCTTTAGTCTGTGGCACCGCCTCTTCAACCTGCCTGCACGCATCCTTTACGAACATTTCATCGTAGAACACGTCCGTTCTGCTGACTCCCAGCGGTTTCACAAGGTTCCTGCCCTCAAGCCCCATGGCTTCTTCATATGCCCACACAACCTCATCGCTGCTCACTGTTACAAGGGTATAGTTCCTGTGATTAGGATACATTCTCTGCTTATAATTGCTTCCTCCAAATGATGCTCCCGCAGTGCTGAAGCCGAAGCGCTTGAATGCTCCGCATGCGTGCCAGCACTGTATCATCTGAGTCTCCGGACGCATGTTGAAGCCTCCGACAGCTTTATTGGAATCCGTTGTGAATACATACGCCGCTGTGGCATACTCCCTGAGAAACCTCATTGTCCTTCTGTGAATCTCGCTTATATGTTCTATCTCGAACCCCAGCGACATTTCCAGAACCTCATATCCTCCCATCACTTCCAGCTGCTTCTTAATCTGCAGCAGACTGTCTGTTGTCTCAGGGAATCTCGGTTCAAGCAGAATGACTTTCTTCGGATTCACAGCTTTTCTGGCATGTATCTTATATGTTATCGGGTAAAGAATTCTGATAGTAAGGAAATCAAATATCCTTGCCATACCATGTTTCAATTTCTTTTTCATTATTCTCCTATCGGCTTACGATGCTGCGCCGGCACCATTCTGTCAATCTGAGCCGCCATATCACCTTTGCCTTCTCTTCTGAATAATTCATACTGTATTTCACTGAGCACCGGATGTACCATAAGTCCCAGCCCGATCTTATAGTTCTTCTCGACCGCTTCGGCATGGGGCTTCATAATGTCAGTGAGCTCTTCAAACCGTCCTTCATCACGGAGCTTGACAATGCTGTCAATTTTACCTTCATAGTATTCCAGCAGTTCGACCCTGTCTCCTGTTCTGTTAAAGACATTTATCGCATTCTGCTTAATCATATCGTCTCTTTTGATTCTCACGCTGCTCAGTTTCCTTCTAAGCTTCATTGCACGATATCTGTTTCGGCTTATACCTGCAACGGAAGCTGCCTGTTCTACTTCTGCATCACTTACTTGTGATTCATATTTCACTGCACTTTTCAGTTCTTCCCATGGAGCATCTGATTCATCAAGGTTTAATCCAAGAATATCGGCAATTGATTCTATTTCACTTCTTATTATGCCGTTTGTCGTATGTCCATAGGCATATTCATAGTATTCCTTCGCCTTGGCAGCATCCCCCTCAAGAAGATATGCCACATCACCTCTGTATTTGTGTAGCTCACCATGCACCTTAGTCATTGCAGGGAACACACTGTCAAGATTATCAAGTATGCCGTTAATAATCCGTCTGGTTTCTTCTCTGTTATCTGCTTTAATGTTTTCTATGGCCAGTCTTATTCTCAATCTCTGAATCTGACTGTTCTCAGAATACCTTGTCAGGAATTCATCTGCCTGAGCAATCAGTTTCCCAATATCCGATGAAGGCATCATTGAATATGTATTGATTAAGCTTCTCGCTAAATCAATCTC
>JALEUQ010000089.1 GCA_022780965.1 Clostridiales bacterium
TGGCGTTTGCTGTAAAATCCAGGTCATATGATGATAATGACAAGTTCAAAATTGAAGTGACCAAAGGAAATATTGTTAAGGCAGCCCAGGTAAGAAAGGGTAAAAACCAGGGCTTAAATGATGTAGAAGATTTTAACATCAACCTGGGTTATTTTGACAGTATCAGCGGTAAAGTGAATATTAACATAGACACTAAAGGTATCTATGACTATGAGGATATTCATGTCTATGCAGTTCCGATGGACATATATGACGAGAATGCGAGAATACTAGAGGACAGTAAGTTCCATGTAAGAAGTTTCTCAGATGATGTTATTGAAGGTATTTTGACTGCTAAAGAGGATTCAGTGCTGTTCCTGTCGATTATAGACAATGGCGGCTGGGAAGTAACTGTGGACGGTAAGAAAGTATCATCAATGGATGATGTAGACGTTACGTTTAAAGGAATATGTGTTGATGCAGGGACACACGAAGTTGTACTCAAATATCATACACCTAATAGCAAGATTGGCTTAGCGTTGACATTATCAGGTGTTACAATATTAATACTTATTGCGATAAGGAGGAAAAGGCATGGGAACTAATATTTATGGTGTAATACTTGCTGGCGGAGTCGGTTCGCGCATGGGAAATGTGGAGAAACCTAAACAGTTTCTTACTGTAGGAGGCAAACCTGTCATTGTACATACAATCGAGAAATTCATCATAAATTCAAGATTTGAAAAGATTATTGTGCTCAGTCCTGCTCAATGGATTAATTATACTAGAGATCTGGTGAAGAAATACATATCGGATAATGACAGAGTTGCTGTCATCGAGGGCGGTGCAGTTCGCAATGATACCATAATGAACAGTATCAAGTACATTGAGGAGAATTGCGGCCTTGACGAGGATACCATAATCGTTACTCATGATTCAGTTAGACCATTCGTAACTCACAGAATCATTGAAGATAATATCGATGCCGCCATTGAATACGGTGCTACAGATACTGTAATTCCTGCGACCGATACCATAGTTGAAGGAACAGATAAAACATTCATCAGCAGTATTCCCGATCGATCAGTAATGTATCAGGGACAGACACCGCAGGCGTTCAAGGCATTGAAATTAAGGGATACATACAGTAAGATGAGTGAAGAAGACAAGCAGATTCTGACAGATGCATGCAAGATAATGGTGGTGAACAATCAGCCTGTTAAACTTGTTGCAGGAGAAGTGTCTAACATTAAGATTACATACCCGCACGATCTGGTTGTTGCAGAAGCTATCATCAGGGGAGAAAACAATGTTAAATAAGGTATATCAGATAGTTGCACCAAGACAGTTCGAGGAAACTTTCGTAAACGTTGAATTAAATGCAGACAGTGTTCTCGTAAGACCGGAGTACTTGTCGATTTGCCATGCAGATCAGAGATATTATCAGGGAACAAGACCGGAAGAAGTGCTAAAAAAGAAGTTCCCAATGGCATTGCTCCATGAAGGAACAGGAAGGGTTGTGTGCGATCCTACAGGTACTTTCAATGTAGGAGATAAGGTAGTAATGATACCTAATTTCCCTGTGGAATCAGATGATATCATTGCAGAGAATTATCTCAGGAGCAGCAAATTCAGAGCGAGCAGCATGGATGGTCTGATGCAGGAGTATGTAGTTGCATCGCCAGATAGATTTGTCAGACTTCCTGATGGTATTAATCCTTATGTGGGAGCATTCTCAGAACTGGTAAGTGTGAGTTATCATGCAGTGAAGAGAATGATGAGATTCTCACATGCCAGACGTGACACTTTCGGTGTATGGGGAGATGGCAATCTAGGCTTCATTACGGCTCTGGTTCTCAAGAAATGCATGCCTGATTCCAAGGTATATATCTTTGGAATCAGTGAATATAAGCTGGAAGATTTCACCTTTGCAGACGGAACTTTTCTGTGTTCCGAAATCCCTGAAGATCTAAGAGTTGACCATGCATTTGAATGCGTAGGAAGTATGGCTTCGGGACAGGCGATAAATCAGATAATAGATTTCATACATCCTGAGGGTACTATAAGCATCCTTGGAGTGTCCGAAGATCCGGTGCCACTCAATACGAGAATGATTCTGGAGAAAGGCCTCAGATTGTTCGGAAGCAGCAGAAGCGGCAGAGATGATTACGAGGGACTGTTCAAGCTGTATGAAGAAAATTCCGATATTGTAAACTATCTTGAGAGCATAGTAGGCTCTAAGGTTGAAATAAATGATATTAAGGATATCGTCAGAGCATTTGAAACTGATATCCAGAAGATGATAGGCAAGACCGTACTTATTTGGAATATATGAGGTAGCATTCAAATGAAGATATTAGTGACCGGCGGAGCCGGATTCATAGGCGCAAATTTTGTTTTTTACATGCTTGATAAGCATCCTGAATATGATATATTATGTCTGGATTCTCTCACATACTGTGGTAATATCAAGACTCTGGAACCGGTAATGGACAATCCTCATTTCAAGTTCGTCAAGGGAGATGTTACAGACAGGAAGCTGGTGTTCCAGCTGTTCGAGGAGGAAAAGTTCGATGTTGTAGTAAACTTCGCTGCAGAATCCCACGTGGACAGATCCATTGAAGACCCGGGCGTTTTCCTGAGAACCAATATTCTGGGAACGCAGACTCTGATGGATGCATCAAACGAATATGGAGTAGCAAGGTATCATCAGGTGGGAACGGATGAAGTGTACGGTGACCTGCCGCTTGACAGACCGGATCTGTTCTTCACTGAAGACATGCCGCTGACAGCATCCAGTCCATACTCGGCGTCCAAGGCATCAGCAGATCTGCTTGTAATGGCATATCACAGGACATACGGACTGCCTGTAACAATAAGCAGATGTTCCAATAATTACGGACCTTATCAGTTCCCTGAGAAACTGATACCGCTGATGATAAAGAATGCACTGGCAGATGAGAAGCTTCCTGTGTACGGGACAGGCGAGAATGTCAGAGACTGGCTATACGTAAAAGACCACTGCAAGGCAATCGACATGATTATCCACGACGGCAAAGTGGGTGAAGTTTACAATATTGGCGGACACAACGAGAAGAGCAATCTTGAGGTGGTCAGAACAATATTGAAGCAGGTTGGCAAATCTGAGGATTTAATTACATTTGTTGGTGACAGGAAGGGTCATGACCTGAGATATGCCATAGACCCAACCAAGATTCACGATGAACTTGGCTGGCTGCCTGAAACCAGATTCGACGATGGAATAAGACAGACCATTGACTGGTACCTTGATAACCGCAGCTGGTGGGAAGAAATCATCAGCGGGGAGTATCAGGAGTATTACGATAGAATGTACAGCAACAGGTAGACGTTGTGTGAGGAGTCAAAGACAATGAAGGGAATAATACTGGCAGGTGGAGCAGGTACAAGATTGTACCCGCTTACCATGGTCACATCTAAGCAGCTGCTTCCAATTTACGATAAACCTATGATTGATTATCCACTGTCAG
>JALEUQ010000126.1 GCA_022780965.1 Clostridiales bacterium
GTGACCCAGAGCACCGCCTGAGCACTTAACGAATGCGATTTCGCTCTTTACCTTAGTCAGATCATGAATTGTATCAACGATTATCTTCTTTCTGCAGGCAACGGTACAGCTTACGCAGCCTTCGCACTTGCTGTAATCAATCTTCGCATATCTTCCGACGATTTTGTCACCCATAACCATCTCGATGGCGCCTTTTGGACATGCGATGGCACAGTCTCCGCAGCCGATACATCCGTATCCGCAGGTTGAGAAAGTAAGATCCTGGCTGTCAAGTGACGAGCAAGGAATGAAGTTTGTTGCATCTGCCGGCACTATGTCAATGAGTGACTGAGGACATGCATTAGCACAAGCCTGACATCCATTACATTTCTCATGGTCAATTACAACCTTGCCGTCAACTAGAGACATTGCCTCGTATGCACATGCGTTGACACAGTCTCCGCATCCAATACATCCCCAGCAGCATTCTCCTCTAAGGAAACCCGCAGCTTTCGCATCTTTGCACGACATGCTTCCTGCGAATCTATCCTTGCCTGCAGCGCTTCCGTTACATTTAACGTATACTTTCTTGTCTTCAACAGCTACACTGTCAGTGTTCAGAAGTCTTGCAATTGCGTCGACATTGTCCTGAGTGCATGCAGGACATGACGCTACACCATTGCCTTCTGTAATCGCCTTGGCACATTCGAGACATGAATCAAATCCACATCCGCCAAAGCCGTTACAATCTTTGCCGGGCAGCAGACTCAAAACAGCCTGAGCCAGGCCTTTCACCTTTGCCATAACATTACCTCCGTAAATACTTTAAACATTAGCTGCATAGAATTCTCTAAAATCATTCTAATTACTTTGTTTATTGTTTGTTTGTATTAAGAATTTTGTATACAAGATTTTATCTAATTTAAAATATTTGCAAAATTCCTAACTTCACAAACATCATTTGTATTTTAACACCATCAATTTTGTGATACAACGCAATTTTCAGAATAATTGTGCATTTTATTCAATACAAAATATCCCGGGAGAATACCTCCCGGATGTGAATAATTACATTTTCTTATTTTCTTTTTCTTTTTTATGGTTTTCCATTATTCCGGCCTTAATCATTTTATCGGCGGCAGCCTTGGTTCCGATAAGCCACATCAGGTCTCGTTCCTGGATAATCGTAGCCAGATCAGGTCTGATAATCGGCAGATTGCCTCGTTCTATCCCAATGATTGTCGCACCGTAGTTTTCTCTTATGCTGCTGTTCTTGATTGCTTTCCTGCAGAATTCCATGGATGAATCAATTTTGAGCGGAATACAGAACAGTTGCTTGTCAACTTCTACGCCTCTGAATGTCTGTCCGTAAATATAGTCCTTAAGTGTCATGTCCGGACGTTCTGTGTATTCAATGGTTTTCTCACGTTCAAGAAGAATCATTATGGCATCTATTTCCTCTTTGGTCCCCATTATGTGCAGATAGTCCTTTTCCATAATCTCGCAGTACTTGTCAGGCAGGTTTATTATGGTGCCGTCTTCCCGTATAATCTTAATGATAGTTCCGTGATAGCCTCTCCTGCTGCTGAAATCCACCACTCGCTCGACATTTCTAAGTTCGACAATCTGAAACTCCGATACAAACAGAGATTCATCAATCATTCTGAGATTTCCGCGGGCTCCCCTTTCTCTCTTCTCTTTTTCCAGTGTCTTCTGGAAAAAGTTTGACATGAATCTCAGTTCTATGTTGATTGCAAGGCCTTTTACCAGGTCTGATCTAATGATCAGAACCACCGGTATAGCAGCAATCATAACCAGCAATGCAAATGGAATATGGAACATGCTGCGCACAACAAGTGCCATGAAGCATGCGGCAATGAATATTCTAAAAGCTCTCAATGTAATCAGAGGAAGCCTGTTTGTTCTTCTTTTGAGCCACAGCTTGGTAAAAAGTGCATCCTTGGCACTTCCGTGCATCATTCTTGTACATGGAATCATTGCCATTATCATGATGACAGCGCCTGCCACGTCTGCCCACTTCCCCAGATTATCTACAAGAAACGGATGCATGTATGCCGTTCCTGCTTTGTATATGAAGAACATGCTTGCTGAACATATGAAAGTTCTGATGAGCACTGCCTTCAGGTATGTCATCCAGTCATTGTCTTTCTCAGCTTCTGACTGTTTATCTGATGTCATCTTGGCAAGGTTGATTCTGACGCGTCTTGGTATGATTTGAAGCAGTTTCTGATAAACCGCTTCAGAACTTCTCATCATAACAGGTGTCAGAAACGATGTTATTACAGAAACACATACTATTATTGGATAAAGATGCTCACTTATTACACCAAGTCCTGTGCCCAGCGTTGCAACAATGAACGAAAACTCTCCTATCTGAACCATGCTCATGCCGCCTTTGACAGCTGTTCTCAGTGTCTGACCCGAAAGAAGTATTCCGATTGATGCGAAAAGCGACTGTCCTGCTATCGTCACTGCTGACAGAATCAGAATCGGCACAATGTATTTCACCATTAGTGAAGGCACGATGAGCATTCCGACAGATACGAAGAATACTGCACCAAACATGTCCTTGATAGGTGTTATTATGTGCTCAATTCTATCGCCGTACACAGTTCCTGCAAGAATGGAACCTGTCATAAAGGCTCCAAGCGCTGACGAAAATCCTATGGCATGAGCAATCAGCACCATGCTCAGGCATAAACCAATCGAGAATACCAGAAGCATCTCATCAGACATTATTCTAGTAACTTTATTCAGGAATGTCGGAATAAGGAATACACCTGCAACCAGCCATATTGCCAGCATTATCAGCATGATTCCCAGCTCCTGAATCAGTTCTATGCCCGATACGTTCTTTCCCACAGAAAGAGCAGTCAGAACAATCATCATGAAAATGCCCGCAATATCTTCAATAACCAGAGTTCCAAGCACAACCTGCGCGTACTTTTCATGTTTTACTTTGAATTCCTCGTATGCTTTGAGAATTATCATTGTAGATGACATGCTCAGCATGCATCCCAGGAAGAGACAGTCCATCTTATCCCATCCGAACAGCCATCCCGCTCCGGTTCCAATAAACACCATTGCTCCCATAACAGTCAGAGCGATAATGAATGCACTTCCTCCGACAGTTGCCAGTTTCCTGAAACTGAATTCCAGCCCAAGTCCGAACATGAGAAAAACGACACCGATATCTGCCCATACGACAATATCCTCGCTGCCGATTACCGTCGGGAAGTATTCGAAATTAGGACTGATAAGAAATCCTGCCAGAATGTATCCAAGCACTACCGGCTGTTTAAGCTTGCGGAACACAAGAGTAACCGCTGCTGCGGACATCATTATCAGGGTCAGATCAACTATTAATGAATCTACAGCCAATTTTCTCTCCTTTCAGCGTACCTGTCGTTTAATTTTAACATACTTACCTCAGCACTTGTGGCAAAATTTCAGTTAATTGGGCAATGCTTCTGCCGAAGTCTCCTTCCAGCAGCACCTTGTATATGCCTTCTTCTTCAGAAAAAATATTGTTCTCTCCTATTGTCATTGAAGTTTGAATCAGTGCGTCTTCTTCATCGGCCTTGTCGTTGAAAAAATCACTTCCCATTACCAGTCTGACTCTGTTCTCAACCTTTATCATCTTTCGCAGCATATCTTCTCCTCCGATGGTCATGAGGTACTGTAAATAATAAATTTCTCTTGTAAGACTGCATGTTTCACGCGATATCAGGCAAATCTTTTCTGCCATTTCAAGACATGTTACGGCAGCCTGCGACATGGATGTTCCGATATCCGCTATTATCGTGTCATAGCGCCCGCTGTTCATTACCGACTCCACGAATGTGCATATGTCTTCAGATGACAGTTCAACTAGAGGATTTCTGCCTTTGGTAGGTCTAAACGCCTCAATTCCGAAATCATCCCGCACAATGAAACTCTCGAAAAACGGTCTATATTCTTCGCCTGCCTCCACTCCCTTTCTGCCATGTTTCCTGTTTTTAAAGAGATTATACAAATAATAGCTGAGAGTTCTGCCGCCGGGAACACACTTGATAAACTCTCCCGTCGATTCTAGTTCCTCCAGAGACATATAGAATACACGCCTGTTATGAAATCTTACCATTTCCTGTGCTGCTGCCATGGCTACTGTGCTGCATCCGCAGCCTCCCGCCCATGATGAAAATGCGTATACATGCACACCCTGTGCCGACACATTAGCCGGGCTCCTTCCTGTCTGCCTGCTGTAAATCTCAAAAATATCAGCCACCATCTGCTGCGCCGGACTGTATTTATATATGCAGTATCTGCCTGTTTCACTGTTTCTGCAAGTCATGGACGGCTTATCTACAAGGAACACTGTACCTTCTCTCAGATATTCTTCACAGAATGGTCCATCCCAGATTACAATATCAAAGCCATAATAAAAGCGACCGTCGTCTGAGTCCTCTCCGGAGCACTCCCCAACGGTCGCGAATTCATCCTTTGTGAAAATGTTTACCACCAGTGTTCTGCACACGTTAAGAATAGCAAGACCGCATGCTCTGCCGTAATCCTTGTCATCTGTAACGATTGCAATGTTCATGTTCTCCATATCCTGCACTCCTTTGCACGCCGACTCCCTTTTGCAAAAGAATACCATTGTTGGAAATTATTGTCAATATCATTCTTCAGGCTTACTCTTATTCTTATACCAGTGAGCCTTGGTAAAAATATAGCATAACGGCACCAGATACAGAAGGAATGCATACAGCAGTGCACGTGCGTCAACTCCAAGCATGGTCAGCGGCACTGATGCTGCTATGCACCAAGGGAAGAGTGCGCATACCATAATTGCCGAATTCTCTATGTCCATTGCCAGCTCATATTTATCACTTCCGGCTCTCTCATACGGTTTCCTCATCAGATCGTTACAGAGCATTACTCCTATGGTCTGGCTGCAGAAAATGCCGCATGTCACCAGTGAAAGAAGAAGCGTCACCATGAACTTTCCTGATTTGCTCATCATTCGTTCCAGAAGCTGCTGTATTTCACCAAGCAGATTTGTTCCGGAGAAAATGCCCGAATATGAGCAAGCAATTGTTACAATGATGCACGACTCAATCATCTCAATCAGCCCGCCTCCGGCTATTATACTGCTGAGCACTTGACTGTCTGGAGTATATCCCTTGATTGAATATCCTATGCTCTCCATTACACTCATGTCCTGGCATATGACAGCTACAACTCCGCTGCTGACAATGCCCCCTACGAACGCCCACCTTATGTCAAATCTAAGGATTGGGAGAATCACTATAAATGCAACAGGTATGAGTGTGGCAGGCGTCAGATTAAACTCGGTTGAAAGTGCACTCATTATTGTGTCATCAACTGAATTAAGTGGATTTCGAACCGACAGCACACCATAAATAATGAGAGTGATACATACAGGCAAAGCACCTGTAACGAACATCTTTTTTACATTAGTCATAAGGTCTGTACCTGTTATGTTGGCAACAAGTATTGCACTTGACGATGCGGGAGAACATCTGTCCCCGAAATATATGCCTGACATTATGGCTCCTCCTGTAAGCAGAGGGTCAACACCCGCACTGTTGGCGAGGGCCATCAGCATTACTCCCAGAGTTCCGGATACTGCAAAAGATGTGCCCAGAACATATGAAAGCACGCAGCACATTACAAATGCAAGTATGATAAAAAGCGGCGGCCGCACCATAAGCACTCCATAATATACAAAAAATGAAATTGTGCCTGATGCACGCCAGATACCTGTCAGAAGCCCTATCATGAGCCATATCTCGACCACTATGAATGTTTCTCTAATGCTTCCCCAGGCCATGGACAAAGTGTCTTTAACCTTAAATCCCTTGAAATACCCTGCAACAATGAAGGTGACAAATCCGGCTGCAAGTCCCAGGACAATGCTGTGCCCTGTAACGATGCATGTCACCATAGCAGCAATAAATACTGCGAAAGCCACAATTAATATCATTTTCTTTACCTCTCAAAACGAAATGATGATAACATCTGAAGCATATGCAGTCAATAAAACAGCAGCCTTAAATTAACCTTAAATAAGACTGCTGTTAACTTCTATTTCATGTTTTTTAAGGATTCTTCAAATGGCGGGTACGCAATGCCCTTCTCTGTGATGATGCCCGTAATCAGTCTGTGATCTGTCACATCGAATGCCGGATTATAGCATTTGACTGACTCCGGTGATGATGGCTCACAAAAGAACATTTTTTTGATTTCTTCCGGGTCTCTAAGCTCAATTGGAATATCTGCTCCCGTCCTGCAGTCTAAATCTATAGTGGATGTTGGTCCAAGCACATAAAACGGAATTCCGTAATGCTTTGCCAGAATTGCCACTCCCGACGTGCCTATTTTGTTTGCGGTGTCACCATTGGCTGCAACTCTGTCACATCCTACGAAGCAGGCTTGAATCCAGCCTTTCTGCATTACCGATGATACCATATTGTCACAGATGAGCGTCACATCAACACCTGCAGCATCCAGTTCGTAGGCAGTCAGACGAGCCCCCTGGAGCAGAGGTCTGGTTTCATCAGCGAACACTCTGAGACTGATTCCCTGCTCCTTCGCAAGCAGAATCGGTCCCAAAGCTGTGCCGTATCTTGAAGTAGCCAAAGGTCCCGCATTGCAGTGAGTCAGTATGCCGTCGCCTTCTTTGATCACAGATAATCCGAATTCAGAAATTCTCCGGCACATTGCCATGTCTTCTTCATGTATGGCAACTGCTTCATTCCTTAGTGCATCCAGCACCTTTTCATCAGCTTCATCTGACATAGACTCGGCTTTGTCAATCATTCTGTCAACGGCCCATGCAAGATTAACAGCTGTAGGTCGTGATGATTTGAGATACTCACCTTCTTCGCGCAGTTTCTTCATGAAATCGCCGCAGCTGTCTTCTCTAGCGGCCAGAACATACATGCAGTATGCCGCACAGATGCCTATGGCAGGTGCCCCTCGTACACGGAGTTTAGCAATTGCATCGTACATCTGCTCCCGGTTCTCAAGCTCAATGTACTCCGCTAAGCCGGGAAGCTTGCTTTGGTCCAGAATTACCACAGCCTGTCCGTCTTCTCTCAATTTAACGTTATCAATATGTGTTACTTTCTTAATGCTCATGTTATGCTTCGTGCTATGCTGCCGCTTCGCCGTTTCTTACGAAATAATTTTCATACCATACAATAAATGAATATATTGTCCAGATTCTCTTCATGTTGTGAGCCTTACCTTCTCTGTGGTTCTCCAGAAGTCCGACAATATAATCAATGTTAAAGAACTCTCGAGCAACAGGACCTGTGAATTTGTCCATAACAAGATTGTAGTACTTGTCCTGCTTAAGCCAGTCATTAAGCGGCACCGGGAATCCTCTCTTAGGCATGCTTGCCTGTTTCTCAGGCACCTGCTTTCTTGCTGCACCTCTCAGTGCAATCTTGGTCAGATTCTTGGAAACTCTGTGTTTTGACGGTATGCTGAGTGCTACCTTCAGCATTTCTTTATCCAGGAACGGAACCCTAAGTTCAAGCGAATGGGCCATACTCATTCTGTCAGCCTTAACCAGAATATCCTGCACCAGCCATGTATTCATGTCAACGTACTGCATTCTGGTAATGTCATCCTCCCCCTTGCATCTGTCAAAAAACATCTTGGAATACTCTGACGGTTTCTTGGCAGGAATGTTCGGGTTAAGCAGTTTATCTCTCTCAGTGTAGTTGAAATTATAGTTGTTTCTAATGTAGTACTCATCAACTGTCTGGGCACCCCTTGTCAGGAATCTTTTGCCGTGGAAACCGTTTGGCAGAATCCCTGCGATGCCTGCTGCCGCCTTGCGGGCGAACTTAGGCACTTTTTTCTGATATGACTGGAATGCCAGCGGATCCTGATAATAGTAATATCCTCCGAACAGTTCATCAGCACCCTCCCCAGAAAGCACAACCTTAACCTGCTCAGATGCCTTCTGCGCCAGGAAGTAAAGCGCTACTGCCGACGGATTTGGCAGCGGTTCATCCATATAATACTGAACATAAGGTACAGCATCGAAGTACTCATCAGCCGATATCTTTTTAGTATAAATATCAACGCCGATTGTTTCAGCGAAGTCCTCAGCGTACTTCAGTTCACTGTACTTCTCTTCGGTGAATCCCACAGAAAATGTCTTAAGTTTGTGGTCTTTGCTTATTTCCTTAACCACATAACTTGAATCAACGCCGCTCGAAAGGAAGCATCCTACTTCTACGTCAGCAATGCTGTGAGCCTTAATGCTGCCGTCAAATGTTTCTGCGATTATGTCTTCCCACTCTTCCAGGGACTTGCTGTCATCGATGTCATACTTCATTACGAAATACGGCTCTATTTCAATTTTACCTTTCCTAGCTGTAAAACAGTGTCCGGGCGGCATCTTATACACGTTTTTGAAAAGTGTCTCGTTGGTTGGAATGAACTCGAAGCACAGATATTCAGGTATTCTTTCTCTGTTCAGTTCTTTCTCGAAATACGGATTCGCTGTAAACGATTTGATTTCTGAAGCAAACATGAGTGAATCGCCCTTGCTGTAATAGAAGAAAGGTTTGATTCCGAAGATATCTCTCGCTCCGAAGAGAACCTGCTCCTTCATGTCCCAGATCATGTATGCGAACATACCTCTCAGACGCTTGTTGAATTCTTTGCCGTATTCTTCATAACCGTGGAGTATTACTTCAGTGTCCGCATCGCAGCTGAACACATGACCCTTGGCAATGAGTTCTTCTCGCAGCTCCTGATAGTTGTAGATTTCACCGTTAAATACGATTACCTTGGTCTTGTCTTCGTTGTATATTGGCTGGCTGCCTCCTTCCAGGTCAATGATGCTCAGCCTTCTGAATCCCAGAGAGACCTTGTCGTCAACGAAGTAGTCATCCTGGTCGGGTCCTCTGTGAGCAATCTTGTCCGCCATGTCCTTGATAATCTTACTGTTTTCATCAATGTTTGCACTGTTGTTAAACATGCCTACAAATCCGCACATACTTGTATCCTTTCATTAGTCAAAACTACTGTAATATACATTATTTTGTCACAACAGAGTTATTATATCACATATTTAGTACTTCATGACTAATCTTATGACTTTTCCCACTATTTTGCATACAGGCCCTTCCAGTGTTCTTCGCACATTTTCAAGTTCTTTCCTGATTGGTATGCACTGAGGACAGTGCTGCTCGCACATTCCGCAGCCTACGCAGTTTGATGCAACTGTAAGGTCCTTTCTCATCGTGGTGCACTGCATGTATTCCTTGACAGCTGTGAAATAGCTGTCTGTATATCTTCTGTTGTACGCAGAGAAACATCCCGGAATATCAACGTGCTTAGGGCACGGCATGCAGTAACCGCAGCCTGTACATCTCACCTTAAGCTTGGCATTGATTCCGTCAGCAACTCCTTTGAGAAACAGATTGTCTTCCTCTTTGAACTCGCCAGCGCATGCCTCCTCTGCGCTCTTTACGTTTTCTTCCAGCATCTCCATGGAGTTCATCCCTGACAATATGCACGTTACCTGAGGCTGACTCCACAGCCATCTGAATGCCCACTGTGCCGGTGTCCACTGCCTTGGATGCTCCCTGAACATTTCCACAACTTCCTTAGGCAGGTCGTTTACAAGTCTTCCCCCGCGCAAAGGCTCCATAATGATAACCGGCACACCTTTGGATGCGGCGTATTCCAGTCCTTTGCAGCCTGCCTGAGTATTCTCATCCATGTAGTTGTACTGAATCATGGCAAAATCCCAGTCATATGCGTCAATCAGCCTGCAGAAATTCTCGGAATTGCCGTGGTATGAGAAACCAATCTGCCTTATGGCTCCTGCGCTTTTTTTCTCTTCTATCCACTTGTCAACTCCCAGTTCCTTAAGACGGTCCCACGTTTTTACGTCATTGAGCATGTGCATGAGGTAGTAATCTATGTAATCAGTCTGAAGACGTTTCAGTTCCTCAATGAACATCTTCTCAATTGTCCCGGGCTTTTTGACAAGATAGTGCGGCAGCTTAGTTGCGATGTTTATCTTTTCTCTTATGCCAAGCCGCCTTAGGATTTCACCCAGCGCAGTCTCATTCCCCGGATAAATGTAGGCTGTATCATAGTAATTTATTCCTGCTTCGTAGGCCGCTCTGATTTCTTTTTCGGCCTTGTCCAGATCTATTCTGCCTGCCTTCTGGGTGAACCGCATGCAGCCGTAACCTAATATTGAAATATCGTTGCCGTATCTATCCTTCCGGTATTGCATCAGTTATCCTCCCGTGTTTAACGTCATTCCGTGTTAAGCGTCATTGTACCGGCATCACGCCAATGCCCTTATACAATAACAGAAGCCCCGGGAAATCCGAGGCTTCAGTTCAATGCTTAATTATTTCTGAGCGATTGCAGCCTGTGCAGCAGCCAGTCTTGCGATAGGTACTCTGAATGGTGAACATGAAACGTAGTTGAGACCAACCTTATTGCAGAATGCAATAGTCTTAGGATCTCCGCCGTGTTCGCCGCAGATTCCCAGCTTGATGTTTGGTCTTGTGCTTCTGCCCAGTTCAGCTGCCATCTTAACCAGCTTGCCAACGCCAGTCTGATCAAGTGACTGGAACGGATCTTCTTCAAAGATGTTCTTGTCTCTGTATTCCTTGATAATCTTACCTGTATCGTCTCTTGAGAATCCAAGAGTCATCTGGGTAAGGTCGTTGGTTCCGAATGAGAAGAATTCAGCTTCTTCTGCGATTTCGTCAGCAGTAAGGGCTGCTCTAGGGATTTCAATCATAGTACCGATCATGTAATCGAACTTGTCGCCTTCTCTTTCGAATACTTCGTCAATCTTCTTCACAACTGTTGCCTTAACGTTAGCCAGTTCCTTAACGTTTCCTACCAGTGGAATCATGATTTCAGGAATGATGTCAAGACCCTGTTCTTTTCTTACTTCCATTGCAGCTGTGATGATAGCTTCAGCCTGCATCTCTGCAATTTCAGGATATGTTACTGCAAGACGGCAGCCTCTGTGACCCAGCATTGGGTTGAACTCATGAAGCTCTTCAGCTGTCTTCTTGATTTTTTCGTATGGCTTGCCGATGAATTCAGCCAGTTCCTTAAGCTCTTCATCAGTATGAGGAATGAACTCATGGAGAGGTGGGTCCAGAAGTCTGATTGTAACAGGTCTGTCACCCATTGCTTCGTATATTCCCTTGAAGTCGCCCTTCTGATATGGAAGCAGGAAGCTGAGTGCTTCTCTTCTTTCTTCTTCTGTATCAGCCAGGATCATTCTTCTGATTGCAGGAATTCTTTCTTCTTCGAAGAACATGTGCTCAGTTCTGCAAAGTCCGATACCTTCTGCGCCAAATTCTACTGCCTGCTTGGCATCTCTTGGATTGTCAGCATTAGTTCTGATCTTAAGAGTTCTGATTTCGTCAGCCCATCCCATAATAGTGCCGAAGTCACCTGAGAGTGTTGGAGGAACTGTCTTAACCTTGCCGTTCAGTACTTCGCCCTTGCTTCCGTCCAGTGAAATGAAGTCGCCTTCCTTGAATACGTATTCACCGATTGTGAGAGTCTTGTTCTCTTCATCAACCTTGATTTCTGAACATCCTGATACACAGCACTTACCCATTCCTCTGGCTACTACTGCAGCATGTGAAGTCATGCCGCCTCTCTGTGTCAGGATACCTTCTGCAGCAACCATTCCTGCCAGGTCTTCAGGTGAAGTCTCCTGTCTAACCAGGATGGCAGCAGCACCGTTTGCTACAGCTTCTTCAGCATCTGAAGCATTGAAGTAAATCTGACCTGTAGCAGCGCCAGGTGATGCAGGCAGTCCCTTTGTCAGCTTTTCAGCTGCTGCCAGTTCTTCAGCATCGAATGCAGGGTGAAGCAGCTGGTCAATCTGTGCAGGCTCAATTCTAGAAACTGCTGTTTCCTTATCGATAAGACCTTCTCCTACCATGTCAACAGCAATCTTTACTGCTGCAGGGGCTGTTCTCTTACCGTTTCTTGTCTGAAGCATGTACAGCTTGCCTCTTTCTACGGTAAATTCCATGTCCTGCATATCTCTGTAGTGGTTTTCGAGAAGTTCTGCGATTCTTACGAATTCAGCATATACTTCAGGGAAAGCCTCTGCCATTTCCTTAATTGGCTGAGGTGTTCTTATACCTGCTACAACGTCTTCACCCTGTGCGTTTACCAGGAACTCACCGAAGAGTGCGTTTTCGCCTGTTGCAGCATTTCTTGTGAATGCAACACCTGTACCTGATGTATCTCCCATGTTGCCGAATACCATTGACTGTACGTTTACAGCAGTACCGATGCTGTCAGGAATCTCATTCAGCTTTCTGTAGAGAATAGCTCTGTCATTGTTCCATGATCTGAATACTGCCTTAACAGCTTCCATCAGCTGATCCTTAGGTTCCTGCGGGAAGTCTCTTCCCATTTCCTCTTTAACCAGTGCCTTGTATCCGTCAATTATTACCTTCAGATCTTCAGTAGTAAGTTCAACGTCAAACTTGAATCCATTCTTCTCTTTCTGTGCATCGAAGATAGCGTCAAATTTTGACTTAGGTATTTCCATTACAACATCACCGAACATCTGAATGAATCTTCTGTAGCTGTCATAAGCAAATCTTGGGTTTTCTGTCAGTTTAGCCAGTCCTTCAACTGAAATATCATTGAGTCCCAGGTTAAGGATTGTGTCCATCATGCCCGGCATTGAAATCTTAGCGCCTGATCTTACTGATACGAGAAGCGGATTGTCAACATCACCGAACTTCTTGCCTGATACTTCTTCCAGTTCTGCAAGCTTTTCGAAGATTTCTCCTACGATATCTTCACCGATCTGCTGACCTTCTTCGTAATATCTGTTGCATACTTCTGTAGTAATTGTGAAACCGAACGGAACAGGAAGTCCGATTTTAGTCATTTCTGACAGGTTTGCACCCTTACCGCCAAGCAGGTCGCGCATGTCTTTTGATCCTTCGTTGAAGGAATACACAAATTTGCTCATCTTCTTTTTCTCTCCTTTACTTTACACATTTTAAAGCTGCTAGAATACCAGCTTTGATTCGATATATTCTTTAACCTGATCAACAGGAATTCGAATCTGTTCCATAGTGTCTCTATCTCTTATAGTGACACAGTTGTCTGTCTCAGTGTCAAAGTCAACACAGATTGAGAATGGTGTGCCGATTTCATCCTCTCTGCGGTATCTCTTGCCTATTGAGCCCGCAGCATCATAGTCCACATTGAAGTACTTGCTGAGTTCTTCGAAAATAGGCTCTGCAACAGGTGAAAGCTTCTTTGAAAGCGGAAGCACTGCTGCCTTAAACGGTGCCAGAGCAGGGTGAAGTCTCAGAACTGTTCTGATATCTTCCTTTCCCTTACCGTCAACGAGAACCTCTTCGTCATATGCGTCAACAAGGAATGCCAGCAGCATTCTTTCAACTCCGACTGACGGTTCGATGCAGTACGGCACATACTTTTCGTTGGTTTCAGGATCAAGATAGCTCATGTCCTGTCCTGATGTATTCATGTGTGCGTTAAGGTCAAAATCAGTTCTTGAAGCTATGCCCCAAAGTTCTCCCCATCCGAACGGGAACAGGAATTCTATGTCAGTTGTGGCATTGCTGTAATGTGACAGTTCTTCCGGATCGTGATCCCTTAACTTGATATGTTCTTCTTTCAGTCCAAGTGACTTAAGGAAGTTTGCACAATAATCTTTCCAGTATGCGAACCAGTCAAGTTCTGTTCCCGGTTAGCAGAAGAATTCCAGTTCCATCTGCTCGAATTCTCTTGTTCTGAAAATGAAGTTGCCCGGAGTAATCTCGTTTCTGAAAGATTTGCCCACCTGTGCGATACCGAACGGAATCTTCTTTCTGGCAGTTCTCTGAACGCTTTTGAAATTTACGAAAATTCCCTGTGCCGTCTCAGGTCTCAAATATATTTCAGCCTTTGAATCTTCAGTAACACCCTGGAATGTCTTGAACATGAGGTTGAACTGTCTGATGGATGTGAAATCCTTCTTGCCGCAGTCAGGACATACGATGCCCTTCTCCTCGATGTAGCTTTCAAGCTGTTCATTTGTCCATCCGTCTACCGGGCCCTCATTGATGCCTTCACTCTTCATGTACTCTTCAATGAGATGGTCTGCTCTGAATCTTGATTTGCATGCTTTGCAGTCAATAAGGGGATCCGAGAATCCTCCTACGTGTCCTGATGCAACCCATGTCATCGGATTCATGAGAATTGCAGCATCAAGACCAACGTTGTATTTTGATTCCTGAACAAACTTCTTTCTCCATGCATCCTTAATGTTGTTCTTCAGTTCCACACCGAGAGGACCGTAATCCCATGTATTGGCAAGTCCTCCGTAAATCTCTGATCCAGGGAAAATAAATCCTCGATTCTTGGCTAGAGCCGTGATTTTTTCCATTGTAACTTCTGTGCTCATAATCCTTACTTCTCCATTTGTTATTTTTTATTCTTCTGAAGTCTCATCGGCTTCATCATCGTCAGCATCATCAGCAAACTTTGCCTTGATTTCTTCTGCCTTTTCTTCAGCTTTTGCCTTCACTTCTTCTGCCTTTTCTTCAGCTTTCTCTGCAGCCTCGCTAGCCTTCTCTCTGCCCTTGGCATAGAATTCAGCCCCCTTTTCTCTTGCTGCGTCTACGGCTGCGCTGCCTTTTTCTGTCACAGTTCCCACAGCATCGCTTACTGCATCGCTGATGTCAATGATAGTGCCGTCAACTTTAACCACTTCAATTGTACACTTGAATCCGAATGCAGCAACAACTGCAATAACAGATGCAATAGGTGCAACAACAAGGCTGATGATACCAGCGTTAACAGGTACATTGAGAATCAGTTCTCCATCCTTCTTTACCTGAATTCTAGCCACATTGCCCTTACCGATGTACTCCTTGATAACAGCGATTAAAGCATCTGTCTTGCTACCGATACCGCCGCTCTTCTTTGATGATGAGTTGATTGTCTCCTCAATTGCGATGATTGCATCAACAACACTGCCGTCTGCCTCTTCCAGTGCCTGCTTTGCTTCAGCATATGTAACGCCTGTTCTGTCCTTAACCAGTTCGATTTTTTCTAATGTGATTTCCATGATTTCCTCCTGTCATGATGTCTCATATTAACCCTTCACTTTTGATGTCGGAAGCATCCAGATAATACTCCGCATATGATCTGACAAGCGACTGCATCTGCCTGCCTGCTTCCTCGGTTAATGCGACATTCTCCAGTTTCGCAAGCGGATTATCCGCAAAGTACTTTAATATTTTTACTATATCAAACTTCAAATTATAAATCAATGCGGGAGACATTGATTCCTCAGCATTTTCAAAGCATTCGCGGCATATGGTTCCGCCCGCTTCAACACTGAATTTGTACAAATTTTCCCTGCTGCCGCAGCTGGCACATCTGTCAAGCACAGGTTCATGACCAAGGTACTTGATTGCCTTGGTCTGATATGCCAGAATCAGAGTTCCTATGCCTCTGTCTCTTGACTCAAGCATGGTGAGAAAATCTCTAAGCGCAGCGTACACACCCGGCTCACGGCACTCTTCCTCGAGTATCTTG
The DNA here is from genome assembly GCA_022780965.1 of Clostridiales bacterium. GTDB lineage: Bacteria > Bacillota > Clostridia > Peptostreptococcales > Anaerovoracaceae > Lentihominibacter. The sequence goes on from JALEUQ010000126.1 coordinate 15,604, forward strand.
TCAGTAAACTCAAGCACATAGCACGCCTGCATATACTTGTCGGGGTTTTCTGCAAGGGAATAATAGTTCTTAATTGTCTCCGCCTTGTTTATGAAGAAGTTGTCACGACTTTTGTTCAGCTCATATCTTCCGTAGGTGAAGGCATGAAGCGCCGGCTGGTTCCTGAGTCTGCCTTCGCTCAGGTTTGTTCCGGCAGTGATTTTGCCCAGTTCCTTAGTAAAAAGGGTGATCATCTGAGTCTTTTCACTTATTTTTCGTCTTTTGAGAATGATACCTTCAGTTTCTGTTCGCATGAATTATCAATCCTTATATCCGAAATTGCTTAGAGCAATATCGCTGTCTCTCCAGTTTTCCTTTACCTTTACCCACAGATCCATGTAAACCTTAGTTCCCAGCAATGCTTCGATTTCCTCTCGTGCACTCTTGCCTATTCCTTTAAGCTTGCGGCCTCCCTTGCCGATGAGCATACCCTTGTGAGATTTTTTCTCACAGTAGATGACAGCTGCTATCTTGGTAATATCAGTTTCCTCTGTAAACTGTTCGATTTCAACAGCCACTCCGTGAGGCACTTCATCTCTCAGGTACATCAGTATCTTTTCTCTGATAATTTCACTTACTATAAATCTTTCGGGATGCTCTGTAATCATGTCGTCAGGGAAATACATCGGGCCTTCTTCCATGAAATCCGTTACGGCGCTTATTACATCCGATACATTGGTTCCTGCCTTGGCAGATGTTCCGATGATGTTTTCAAAAATGCCTATTTCATCGTACTCCTCATAAATCCGCCTGAACTTGTCCGGCTCCATCTTGTCTATTTTGTTTATTACAAGAACCTTAGGTGTCGTGATTTTGTCCAGCATGTCCACTATGTATTTGTCACCAGGGCCTGCCGAAAGTTCATCGTCAACTATGAAAATAATCGCATCCACTTCGCTGAATGTACTGATGGCCGCATCTGTCATGTATTCACCCAGTTTGGTTCTGGGTTTATGAATGCCTGGGGTATCGATGAACACAAGCTGTACGTCATCTTCCTCCGGTGTTTCACTGTAATGAGTATATATTCCTCGTATCGTATTCCTGGTTGTCTGCGGTTTTTCTGTTGTAATCGCTATTTTTTCACCCAAAATGGCGTTGAGAAGTGTTGACTTCCCCACATTGGGTCTTCCGACGATTCCTATGAATCCTGTCTTCATTTTTTTCCTCCTTTCAGGCTGAATCCCACAGGCAGAAGTTCTGTCAGCGTTCTCACGTTCAGCTCATCTCTTGAGGTGCCTGTAATGACCATTATTTCAGGTGCGAATTCGTACATGAACTGTCTGCAGATCCCGCATGGAATGGCCTCTTCACCTTCTGCATATACCGCAATGGCTGTGAATTGTTTCTCACCTTCAGATATGGCCTTGACGAAGGCAGTTCTCTCAGCGCAGATTGTCGCTCCGTAGGATGAATTTTCGATGTTCACACCCGAATAGACTCTGCCGTCTTCCGTAAGAAGCGCCGCTCCGACTTTGAAGCCTGAGTAAGGCGCATAAGCATTCCGGCTCACCGTCTGCGCAATGTCATAAAGTTGTGACGGCTGAAAATTCATTTACTGCCTCCTTTCCAGGTCGAGAAGTGTCATGATTTCCTCTTCTCTGGCCCTCATCTCAATCTTGTCATCTTCCTCCATGTGGTCATATCCCAGCAGGTGGCATACACTGTGCACGAAGAGATATACGGCTTCCCTTTCGAGAGAATGTCCGAACTCTTCTGCCTGTTCTTTCACCCTGTCCATATTGATTACCACATCTCCAAGGAGTATCTCTTCTTCTTCGATTATATCATTAAAGTCTTCAATCATCGGGAAAGAAAGCACGTCTGTAACAGAATCTACATTCCTGTACGTCCTGTTGATTTCACGTATTTCCTCACCGTTTACAAAAGTCAGGCTTATCTCCATTGCTGCAGGTTCCAGCTGTTCCTTCTCCACACACAGCACTGCCGCTTCATGGAAAGTATCCATCAGTTCTTTTGATATGATGTTGTCTTCATTGCTGACTATTCTCACTTGATCACCGCTTTCTAATCTTCTTCCGGAGGATTATGTCTGTAATAGTTGTCGTAGGCATTTATTATCTTCTTAACCAGCTGATGCCTTACAACATCTGCGTCTTTAAGGTAGCAGAAACCTATTTCCTTAACGTCTCGCAGTGCACGCTGCGCTTCAATTAGTCCGGACTTTTTGCCTCTCGGCAGATCTATCTGGGTTATATCGCCTGTAACGACAACTTTTGATCCAAATCCCATTCTTGTCAGAAACATTTTCATCTGTTCCGGTGTTGTGTTCTGTGCTTCATCCAGAATTATGAAGGAATTATCCAAAGTTCTGCCTCTCATGTAAGCCAGCGGAACAACCTCAATGTTTTCTTTTTCTTTTAATCTGGCAGCTGTTTCTCTTCCCAGAACATCGTTCAACGCATCGTACAAAGGTCTGAGATAAGGATCCACCTTCTCCTGCAGATCTCCCGGCAGGAATCCCAGCCTTTCTCCTGCCTCAACAGCCGGTCTTGCCAGGATGATTCTGCTTACTTCCTTGTTCTTGAGAGCATTAACCGCCATGGCTACTGCAATGTACGTCTTGCCTGTTCCTGCAGGTCCAATGCCGAATACAACTTCTCTTCTCCTGATTGTCTCGACATACCCTTTCTGCCCCAATGTTTTGGCCTTAAGAGGCTTGCCGTCATGTGTAAAGCAAATAATGTCGCTTCCGATATTCTCTTCCTTAAATGATTTGCCTTCTCTGTTCAGGTCCTCTATGTAGTTTATCTTCTGTTCATCAAGCTTCTCGCCTTTTTTGAGGACTTCCATCATTTCCGAGATTACCTGGGCAGCTTCTTCGGGATGATTTCCCTTGATCAGCAGCTTGTTGTCGCGCTGAATGATATCAACATGGTATTCATCCTCAACAATTCTAAGGTTGTGATCCATTCCTCCGAACAGTTCCGTTCTGTCAACAGTTTCATCAATGCTGATGCTTACCATCTCGCCGGCAGCTTTATTCTGTTTCTCCAATTACTGTCTCCTTCTCATCTAATAACTTAAGCACAAGTTTCTCTGCAGTTCTGATGCCGTCAACTGCCGCAGACATAATGCCGCCTGCATACCCCGGTCCTTCACCTGCCGGCATGATTCCGCTGACGGAACTGTCTCCCCTCTGATTTCTCCCTATTCTGACAGGAGATGAACTTCTTGTCTCCACCCCGGTTATTACACTTGAATCATTGTCAAACCCTTTTATCTTACGCCCAAAGTGCGGCATCGCTTCGATTATCGCAGTTTGTGCGAAATCCGGCAGACACTTTCTAACACGGTCATCGGCATTGTCCCTGAAACTGCCGTATGTGGTAACCGGCATGGATGCTCCGCCTTCAGCTGCGCGATATGCCAGTTCCTCATATTTCTTTTGGAACATGAGTCCTGCCAGCGGATGGTCTGACTGAAAATCAGAAGTTCTGACATCTACCAGAAGACCGCTGTTGGCTGTTCCACTGTCACGACCGCTGTTACTCATTCCGTTGGTAACTGCAGTTCCTTCTGATGAGGCAGAATTGATAACCCTTCCTCCCGGACACATGCAGAATGTGTAAACACCTCTGCCGCTGCCGGTTTTGCAGTTCATTTTGTATTCTGCATGACCCAGCAGTTTCGCCAGTTCCGGATTGCCGTACTGAGCCGTATCGATATCCTTCTGAGGATGCTCTATTCGAACTCCGATTGAAAACGGCTTCTGCTCCATGTTCATACCTGCATCATGCAGCATTCTGAATGTATCAGCGGCACTGTGCCCTGTTGCCAGTATCATATGCTCCGCATCCATGATGCTGTCTTCGCCGGTAATGTTGTCATGCAATGTTATTGCTGACAATGCTCCCTGTTCATCAAGCTTAATATTGTCAAGCCTGGTGCTGAACATGAATTCAGCCCCCAAAGCTTCTGTTCGCATTCGTATGTTCTTCACAATATCCCGGAGCATGTCAGTTCCAATGTGTGGTTTCTGTCTGTACATGACGGCCGGATCAGCACCAGCCCTGACAAACTCCTTAAGTACAAGTCTGATGCGAACGTCCTTGATTCCAGTGGTCAGTTTGCCGTCAGAGAACGTACCTGCACCTCCTTCTCCGAACTGAACATTCGATTCTGTGTCCAGTGCTCCCGTTTCCCAGAACTTCTCAACACTCCTGATCCTGTCATCGACATTCTGTCCACGTTCAAGAATTACAGGATTCAGTCCCCACTTCGCCAGCATTAAAGCAGCAAACATTCCTGCAGGACCGTATCCTGCCACTACAGGCCGGTGTTTTATCTGCTTCACGACCGTATCAATTGCATTGAGGCTGAAAGGTTCAGCATATTCTGCTGTCACAGCTTCCGGAAGTTCCAGTTTCTCATCACAGTCGAAATCCACCGTATACACAAGTTTCACATTAGGCTTCTTCCTGGCATCTATTGATTCACGTACGATTGTTACGTTTGAAATTTCCAGATTCTTTTTACCGAGCATGTGCGCTATGGCTTTATCAATCATGGTTATCGGCTGTCCGGGTTTTAGTTTAATCTGACTAATTCTGTATCTCATCTGTATTTCCTGTTAATTGCTGCTGCCGCTTTCCTCCCTGTCTGCCAGGCGTTCTGAAGGTTAAATCCTCCGCACTTAAACTGAATATCCAGAACTTCGCCGGCAAAATACAGTCCCGGTAAAATCTCTGATTCCATGGTTTCAGCATCCAGTTCCGATAAATCGACACCCCCTGCAGTACACTGAGCCTGCTTCCATCCTTTGGTCCCTTTGACTTTCAGTCTGTAATCCTTAAGATGCTCCGGTGCCACCTCTTCTGCAATTCTTCCTGTAACAATGCCGAAGGATGACTTCCTTGATAGAATTTCCTCCTCACTGAAATCAGGTGCGAAATCAATTGACATCTCATACCTTCTCATGGCCGCTTCCGGTTTTTCTCCATCCTCGGCTCTAATCCCCATAGTAATGTTGAACACACATATTCCGGATATTCCATCTGCAGTAAACTGAATTTCTCCCGCCTCACTGCATACCTTGATGCCGTCTTTATACAAGGTGACTCTGCCTCTGCATCTAATCCCTCTGAAATCCGGCATGTCATAACATTCTACTGGAGTAAGCACAGGATACACTCTTCTTACCGCATGTCCCAGGCTTCTGGCCATGGCATAACCGTCGCCCGTCGTTCCCAGCTGAGGATATGACTTGCCGCCGGCAGCAATGATAAGATTATCTGCACACACAGCCCCTTCATCTCCATAAACAAAGAATTTCCCACCTTCAGTGCTGATACTGCGTACGGGAAATTCTGTATATATCTGCGTATTCTTGTTTTTAATTGACTGCAGCAGCGCTTCTGTCACATCAGATGCCTGATTGGAATACGGATAATACCTGCCTTCTTCATCACAGTACAGTTCGAGGCCAATACCTCTAAAAAACTCAACTGTCTCTTCTGCTCCCGGTGCCGCTCTGTTGGTAATATTGCACCTTCCGCCTCCTGAAGCGGATACTTTCTTGCCGGGTGTGCTGTTTTTTTCAAGCAGACATGCATTAATACCGTCATCCAGTGATGCTGCTGCAGCAAGACCGGATGCTCCCCCTCCAATAATGCAAACATCATAATTCTTCATCTATGTCTGCTCCTGTTTCTACTTTTACCTCAGTCATTAACATTGCTTCTGCAGCCTTCTCGGCATCACGCTGCTTAAGTCTTTCGTATACAGCTTCAGGCCTCTCATCTTCTTCAGTGATTCTGACAGGACCTCTCTTCTTCTTGTATATCTTAATGATTTTCTTCTTTTCGTGAGGCATATCAACACCCAGCTCAATGGTATTGATACCCTGCATCAGCATGAACATGCCCAGCAGGACAATAGTGCTTACAAATGCCACCAGCGGATTGACGAAACCGAAAATTCCGAGAAGAGTTGTCATAAGTCCGGTTACAAAAGTAATGACGAAATTTTTCTTCTTGTTTATGAAATTGATTCTGGACGATGCTTCAAGTCTAAGTACACCTGATACGAGAAGCCACATGCCGAATACCATATGAATTGAAGCATCGGCAACCAGCTGGTTTGCCAGAACCAGCACCCCAAGCATCAGTGTAACGACTCCGTCAACAAGAATCCATCCATTGTTGTCTCCCCTGTTGTTAAGTCCTCTTCCCATAATGTATCCAAGAATATGTATTCCGCCGTTAAGAACCATAACAATACCGATAATAAACGCCATTGCTAGGAAAGTCTGACCTGTATTCATGAAGCAGAACACTCCTGCAAGAATCATGAGTGCTCCGCTGATTATTGTTAATACTCTCATCTTAATACTGCTCCTTTACCAGATATCATCAAATTCCTGCGACTGGAAACCATCTCCCGCCGCCTTCTGTTCTTCTCTGGCGCCATCAATAATTTTGTATATTACCAAGGCTCCTCCAATAATCAGAATCGCCCCGCGAAGTTTGTCGTTCAATTTTCTTAGCATAATAATTCCCTTCCTTTTATAGCAGTTAATTATAACACAGTTCATGCTCTTTAAAAAGGAGATTGTGTGTTTTTGTAATCAAAGATAGTACATATTTCAAAGGTAATGTATAATGGTTTTCGGGAGGAGGAAAGTTATGGACAGAGTCATACTTCACTGTGATATGAACGGGTTTTTCGCATCTGTCGAGCTGCTGGATTATCCTCATTTAAGAGATGTTCCCATGGCTGTATGCGGCAACTCGGAGCACCGTCACGGAATTATTCTTGCAAAAAATGAAATCGCGAAGAAATACGGTGTCACAACTGCCGAAACGCTGTGGCAGGCCCGGCGCAAATGTCCTGACCTTGAGATTGTACCGCCTCATCATGATAAATACGTTCATTACAGCAGACTTATTAATAAAATTTATCTGGAATATACGGATATGGTGGAGCCCTTCAGTGTGGACGAATCCTGGCTTGACGTAACCGCAAGCCGTCGTCTGTTCGGCACAGGCTCCGAAATAGCCGACACAATCAGGAATCGTGTAAAAAACGAACTGGGGCTTACCTTATCCGCCGGAGTGTCATACAACAAGATTTTTGCCAAAATGGGCAGTGATTACAAGAAGCCTGACGCAACCACAGTCATTTCAAGGGAAAACTACAAAGAACTTCTCTGGCCCATGGA
>JALEUQ010000132.1 GCA_022780965.1 Clostridiales bacterium
GAAAGGACGACATGATTGTATGCTCCGGCGAGAACATTTATCCGACTCAGATTGAAGAGGCAATCAATACTTTTGACAAGGTTGCGGATTCAATGGTTACTTCGGTGCCTGACAAGGTAAGAGGACAGGCGGTTGCAGCATACGTGGTGCCGGCAGATGATTCGCTGACCATCGGTGAACTTGTTGAATTCTGCAAGGAAAGCCCTGTGCTGAGTACATATAAGAGACCAAGGTGGTACAGACTGGTGGACGAGCTTCCGCACACTGCAACAGGCAAAAAGATGCATTATGTTCTCAAGGCGAGAGCGGCTGAAGATATGGAGAAAGGTCTCCTGAAGAGAAAGTAGGCGATGGACATGTGGGAATACAGGAGAAGAGTACGCTATTACGAAACTGACAGAATGGGTGTGGTACACCACTCCAATTACCTGAGACTTTTGGAAGATGCACGCATGGACTGGATTAGGGATCATGTGATGAACTACTGCGACATGGAGAAGATGGGAATAATAATTCCGGCAGTAAGTGCGACGGAGCAGTTCATGGGATTCCTCAGATATGATGATGAGTTCAGCGTCAGAATGAAGCTGGTTGGATTCACAGGAGTGAGAATGGAATTCGAGTACGAAATCATGAACATTACAGGTGATGAGGTATGCTTCAGAGGAAGCAGCGTCCACTGTTTCACGAAAGACGGCGACTACAAGCCGATTTCGGTGAAGCGAAAGCACCCTGAAATTTTTGCAAAATTCATGGAAAATCTCCAAAAAGGCGAGTAATGGGGCAGCAGCATCGAAATTCCCCGAAAACGTTGAAAATGCTTTGACAAGAGGCGAGGAATTGTGTATTATAAATCCGTGCGACGATGTCGCACGGATTTTTGTGTGCGCAGAAGGGAAACCTTCGGAGCAAGCACAGCTGAAATGTTAGTTTTAGTTCGCCGAAACAATTCGCGAGAATCGAGTAGGCAGGGCCGAAAAAGATCCGAATCTAAAGGATCTGAGTAGGTAGAAAGGAAGAACGAGAAATGAGTTCATTTATCGCTAAGCCTGCAGAAGTAGAACGCAAGTGGTATGTAATCGACGCTGAAGGTAAGAACCTGGGCAGATTATCAACACAGATTGCTATGATTCTGAGAGGCAAGAACAAGCCAATCTACACTCCACACGTAGACACAGGTGATTACGTTATCGTAATCAATGCCGAGAAGGTTGCTGTAACAGGCAAGAAGAGAAAAGAGAAGATTTACAAGAGACACACTGGATATCCGGGCGGCCTCAGAGAAATGACTCTCGAACAGATGCTTGAGAAGCACCCAACAGAAGTTGTAAGACACGCTGTTAAGGGCATGATGCCTAACGGTAAGCTGGGCAGACAGATGTACAAGAAGTTAAAGGTTTATGCTGGACCTGAGCACGATCACGCAGCTCAGAAGCCAGAGGTACTGGATATTTAAGGAAGGGAGGACTAATCAATGGCAAATACACAGTATTACGGAACAGGAAGAAGAAAATCTTCAGTTGCTAGAGTTAGATTAATCCCTGGTAACGGCAATATCACAGTAAACAAGAAGCCTCTCGACGAGTACCTGGCAATGGAAATCGTTAAGAGAGAGGTTAAGAGACCTTTCGAAGTAGCTGGATGTGAAGGCAAGTTCGACGTTATCGCTACTGTAACAGGCGGCGGTTACACAGGCCAGGCCGGAGCACTCAGACACGGCATTTCAAGAGCACTCTGCGAAGCAGACAGAGAAGCGTACAGACCAGCCCTGAAAGCTGCAGGATTCCTCACAAGAGACAGCAGAATGAAGGAAAGAAAGAAGTACGGACTCAAGAAAGCACGTAGAGCTTCACAGTTCAGCAAGAGATAGCAGCACTTGTCCTTGCGATTGCTCCGCAGGAGCAGAGCAATGGAAATTGCGCCGTCATATGTCGCAGCGAATCAAGTTGCTTGCAGCGCAGAGGAGCGTGGCGACCAACGACGAAATCTCACAATTGCGCAA
>JALEUQ010000003.1 GCA_022780965.1 Clostridiales bacterium
ATCAGTCCCAGTATCTGGGCGCCGATACCTGAAGATATTGCTTCCACCAGGCCCTGGATGGAAACGATGGTTCCCTGGCGCTGCATGCCTGTTTCAAGCTGGTCGTATTCGCATACATCGTAAATCATCGCCGGCATTACCTGCCAGTAGGTTACTGTAGCTGTACCGATGAGAACAATGAATAGATACAGTCTGAAGTCGTTGCCTATGCCGGTGATTTTGGATGCTGCGATGAGTACGGCGCACACCATCTGAAAAATAATGAGCGCGGACCTTTTGTCTGTGAGTGCACATACTTTGCTTACAACAGGGATTATTAGAACACCCACAAGGCATCTAAGGAAGAGCATGACGGAAATATGTCCGGAGCCCAGCCCCAGATTGTATGTGAAGAAATACAGCATGTCGGACAGGAAAATGCCGTATGAAATCAGAAAAAACAAGCTGGTCAGCAGCAGCCATCTGATAGGCTTCAGCTTGAGAACCTGAAGGTACTGGCGGAAGAGTCCAATGATGCTGAAGTTAGGTATTTCAATGATTTTGTCAGTGTTTGGTCTGTCGAACTTGCGTGCCACCGCGGCTGTAATCAAAACAGTGACGGAGGCTATGAGACCGATGGCGCCTGCGGTCAGACTCCAGGCCCTTTCTGTGGTAAAACCCATGTTTGTCAGCATGTCCACAATTGCAGCAGGTGCAGTCATAGCTGTCATGGAGCCAAGCATATTGAAAAAAGCTGCATATGATCTGAGTGTTGTACGCTCCTGGTAGTCCTGAGTGAACTCTGCACCAAGAGCCAGATAAGGCACGAAAAATCCAGTGTACGAAATCCAGAAAAGGGCAATCATTACAGAATAGTAGATGACTTTGACCATGTATGTGGAGTGGATGCCGGTAAAAAGAAGCAGTGTTGTGATAAATACAAATGTGCCGAATACAACCATGAATGGAACGCGTCTTCCCCAGCGTGTCTTCACGTTATCGGTCAGATATCCCATTATGGTGTTGAGAACAGCATCAACGACAGTTCCGAATGCTATTATTGAGCCGGCTGCTGCAGGAGGAATATCTGCGACAGTTGTAATGAAAAACAGCAGAAATGTGCATACCAGCGAGTAGCATGCGGCATCTCCGTAAGCTGCAGGGCCGTAGCCGAGTTTATCTTTGAATGAAAGTTTAGCCATTTGTCTGTTGCCTCCGGTTTATGTCTCCAATTAGGTATTATACAATGTTCATTGGTGTAGATAAAGCCGCATTTTAGTGTTAAAATACTATTGCTGATGGACCCGGCAGACTTATGGTGCGGCACGGTTTCCGACGGGCTGCAGGGTCATCTCATTTATCACAGGAGGACTAAAGTTTTGATTGGAACTTTCGTAAATATGGGGACGATTATCGCCGGCAGCATTATCGGCGGTCTGTTCAGAAAGGCACTTAAAGAAGAACACACCAGCTGTCTGTTTACGGCAATGGGACTGGCCGCTTTCGGTCTTGGAATAAATGCGGTGGTGCACAACATGCCTGACAGCAGATACCCGGTTCTTTTCATTGTCAGTCTGGCGCTGGGAAGTCTCATAGGAACAGTGCTCAAGCTGGATCATCGAGTAAACTCAGTGCAGATAGGCGGCAAGGGCAGCGATGGCAGCGGTAAAGACGGCTCCGCCGGCGGCAGCAAAGGCAATAATCTCATCGAAGGGCTTGTGACCGGTTCTCTCATATTCTGCGTGGGAACACTGTCCATTCTTGGACCGGTACAGAGCGCCCTTTACGGTGATCACACATACCTTTTCACAAACGCAACGCTGGACTTCGTAACTTCAATGGTATTCGCATCTACATACGGCATCGGAATGATTGCTGCGGCGGGAATACTGTTCTGCTGGCAGGGCGGCATATACGGGCTGACTCTGCTGCTTGGCGATTTCATAACTCAGACCATGATGACTGAACTCAGCATAGTGGGAGGATTCCTCATTCTCAGTTCAGGTATTTCAATTCTGGGCATCAAAGACATGAAGACACTTAACATGCTGCCGGCACTGTTCATACCGATCATATGGTGCATCATCATGGGTGTGTAGCGAGGTGAAGGAATGAGCGTCAACAGTAAGACAACTGAGAACTTCCTCATTGAGCACAGCAGGAGCGGCGCTGTATCGTTTCACATGCCTGGGCACAAAGGGTCCGGGATTTACAGGGAGACGGGACACGGTGATTTCCTGAAGTGCATGATGGATGGGGACATTACTGAAATACCCGGAGCAGACAATCTGTTTCACAATGACGGCATTCTGGCCGATACTGCCCGGGCGTATGCGTCAATATACGGGGTCAAAAAGTCATATCTGCTGGTTAACGGTACAAGCTGCGGCATTATCGCAGGAATTCTGGCGTGCGTCGGGGAAGGTGAAACTCTGATTATGGCAAGGAACAGTCATAAATCTGTTTACAATGCTGTGCGCCTTGGGGGCATTCGAGCGGAATTCGTGTATCCGTCAATGACGGATGGCCTTGCAGGATCTGTTGCGCCGGAAGATGTGGCGGCAGCCTTTGACAGATGTCCTGATGCGGCGGCTGTCATACTGCCGAGTCCCAATTACTACGGCATATGCAGCGACATTAAGGCAATTGCTGATATCGTCCACGAGAGAGGCGGAATTCTGATTGTGGATCAGGCACACGGAGCACATCTCAAGATGATGGAGGGTCTGACCCGGATGCCATTGTCTGCAGAGACCGGCGGAGCTGACATAATCATAAACAGTACACACAAAACACTGGCATCTTTTACCCAGAGCGCCGTGATGAATGTGAACTCCGACAGGGTGAGCCTGGATGAGATTGAAGACAGACTTCAGATGATTGAGAGCTCAAGTCCTTCATATATACTTATGGGATCGCTGGATATCAACAGGAGCATCATTGAGGAGCAGGGAGAGCGCCTGTTCAGAAGGTGGGCATCATGTGTTGACAGATTTTACAGAGAGGCAGCAGCAATCCCGGGAATCAGGGTCATGAATAACCTGCCGTTTCTTGACAGAACCAAGCTGAATATTGACGCGACGCAGCTTGGAATGAGCGGGGCTGATCTTGCAGAAGAACTGCTGAAACGCAGCATTGTGGCGGAACTTGCCACAGGCGGCATGGTAATGTGCATGACCGGCATAGGGACAACGGATGAGCACATTGACAGGCTGATACGGGCATTGACAGAAATATCCGAGGAATTCGGGTCAATGGGAGTGATTAATTCGGATTTATCAGATGGCGCTGTATCCGAGGAAGTGTGGACAAGAAGACATCTGCAGGGTGAATGTGCAGGCAAAACTGAAAGGATCAATGTGAATGATGCGGCAGGAATGTGTGCGGCAGATTACATCATTCCTTATCCTCCGGGAGTTCCCCTTGTGTGCAGAGGAGAGATTATTACCGCAGAAGATTGCGATTATGTTTCGGGGCTTGTTTCAAGAGGCGAGGATGTGCTTGGTGTGGACAGCCTGGGCATGGTCAAAGTGTACGTAACAGATGAAAAATAAATGTTTCAAACTGTCAAGTAAAAATGCTTGACAGTTTCTTTTTCTTTGCTATAATAGTCAATGGTGATTTAGATGAACATTGATGAAATAACACAGGCCAGCCTTCTGTATGACTTTTACGGACAGCTGCTCAGCAGGAGACAGAAGGAATGTATGGAGCTCTATTACGAGGAGAATCTGTCCCTTTCGGAGATTGCCGATGAATTCGGCATCAGCAGGCAGGGCGTGTCCGACGCACTCAGGAATGCGGTGCGTGCGCTCAATGAATATGAGAGGAAGCTGGGTCTGGTAGAGAAACTTCAGAAGACAAATCAGGCTATCGCTGAGATTGACAGCATCATTGACGGTGTTGCAGCCGGAATGATACAGGAGACCGGACAGGAGAACGCACAGGTGATAGCTGAATTAAAGAGAGTTAAAGATATAATTGATAAATTGGAGGAATAATCCATGGCATTCGAGGGATTATCGGAAAAACTGCAGGGTGTCTTCAAGGGTCTTAAGGGCAAGGGAAGCCTGACGGAAGCAGACATTAATGCAGCCATGAGGGAGGTCAAGCTGGCGCTTCTGGAGGCCGACGTCAACTTCAAGGTTGTCCGCGAATTCGTGGCATCAGTCAAGGAGAAGGCTCTGGGCGAAGAGGTAATGGCAAGTCTGACTCCTGGACAGCAGGTTATCAAGATTGTAAACGATGAACTTGTCAGTCTCATGGGAGGTGCCAACAGCAAACTGACATATTCACCTAAAGGATTTACCGTGTACATGATGGTAGGTCTTCAGGGTACAGGTAAAACCACAACATGCGGCAAGCTGGCTAAATACCTTAAGAAAGAAGGCAAGAAGCCGATGCTCTGCGCATGCGACATATACAGACCTGCAGCTATCGATCAGCTGGAAGTTGTGGGCAAGACGGTAGATGTCCCTGTGTTCACCATGAGAGACTGCCGTGAGCCGGACAGGATTGCCACAGCGGCCATTGAAGAAGCTGACCGTCTGGGATGCAATGTGCTCATCGTGGATACTGCCGGTCGACTTCAGATAGACGAAGAACTTATGGTTGAGCTTGAAGTGCTCAAGAAGGCCATCAGGCCTCATGAGATACTTCTGGTTGTGGATGCACTGACTGGTCAGGATGCTGTCAACGCGGCTGAAGGATTCAATGACAGACTGGGCATTGACGGAATCATCATGACCAAGATGGATGGTGATTCAAGAGGCGGTGCTGCACTTTCGACTAAGAAGGTAACCGGAAGACCAATCAAATTCGTAGGTATGGGCGAGAAATTCGATGCCCTGGAACCTTTCCATCCGGAGAGAATGGCAAGCAGAATTCTAGGCATGGGCGACATGCTTACGCTCATCGAGAAGGCTCAGGAAGACTACGATGAAGCCAAGGCTGCAGAACTTGAGAAAAAAATGCGCAAGAACGCATTCACTCTGGAGGACTTCCTTGAGCAGATGGGTCAGATTAAGAAGATGGGCGGAATTACCAAGATGCTGGAGATGCTCCCAGGCATGAATCAGGCTCAGATGAAGGGATTCGATGCTGAGAAGAGCGAGAAGGAATTCATTCAGTTCGAGGCAATCATTCAGTCCATGACGAGAGAAGAGAGGGAGAATCCTCAGATTCTCAATGCCAGCAGGAGAAGGAGAATCGCCGCAGGCAGCGGGCAGCCGGTATCCAAGATAAATCAGCTGGTCAAACGCTATGAAGAGTCCAGGAAGGTGATGAAGAGCCTGATGGGCAAGGGCGGCAGGAAAAACAGAATGTTCAGAGGGTTTTAACCTCGTTCAGATATAACTAAGACAATTATTTAAAATATTTTTTCAGGAGGAAACACTAAAATGGTAAAGATCAGACTTAAGAGAATGGGAGCACACAAGAAGCCTTTCTATCGTATCGTAGCAGCAGATGCAAGAGCACCTAGAGACGGCAAGTTCATCGAGGAAATGGGATACTACAATCCAATGACAGAGCCAGCTGACATCAAGATCGACGCTGAGAAGGCTCAGAAGTGGCTTGCAAACGGCGCACAGCCTACAGATACAGTTAAGAGACTCTTCAAGAACGCAGGTATTTTATAGAAAGCGGTGAAATAGATAATGGTAGAATTAGTTAGTGCGATTGCAAAGTCACTAGTTGAGCATCCTGATGCAGTGCAGGTAACAGAATCACTGTCCAATGGCACTACAGTTATCCAGCTTAAGGTAGCACCTGAAGATATGGGTAAAGTTATCGGTAAGCAGGGCCGAATCGCCAAGGCAATAAGAACAGTTGTCAAGGCGGCCGCTACCAAGGCAAATGCTAAGGTGGTAGTTGAGATAGTTCAATAGAGACGACTGAGGAGCACATGTATTCGATATATGTGCTCTCTTGTATTAATGAGATAAATCAGGCATTGAGACGATGGAAAAGATATTAATAGGCAAAGTAGTAAATGCAGTTGGCATCAGAGGCGAACTGCGGGTATACAATTACTCGGACAGCGATGAGATATACAGAATCACGCCGGAAATATACATGGGCGAAGAACTTTTCAAGGTGGAAAAGGTCAGGATGCAGAAGAATATGGTAGTCCTCAAGCTGCAGGGCATTGACGACAGGAATGCTGCCGAACTGGCTAAAGGAAAAGAGATTTTCGTAACTGAGGATGATCTTCCTGAACTGGAAGATGGTGTCTACTATGTGCGTGACCTTATCGGAATGAATGTCCGGGAGGAAGACGGAAATTACATTGGGACTGTAACCGACGTTATACAGAACACGGCACAGGACCTTTTTGAAATAGAGACATCAGAAGGCAGGAGCGTGCTCATCCCCAAGGTAGATGAGTTCGTTGCTGACATCAATCAGGAAGCAAACGTTATTACGGTCAGACTTATTGAAGGTCTGATGGATTTGTAGGAGAAACCGCATGAATATTGATGTACTGACACTGTTCCCGGAAATGTTCGGACCTGTTGTTGGCGGAAGCATTCTGGGCAGAGCTGCCGACAAAGGAATTCTCAATGTGAGGACAACTGATATCAGGGACTTCAGCAATGACAAGCACAACAAGGCGGACGACTATCCCTTCGGCGGCGGGGGCGGCATGGTGATGATGGCAGATCCGATTTTTGGCGCCATGGAAAGTGTGTCGGCCGGTGACAAAAAGGTGATATACATGTCTCCCAGAGGCAGAATTCTGGATCAGGCAAAGATAGAGGAACTTTCGCAGCTGGATGAAATGGTGATTCTTTGCGGTCATTACGAGGGCGTGGATCAGAGGGTGCTGGATTACTGGAACGCGGAGGAAATCTCCATCGGAGATTACGTGCTTACTGGCGGTGAGCTGCCTGCAATGGTACTGATAGACGCTGTGGCCAGAATGATTCCTGACGTACTTGGCAATGAGAATTCGGCTCTTGATGAATCAATTTACTCTGGGCTTCTGGAGCATCCCCAGTACACCAAGCCAAGAGAATACAGAGGGCTTGAAGTGCCGGAAGTGCTGGTGAGCGGCAACCACAAACTGATAGATGAGTGGAAGTTTCGCAGGTCGCTTGAACTGACCATGGAGCGAAGACCGGATCTGCTGGAGGCGTACTTCAGCCGTGAGAGAAAGTATACCAAAGGCGAGAAGAAAATTATCGAAGAAATCACGAAAAGAAAACTGTAATAATTGCACCTGTCTGCCCTATGGTGTAGAATAGAGCCATGAAACTGAAATTATCAGCAAAGACAAAAAAAGCAATATGCATATATGTTATTGTACTGCTGCTACTATATATTGTTGTTCAGGTTCTGCCTAAGGTTACCGACATTTTTGAGACTACGGACGTGCTCAAGGTGGGAAGCCTGGCTTTGTCATGTGAGACTACAGGGTACCTTGTTAAGGATGAATATGTGTGCATAGCCGGAGAATCGGGAGATATCACATTCACAGAAAAGGCGAACACAGTAGTCAAAAAAGGTCACAAAATGTGCTCGGTTGATCCGAAGGCGCAGACTGCCGGCAAGGATACCGGTGATGACGGCAGCCGGAACAGGTATTCCAAGTACACGGACAGGCTGGGTGATACAGACAGAATTACAGACAGCTACAAAGCTCCCATCAGCGGTGTGTTCAGCTTCGTTATCGATGGGTACGAAGGAACATTCACCAGAGACAATATGAAGGAGCTTAAGCGTGAACAGGTGGAAGCCTGCGAGTACGACAGCGTGGATCTGGATCGTTCTGCCATATATAAAGGTGAACCGGTATACAAGATCTCAGGTGATGATGAGTGGTTCGTGCTATGCTGGATAGAATCCGGCAAGGCGGGAGACTATCCTGAAGGAGAGAAAGTTACTCTGGAGCTTCCTGCAGGAAATGTCAGTGCCAGAGTCTGCTATACTGCCAATGAGGGAGAGTACACGCGTGTAATATTCGAACTGGACGTGTATTATGCTGAGTTCGCTTCATCGCGAGCTTTGGACATGACAGTGGTGGCACGAGCAGATGAGGGACTCATTGTAAGGAATGAGAGCATTGTTGAGAAAAACGGCGTGCAGGGTGTATACGTTGTGGACAAGAACGACAGGGAACACTTTACGCAGGTCAAAATAATTTCAACTGACGGCACTTATTCTGTTCTTAAGGATACAACATTTTATGATGACGAGGGCAATCAGGTGATGACGGTGGATGTTTACGATACTGTTCTGAGACATCCTGAGAATGCACTGGAAAAGGATCTTAAAAATCAAGAGGGAGATGACTGACATGCAGGATATTGCAGCAAAACTTAAGATTATAGATGAAAGGATAAAGGAGGCTGCCGAGGCTTGCGGCAGGAAACGGGATGATGTTCTCCTGTGCGCAGTCAGCAAAACCAGGACTCCTGAAGAAATTAACATTGCTATAGATGCGGGTGTTACGGATATTGGTGAGAACAAGGTTCAGGAAATCATGGACAAGTTCGATGCTGTTAAACCTGTAAGGTGGCACATGATAGGCCATCTGCAGACCAACAAGGTTAAGTACATCATAGACAAGGTGGCCATGATTCATTCTGTTGACTCCTTCAAGCTGGCAGCAGAAATCGATAAGAGAGCCGGCAGCAAAGGGATTGTAATGGATATACTGCTGCAGGTGAATTCCGCTCAGGAAGAAAGCAAATTCGGAATAAGCCTGGATGAGACTGAATCACTGATAAAAGAAATCCTCGAAAAGTGTGAGAACGTGAGAATCAGAGGACTGATGTGCGTTGCACCTAAGGCTGACGATCCGCAGGATATCAAGATATATTTCTCGCAGGTGAAGGAGCAGTACGACAGATTCGGCAGAATTGAGCATGAGAGACTTGATTTCAAATATCTTTCCATGGGAATGTCACACGACTTCCCTGTGGCAATAGAGGCAGGATCCAATCTTGTCAGAGTTGGAAGCGCAATTTTCGGTGAAAGAGATTACAGTAAGCAGAAGTAATGCAGGAGGTACAAGATGGGAGTATTTAGCAAGTTCAAAGATCTTATCGGCATCGATGAAGAATATGAAGATGATGATTATGAAACAGTCGAAGAAGAATACAGACCGAATTACTACGAGAGAAGAGAAGCTGAGAAGGCCAAGGCTGCTCAGCGTTATGAAGGAGGCAACGTGGTGCCTATGAAGAGTCAGTCGGTCAAGGCCATTACTGCTGCTTTCAAGCTGGTTGTAATAGAGCCTACAGGATTCGATGAATGTCCTAAGCTGGTTGACAGTCTCAAGAGCAGGAAGCCGGTAATCGTCAACCTGGAGAAGCTGGACAGCGATACAGGCAGGAAGATTTTTGACTTCCTTGGCGGTGCAACGTATGCGCTTAACGGCAATGTACAGAAGGTTGCCAACAGCATATTCGTATTCGCACCTGAGAACGTGGATATTTCAGCAGAAGGAGAGAACAAGCCGTACTTCGGAAGTGACGGTGGAGAATTCAATCCTTGGCAGTAAGGGGGAAGGGTAATGATTAAGCCTATCGATATTCAGGAAAAGACTTTTTCCAAAGGTGTGAGAGGGTACAGAGAAGAAGAGGTTGACAAGTTTCTGGATGAGGTGATGGTGGATTATGAGCACATCATCGACGAACTGAGACAGACACAGGAAGAAAACAGCAGACTTGTTGCTGAGCTGGAGAAGTACAGGAAGTCAGAGAGCACTGTACTTGAAACTCTAGAAACGGCCAAGACGCTTATGGCCGACATTTCGGCAAGTGCAGATAAGAGAGCCGACATACTGCTGAAGAATGCAGAGCTGGACGCTCAGCTTATCACCAAGGAAGCACAGGAGAATGCAGACAGAATCAATGAAGCCAGTCAGGCGCTGAAGAACCGCTTCATTGATTTCAGAACAAGATACAAGAAGCTGCTTCAGTCAGAGCTTCAGAGATTCGAGACACTTAGCGGTGAACTGTTCCCTGAACTTGGAGTGGATGATTTTGACGATCTGCCTGATGCAGCCGGATATGAGTCTGATTCATCATTCAAACAGTCTCCGAAGCCAACAAGGGGAACTTTTGATTTCAGCAAAAGCGGTGATGCTGAGAAGATGCAGCAGACAGTGAGAAATATCAAATATTAAGGAGGCGGGGCTTACCCGCCCCATTTTGTATGGTTTATTTTATTATTATCGCAGCAGTAATCCTGCTGGACAGAGTGGTAAAATGGGCTGTCTCGACCAACATGGAAGTCGGGGAGACGATACCGCTGATTGAAAATGTATTTCATATTACATATGTACAGAATCAGGGGGCAGCTTTTAGTCTTATGGAAGGTAAAACTGTCATTCTGCTGGTTTTGCCTGCTGTTGTGATGACGGCCGGAATCATTCTTCTGGTTATCAAGAGGAGAACGTGGCACCCAATGCTGTGCACGGGCATTGCTTTCGTGTGCGCCGGCGGGGTTGGCAATTTCGTTGATAGAGCCCTTAGCGGCTATGTGGTGGACATGTTTGATTTCAGAGTGTTTCCGGTATTCAATGTGGCGGACATATTCGTCTGTGCAGGATGCGGAGCGATACTGTTTTATGTGATGGTCATGGATGGCAGGAAGGGAAAGCGGCAGAACTGATATGGAAGATAACAGAATCGACATTACGATAGACGCTGCAGCGGCAGGCAAGCGCATGGATGCCGCACTTGCACAGCTTATGCCTGACATGAGCCGCAGTTTCATCCAGAAACTCATAGAAAAGGGTGACGTGCTTGTTAACGGCTGTCAGTGCAGTAAAAAAGACAAGGCGACTGAAGGAGCGAAGGTTTCTGTAATGCTTCCGGAACCTGAGCTGCTCGATGTTGAACCGGAGAACATTCCTCTTGACATTGTTCACGAGGATGAACATGTGCTGGTTGTCAACAAGCCTGCAGGAATGGTTGTTCACCCTGCGCCCGGCAACTACAGCGGCACACTGGTAAACGCGCTCATGTATCACTGCGGGGAGAACCTTTCGGCAATTAACGGTGTCATAAGACCCGGCATAGTGCACAGAATAGATAAGGATACAAGCGGTCTTCTAATGGTTGCCAAAAGCGATACTGCCCATGCAGGGCTGAGCAGTCAGCTTAAGGACCACAGTCTGACCCGCAAGTATCAGGCAATTGTATATAATAACATTAAGGAAGATGAGGGAACGGTGGATGCTCCCATCGGCAGAGATCCTGCTAACAGGATGAGAAATGCTGTAATTTATCAGAATTCGAGAAATGCAGTAACTCATTATCGTGTTCTGGAAAGGTTCGGTGAACTTACTCTCATTGAAGCCGTGCTTGAAACCGGGAGAACTCATCAGATCAGGGTGCACATGAGTTACATCAAGCATCCGCTGCTGGGCGACAGCCTGTACGGACCGCAGAAAAAGAATAAACTTGGTGCTTCCAGGCAGATGCTTCATGCGGGAACCCTGGGTTTCGTGCATCCGGTTTCGGGAGAATATCTTGAGTTCACATGTCAGCCGCCGGAGGACTTCATGAAAGTTCTTGGCAGACTGAGAGAAAGGAAATAAATATGGGAAAGCGAGTTTTCGGACCGGGTACAATGCTGAATCCGGTTCCGGTTGTAATGGTATCATGCGGCAGCATGGAAAATCCTAATATAATAACTGTAGCATGGACAGGAACAGTGAATTCTGAGCCGCCGATGACTTATGTGTCAGTGCGGAAGTCCAGATATTCACACGATATCATAGAAAAATCCGGTGAATTTGTAATAAATCTGACAACTGAAGAACTTGCCGAAGCCACTGACTTCTGCGGTGTCAGATCCGGCAGCAAATTTGACAAGTTTAAGGAGACCGGCCTTACTCCGGCTGCAAGCGAGAAGGTGTCCTGTCCATCCATAGCCGAATCTCCTGTCAATCTGGAGTGCAAAGTTGTGGAGGTTCACGAGTATCCTACCCATGACATGTTCGTAGCAGAAATTGTAAGTGTTTCTGTGGATGAAGAACTTATGGATGATAATGACAAGCTAAGACTGGACAGAGCGGGGCTCATCGTGTACAATCACGGCAGTTATCAGGCTGTTAAAAAAGGTGAGCTTGGGACTTTCGGATATTCAGTAATGAAACCGAAGACAAGGAAGCGCAAAGCAGCAGAAAGGCGAAGCCGATACAGGAGCCGCAGCGGCTCGACGAAAGGTAAAAAGTCGCAGGGCAGATAGATTATCTGCCCGGATCCGCAGGTAAATCCTCATCAGGAGGCAAGCTCTTCAATACTCTAAGGCAGTCTTCACAGACCTGACCTGTTTTAAATGCGAAAGCTTCATAGTGTGAATTGCCGCATAAACTGCATTCTCTGTGATGGTTAGTTTGCTTTTTCATAGTATGACCTTCCTTTACTAGCAGAACAAAAGCAGCCTTATTACTGAGCTTAATTGTAAAATACATTTAAACTATTGATATTTCAAGAGTTTTGGCAATATATGTAACACACATGTCAAGAAAGGTAACGAAACGGTATGTACGAGAATTTCATTATGAGGAAAACATCTAAAGGAAATATTGCAGGCTATGAATGGAAGGTTGAAAATCCGGACAAAGTGGTATGCATAGTTCACGGCATCGGAGAACACTGCGGCAGATACGAAAGAATGGCATCTGCTTTTAACGAAAGAAATCTTGCGGTGATGGCTATGGATCTGCGAGGTCACGGTCTGTCCATGAACAAAAAAGGTCACTGTGCTCCAAGAACAGATGTGCTTGAAGACATTACTGTCATGATAAACTATGCAATGATAAAATATCCCGACAAGCCTGTTGTTCTCTACGGCCACAGCATGGGAGGCAATATTACTCTTGACTACAGAGGAAGAGGGAAGATGAACAGTCAGGTGGCAGGATATGTCATTTCTGCACCGTGGATAAGACTTGTCAACGGTGTGCCTGCGCCGGTTGTCAAGGCGGTTAAGTACATGTCCAAGGCAGCGCCGTCCTTCATTATCGGCTCGGCCGTTGATGAAAGCAAGCTGGGAAATCCTCAGAGCGTGGGACCATACAGCAAAGATCCGCTGGTGCACAACAAGATTTCTCTGCAGACTGCATATGAAGGTTTCTCTATAGGCGAAGCTCTGGAGAAGGGAACCAACCCGGACAAGGGCAAAGCGCACAGCATTCCGCTGCTGCTCATGCACGGTTCTGATGACGGAATCTGTGATGTGGAAGGCAGCCGTATCGTGGCTGAAAGAATGAAGGCTAACGGCGAAAACATGGAATATGTAGAATGGGAAGGCCTCTATCATGAAATTCACAACGGAGGTCCTGACAGCAATGGTGATGAAGTTATCGCCAAGGCTGCAGAGTGGATATGCAGCCTGTAGCGTAAGATCACAGCTGTTTAAGAGTATATTGTTAATTACTCTTTGCTGATGGGAGCGGTGGCAGTCTCCAGCCATGTTCGCTCCGATTCGTTCAGATAAGGAGAAATGCAGTCATAGACCCTGGCGTGATAGTCGTTAAGAATATCAAGTTCTTCCCGGGTCATTCGTTCAGGCAGTATGGCATCTCTGTCAAATGGAACAAGTGTAAGTGTTTCAAAGTCAAGAAATCCAGGAGCATGCTCCCGGCGCCTGCAGAGAATTAGATTCTCCAGTCTGATACCGAACTTGTTTTCAATATATACTCCGGGTTCATTGGAGGTAATCATACCGGGCTTAAGCGGCGTGCTTGAGCCCGTTTTGCTTATTCGGTTCGGTCCTTCGTGGACGCTGAGAATATATCCGACTCCGTGACCTGTGCCGTGGTTGTAGTCCAGGCCCATTTCCCATAACTGCTTCCTGGCGAGACAGTCCAGCTGCTGTCCTGAAGTACCCTCAGGGAAAACTGCCGAGCCCAGATTGAGATTGCCTCGGAGCACAGCAGTATAGCACTCCTTTTCGTACTCTGTAAGCGGCCCCATGGCAATGGTTCTGGTGACGTCAGTTGTGCCGTCCCAGTAGTGTGCTCCTGTATCCATCAGCAGGAAGCTTCGTGACAGATGAATGTTGGTTTCTTCAGTGGGAGCATAGTGAATGATGGCTCCATGTTCAGCAGACGCAGCTATGGACTCAAAACTGAGAGAAATGAAACCATCCTGGTCCATTCTGTCAGACAGAATCATATCTGATACATCAAGTTCTGTAATGAAAGTCTGGTCACCGGATGCGGCCAGATTCTTGAGTCTGCATATGGTTCTGGTGAAAGCAGCTCCGTCCTTCAGGTGGGCGTTTCGAATCCTGTCGATTTCAACCGGGTTCTTGCATGCTTTGAACATCAGAACCGGATTTGCCTTGAACACAGGATGTGCTGCCAGACTTGTCAGAGCTTCGTTTACTGTATCCATGTCCATCTGAAGGCATGGAGAATCGTCGCTGCCGAACTGCCGGGAAACATCGTCGTATATCTGAAGATAAGGCTTCAGGATGATGCCGTCGTCTTCAAGAGCTGTGCGAGCATCTGCAGAGACAGCATCCTGTGATATGTAAAGCGCGGCCATATCTTTGCTGACTATTGTGTATGCCATGGCAACAGGTGTATAAAGCACGTCGTCGCCTCTGTAGTTATAGAGCCATGCTATGTCGTCAAGAGATGCGATGAGAAGAGGGCAGTCCAGCGAATCTCTAAGCTGTCTGAGCTTGTCCTTTCTCGATGCACCTGCCTGCTTGCCGGTGAGCAGATAAATCGGTTCAGAAGGGAAGGCGGGTCTGTTCTCCCATATCTCATCTACCAGGTCAGTACTGTTCAGTATTCTGATATTCAAGCCTTCAAGTGATGAGGCGAGTGATGTGCCGAAACTGCGGCTTACAGTTCTGCCGTCATATGCCAGGGTCTGTCCTTCTGACATGACTGATGCCAGGTGCTCTCTGATGGAAGGAACACCGGGCATGCCGGATTTGAACAGCTCTATGCCGGTTCCTTCTAGCTGGCTGGCAGCCTGAATGAAGTATCTGCCGTCGGTCCACAGACCTGCCCATGATCTGCCGATTACAAGAGTGCCTGCAGAACCTGTAAAGCCGCTCATGTAGCAGCGGCTTTTAAAGTAGTCATGTACATATTCCGAAGCATGATAGTCATCGGAAGTAATCAGATAGTAGTCTATTTCGTCTCGCTCCATGAGTCTTCTGAGACTTGTGAGCCTGTCTTTGATTATGTTCATCATTTAACCTCCGGCGGTAATTCCGGATTCACATATAGAGTCCTGTTGTGCGTAAAAATAACCATTCCCGGTTTGGCTCCTGCCGGTTTCTTCACGTAGCGAACTTTGGTGTAGTCGACCGGAACGTTGGCGGAGCTGTTTCCCTTGCTGTGGTACGCGGCGATTGACGCTGCCTGGAACAGCTCTTCTTCTGAAGGCTCCGACCCATCGGTAAACAGGATTACATGAGAACCAGGGATATCTTTGGTATGAAACCAGATGTCGTTTGAGGAAGCGTGCTTCAGAGTGAGCCAGTCGTTTTCATTATTGTTCCTTCCTGCCATGACAATCCGTCCTGAAGGAAGTGTATATGACTGTGGCTTAGGCTTGCCGGATCTGGCGGGTCTTTTGCTCTGTTTCCTGTATCTGATGTATCCCGAGGCGACAAGCTCCTGACGAATAGACTCGATTTCTTCCACAGAAGCAGCGCGCTCCGTAAACTGAGCTACTGATTCCAGATATTCGATTTCGGCTGCAGTTTCCTCCAGCTGAAGTTTCTTTTCTTTCACAGCAGTCTTGTATTTGCCGTATTTCTTGTAATAGTTCTGAGCGTTTCTCGACGCAGGATATCTGGGGTCGAGCGGAATCTCCATGGTGGTGCCGTCGTAGTAGTTGGTAACCCTGACTGACTTGTCGCCCGGTTTGCAAAGGTGAATATTTGCAGTCAGAAGCTCGCCATAGAGTCGGTATTTGTCGGCATTTTCGGCTTTGTGAAGGTCTTCGCTCAATCTCTGGGTCTTAAGACGCAGTTTCTCCAGATGTCCGTCGACAAGACGCATCAGGTCATTGGATTTCTGTTTAACTGTGTTTGATGATTCCCTGTTTGTGAAGTAGTATGCCGCAGCGCCGCTCAAAGTATCGAAGTAAATTCGTTTATAGGTGCTGTCGTATACTGTCAGATCGGTAATATGAAAGTCGACCGGCTTATCTTTGTCGTCTGTAATCACAACAGGGGAGGCAGTATCATTGTCGACAGATTCGATTATTGACAGCAGCGTTCTGTATGGAGACGCGCCTGATGCTATGGTCTCTGCAAGAACGGGAGATATTCCCTGAACATGCTGGAGAATGGCGCGGGACTGCTGGAATTCATTGCTGAGAATGTCGTTAAGCTGTGCTTCCGTCAGCTGCGTAAACGGAATCTTGGACTGAGCCGGCGGATATTCGTATGCTTTGCCCGGAAGGATCTGCCTGGCTCTGTTCACATCAATTGATATGTGCTTGATGCTGTCGAGAATGCGTCCCGACTCCATGTCTACAAGCATCACATTGCTGTGCTTGCCCATTATTTCTATTATCAGTTTCTTGTTGACATTAAAACCGAGCTCATTGACTGTTTCAATGAGAATCTCGATGATTCTGTCGTTCTCGTGCTGAATTATATCTACGATTCTTCCCGCACTCAGGTGTTTGCGAAGAACCATGCAGAAAGTAGGCGGCTCTGCCGGATTCTCCGGAGCAGTGTCCACCAGATATATTCCGCTGTGGCTGGCAGAAGCGCTAATGAAAAGTTTGCGCTTGCCTTCTTTGGTGTGTATGTTAAACAGCAGCTGTTCCGGCTGAGGCTGATAGATCTTTTCTATTTTGCCGAGTATCAGATTGCGTCGCAGTTCTGCTGCAGCTGCATATGCAGCCATCCCGTCAAATGGCATAGTATTCCCCCTGGGTATTGATATTTCCTTATCTGGATTCTATAATAGACAATATTATCATAAAAGAAACGGAATGGTGAAAAAAGATGATAAAAAGCATGACAGGATTCGGAAGAGGCGAATATTCCGATGGTAAACGAAACGTTATCGCAGAAATCAAGACGGTAAATCACAGATATGCGGATATCAGCGTCAAAATGCCGAAGAGATACTCTTTTGCAGAGGAGAAAATCAAATCCCTCATAAAGGAGAAGGTGAAGCGGGGCAAGGCTGAGGTCAGCATTATTGTGGAGAATCTGACTGAGGAAGACACTACTGTTAAGCTTAACACTCTTGTGGCAGGACAGTATGTGAACAATCTTAAGGAACTTAAGGAAGCATACGGACTTGCCGGTGAAATCGACATTAAACTGGTGGCAACAATGCCTGATGTGCTCAAGGCAGTACCGGATGTTGAGAATGAGGATGAAGCTGCAGCAGTTATTTTTGAAGCTGTTAAGATGGCAGTGTCAAATCTTGACGCCATGAGAGAAGTTGAAGGGGCCAAGCTGGCTGACGATCTGCTCATGCGCGGTCAGCTGATCAGAGACATAGTCAAAAAAATAGATGCTCGTGCTCCTATGGTTGCCAGAGAATATACTCTCAAGCTTCAGAACAGAATCAAAGATCTGCTGGGAGATCAGGTGGATATTCCTGAAGACAGGATTCTGGTGGAAGCTGCGGTATTCGCTGACAAGGCAAACATCACTGAAGAACTGGTGAGACTGGACAGCCACATGAATCAGCTAAAGACAATACTTACAGCCAGCAGCGAACCTGTCGGCAAGAAACTGGACTTCCTTGTTCAGGAAATGAACAGAGAATCCAACACTATCGGTTCGAAGGCAAATGACATGGAAATCACATCATTGATGCTTGAGACCAAGAGTGAAATCGAAAAAATCAGGGAGCAGGTTCAGAACATAGAATAATGAAGGTATTAGTACTTGGAACGGGAGCGCAGGGCTCAACAGTCGCAAGAAATCTTGATAAAGAGCCGAAGGTTTCTAAGATTATCTGTGCTGACATGGATGAGCAGCAGGTGACGAGTCTGGCCTCATCCCTTCGTTCAGCTGAAGGAGTCTGCGTTGATGCAGAAAATTACAGTGAAATAAGGAAGCTTATGGAGAGCTGCGACCTGGTGGTCAATGCTCTCCCTCTTGAGTTCGGCAAAAATGTCCTCGATGCGGCTCTTGATGCCGGATGCAACTATCAGGACTTCGCCGCCTGCGAAGGAATAGGCGATTCATGGGAAGAGGGCATGGAAATCATGCTCACGGAATATGACAGGAAATTTCGGGAAGCAGGTCTGCTTGCGGTAATAGGAACCGGAACTGCTCCCGGTATAATGTGCATCGCTGCCAGAGAAGCGGTGAAGCATGTGGATGAAGCTGAAACAATATATATCAACATCTATGACGGAGTCAAAACGAAGAAATTCATTCCGTTCTGGTGGTCTCCGCACGTTGCTCTCAACGATATGGTGGACAAGCCTGTTGCCTTTATCAACGGGAAACTTGTAAACACTGAGCCTTTTACTATGCCGATAACAAGGGAGTACGACTATCTGGGCAAGCCGGTGACGCTGGTGGAGCATGCCCACGACGAACCTTTTTACATTGGAAGAAACTCGCGGACCCTTTTCAGAAATGTCAGGAATGTTTATTTCAAATACGGAGGAACGGGCATTGAGTTCGGACGCAGGCTCTATGAAGAAGGAAAACTGTGCAGGGAGATGTTATCAGGCGGGGATGGTGAGCTTTCTCTCAATGACAGGCTGATTGCAGAACTTCCCAAGGCGCCGCGAAATCCTGAAGAAGTGAAGGCCATTGTGGATGGCGGGATTATTTCGGAAAAAAGTGCCATGGTCTGTGAGGTTGAGGGTGTGAAGGATGGTCGTCCCGTGAGGGTGGAGTATCACGTTCATGCTCCCGGACTTGCATGGTGTTATGAACACAGCGGAATGTCCCATGAACAGTACATGACAGGCAACTGCGGATTTCTCTTCACCAGACTCTTTGTCAGGGGCATGATGAGCCGCAAGGGTCTGATATCTTCGGATATGCTGACGGATGCTGAGAACAGACAGTATCTCAAGTGGGCGAAGGAGATGAACATCACAACAGAAGTGAGAATTACAACATTACAACAGAGGTGAGAATTAAAGCTTGAAACATACCTGTTGGAATGGTATAATTACAGTTCGAAATAGGACTTGAAACTGGAGAGATAAATGTCAAAAGGTAAACTTTTCGTCATTTCCGGTCCATCGGGAACCGGAAAGGGAACAATCTGCAAGGAACTGCTAAGTCGCAGTGACAGTATGCGTCTGAGCATATCGATGACTACCAGAGGGCCGCGCGAAGGTGAAGTCCATGGCGTGCATTACTTTTTCGCGGAGAGGGATGAGTTCATAAGCCTCATTAATGAAGGCGGATTCATCGAATATGCTGATGTATACGGCAATTTCTACGGCACACCGAAGAAGCAGGTTGAAGCATGGCTGGATGATGGCGATGATGTGCTCCTGGAGATAGATGTCCAGGGCGCAATTCAGGTAAAGAAGAATTATCCCGACAGCGTTCTAATTTTCGTTCTGCCGCCTTCGATTAAGGTTCTCAGAGAGAGACTTGAAGGCAGAGGCACGGACAGTGCTCAGGTTATAGAGAAGAGAATGGGTGGAGCTCTGGGTGAGATAAGTCTTATCGGTGAATATGATTACAGCGTTGTGAACGATAATCTGGAGGAAGCTGTAGAGGCGGTTGAGGCGGTGATAAGAGTCGAGCACCTTAAACTGACCGGAGAATCAGCAGAAGAAATCGCAGGTAGATACAGGCAGGAGGTTTAATAAGATGTTATATCCATCAATTAACACAATGAGATCAAAGGTAGACAGCAGATACACACTGGTAACACTGGCAGCCAAGAGAGCCAGAGACATAATTGACGGCACACCGAAGCTTACAGAGGCTGATGTTATCAAGCCTGTTTCAATTGCGGCCAACGAGATTGCAGAAGA
>JALEUQ010000006.1 GCA_022780965.1 Clostridiales bacterium
CTTGAGATTTATGAAGAGAACGGTGTTATTCATATCGTTCCTGTTGACGTGTATCCAATTGGATATATCGAAGGTCTTAAAAACGAAATAAAGCGCTTAAGAAAGGAAGCAGGAGCGAACAATGAGTATTAAAAGAAGAGCATTAGCAGCTGCGGTCAGTCTTGTCATGGTGTTGACTGTGTTTGTGCCGAAGCTTGCAGATAATTCATACGGAGCGACCATTACTGTCAGAACATCGCTGCCATCATTCACTTCGTCCATCGGCAAACAGTATTATTATACAAACGACAATATTTTCTATAAGTGCAACTACGGTCCTAATCTGAAATATCTTTCCAGCAGAGGCGGATACGTCAGGGGCAACTGCACATGGTATGCGTATGCCAGAGCCAGTGAACTGTCAGGTAAAATCATAGATTCAAGACTTTGCAGAAGTGCGTCAATGTGGTATTCAATCAACAAGAACAACAAGATTTACCCATACGGCAGCACTCCTAAGGTGGGAGCAATAGCATGCTACAGCAATCATGTGGCAGTTGTTGAGAAGATTGTAAACGGCAAGGTTTATGTATCGGAGTCCGGCTGGAGGATTGGGTCTAAGCCTTCGAGCGCTTCAGATATTTATTTCCATTACGGTACTCCATGGTACAGCAAGGTATCAGGATATATTTATGTGCTGGACGGAGAATACGAATCCACTGAACCTTCATACGAAACCAAGGACGTTAATTACAAGGTAAAGATTACTTCCAAAACTCTTAACATGAGGACAGGCCCGGGTACTTCCTATTCGAGCAAGGGATATATTACGCCGGGAACATACACGGTAACAAAGGAATGCGGAGACTGGGGATATCTTGATAACGGCTGCTGGATCAGTCTTAATTATGCTGAGGTGATAAGCAGTTCGTCATCGTCATCATCATCGTCGTCTTCCTCTTCATCATCATCTTCGACTGCAGGATTCACAAGTTACAAGGTGAAGATTACTGCGAAAGATTTGAGAATGAGGACAGGTCCCGGAACTTCTTATGCATCCAAAGGATATGTGAAACCGGGAACCTACACCATTACTTCCGAGAAGAGCGGATGGGGCAAACTGAGCACCAACGGCTACTGGGTTAAACTGAGTTATACAGAGAAGGTTAAGGAAACAACAGCAGCATCTTCATCAAAACCGTCAACCACAACAACAGCATCAACATCTTCATCGACATCAGCATCAACATCAGCAAGCAAGATGAGCGTGAAGATTACCGCATCGGATGTTAACATGAGAACGGGTGCAGGCACTAAATACAAGTCCAAGGGCAAGGTAACCAAAGGCAAGGTTTACGGCATAAAGGCAATTAAGAATGGATGGGGACAGCTCAGCACCAACGGCTACTGGGTTTCACTCAAGTATGCCAAGCTTTCGGGAACAACGAAGGTTAAGATTAGTGCAAGTGATCTTAATATGAGAACGGGTGCAGGTATTGCATATAAGACCAAGGGACATGTTAAGAAAGGTTCATATACCCTCAAGGCAATTAAGAACGGATGGGGACAGCTCAGTTCCAATGGCTACTGGGTAAGCCTGAATTACATTAAACTTGTTTAAACTGAAATCCAATAATGATATAATCACAATGGTCTGTAAGTTACAGACCATTGAGTGTTTTTTTGACTGACAGGAGGTGTTATGTTTCTTCCGATAAATTACAGAGAAATGAAGGAAAGAGGCTGGGAACAGGTGGATTTCGTGCTGGTAACGGGAGACGCTTATGTTGACCATCCATCATTTGGCACTTCCATAATAAGCCGAGTTCTGGAATCATTCGGATACAGAGTAGGTATATTGTCACAGCCTGACTGGTCGGGACCAGAACCGTTCAGAGAGTTTGGCAGACCGCGACTTGGATTTCTGGTGAACAGCGGTAATGTAGATTCAATGGTTAACCATTATTCGGTTTTTAAACATAGAAGAAAGAGTGATTACTATTCTCCGGGCGGCAAGGCAGGGAGAAGGCCGGACCGCGCGGTGATTGTATACTGTAACAGAATAAGAGAAGCGTACAAAGATGTGCCGGTAATTATCGGGGGACTGGAAGCCAGTCTGAGACGTTTCGGCCATTATGACTACTGGGACGACAAAGTGAGAAGATCCATTCTAATGGATTCCAGAGCCGATATACTGATATACGGAATGGGAGAAAAAGCAGTAATAGAAATTGCTGAGGCTCTAGATTCAGGGCTGGCGCCGGAACATATTGGATGGATTAGAGGAACATGTGTGAGGATGAAAGATTCGGAACTTTATCAGGAACCGGACGATATCATCTTGCCTGATTTCGAAGATATATGCACATCAAAGGATGCATACTGCCGAAGCTTCGCCCTTCAGTACAGAAGCAATGATCCGATTAACGGCAAGCGTATTATTGAGAAATACCCAAGAGGCATGAATGTGGTTCAGAATCCGCCGCAGCCGCCTCTTGAGAGAGATGAACTTGACCGCATATACAGCCTGCCGTATATGCGAGATTATCATCCTTCATATGAATCTGAGGGAGGGGTTCCCGCAATCAAAGAGGTGAAGTTCAGCATTACATCAAACAGAGGATGCTTCGGAGGATGTTCCTTCTGCTCCATCACATTCCATCAGGGGAGAGAAGTCAGGAGCAGGAGTCTTGAGTCCATCGTTAAAGAAGCTGAACTGATTTCAAGAATGCCGGATTTCAAAGGATATATTCACGATATCGGCGGTCCTACGGCCAATTTCAGGAATCCGTCCTGCAGCAGACAGCTTACAGAGGGAATGTGCCAGAACAGAGACTGCCTTTATCCGAAACCATGCAGACAGCTTGATGTGGACCACAGTGATTACATAAAAGTTCTCAATGCAGTAAGGAATCTGCCGGGAATAAAGAAGGTGTTTATAAGGTCAGGAATTAGATTTGACTATATTATGGCAGATAGGGACAAATCGTTTCTGGAGCAGCTGTGCCGTCATCATGTAAGCGGAATTCTCAAGGTGGCACCGGAGCACGTTGCACCTGAAGTTCTGGCAATGATGCACAAACCGGGCGTAGAGGTATTCGATGGATTCTGTGAAAGATACGACAGAATAAACAGCAAAATAGGCAAGAATCAGTATATGGTGCCTTATTTCATATCGTCGCATCCGGGGAGCACCCTTGATGACGCGGTGGAACTTGCACTGTATCTTAAGGAGACCGGATTTGTTCCGGATCAGGTTCAGGATTTCTATCCGACGCCGGGAACTCTGTCAACCTGCATGTATTACACAGAGATGGATCCTTTCACAATGAAACCGGTATATGTGGCAAAGAGCCTTGAAGAAAAAAAGATGCAGCGTGCACTAATGCATTTCAACAAAAAAGAGAACCGCAATACAGTAATCAAAGCCCTTAACAAAGCAGGCAGAAAGGATCTGATTCCGGTTCTTATAGGTAGAAAAAATGGATGAATTAAGACAGCTAATAAATGCGTATGACAAAGCTTCGGAAGAATTCTCAATAATAATGGACGAAGCCTGCAGCAGGAAGTTCAGCAAGATTGACAGGTTCAGCAACGGCGCCGGCAGGATAGCCCTGGGTGATAATCTGGAATATATGAAGCATCTGCTGTTCAATGAGAATATGGGTGGATGCATTCAGCTGGTATACATAGATCCGCCTTTTTTTGCGCGGGAAAAATTCATGTCATCTATACGCCTTGAGTCTGACAGACTGGGAACTTCACCGGTTATCAAAATCGGAGCATATGATGACAATAGTGGAGGAAGTCTGCAGGAATATCTGCAGGAGCTTTGCCTTCGAATGATGATGATTCGTGAGCTTCTGACTGATACAGGTCTCATATGGCTCCATCTTGACAGAAGAGTAACGCATTATGCCAAGGTTCTAATGGACATGGTATTCGGTTCGGACTGTTTCATTAATGAAGTCATATGGACTTACAAGTCGGGCGGTGCAGGTAAAAAGTGCTTTGCAAGAAAGCACGATAACCTGCTGGTATACTCTAAATCAGCCCGATATAAATTCAACGTTCTCAAAGAAAAATCATACAACAGGGATTTCAAGCCGTATAGATTCAAGGGCGTCGAGGAGTTTGAAGATGAACTGGGATGGTATACCATGGTCAACATGAAAGATGTGTGGCAGATTGACATGGTTGGAAGGACATCTTCTGAGAGGCAGGGATATGCTACACAGAAGCCTGAGAAGCTGATGGAGCGAATAATAAGCTCATGTTCTGATGCCGGCGATCTGTGTGCAGATTTCTACGGCGGCTCGGGAGCATTTGCTGCCGCCTGCGACAGGATGGGCAGGAACTGGATATCCTGTGATAATAACGGCAGTGCCGTAACTACACAGATAAGCAGAATGTCAAGTTGTGATGGCGGATTCATTGTTCTGTCTGCAGATGACTGGCCGCAGGGAACTGTAGTGATGAATGGAGATGCAATCGAATCATATGCTGCACCCCTTGAGAACATTGCAAGTTCAGATAAGGAAATCATGTCTGAATACATGCGTGAAGATGGATGCAGTTTCATTAGGTGCTGCCATTCCGGAACTGATGAATGTGGGGAATACCTGGCAGGCTACGACGTACTGGGAAACATGTTCAAAATTTACATGTAACAGGATTGTATATTAATTCAAAATAGTATATAATCTTTACTAAAGTTGTGCACAAATATAATTGGAATAAGGAAGACGGCGGTAATCCGGGGTCTGTATTATTTGACTCACTATTTTGCCCGATTCCTTATCTTTTTTATTTAGTGCACATTTTTATTTGTTATGTGTTAAGGAATGGATAGAAGGAGAAACAGATGAAGAAGTACATTTTCGTAACAGGAGGAGTTGTTTCCGGACTAGGCAAAGGCATTACTGCTGCATCGCTTGGCAGACTGCTGAAATCGAGAGGCATTAAAGTGGCAGCACAGAAACTGGATCCGTACATTAATGTTGATCCGGGAACTATGAGTCCATATCAGCATGGAGAGGTGTTTGTCACAGAAGATGGAGCTGAAACCGACCTGGATCTGGGTCATTATGAACGTTTCATAAACGAAAACCTGAACAAGTACTCCAATCTGACAACAGGCAAGGTGTACTGGAATGTTCTTAACAAAGAGAGAAGAGGCGAGTATCTCGGGAGCACAGTGCAGGTAATACCTCACATTACCAATGAAATAAAAGAATTCATATACAGTGTGGGCGAAGAAAACAATGCTGATGTAATTATTACAGAGATTGGTGGAACGGTGGGAGATATTGAGAGTCAGCCTTTCCTCGAAGCAATAAGACAGGTGTCGCTGGAACAGGGCAAGGAGAACTGTCTGTTCATACACGTAACACTGGTGCCGTATCTTGCGGGCTCCGGGGAGCACAAGTCCAAGCCTACGCAGCATTCTGTCAAAGAACTTCAGACCATGGGCATTTCGCCTGACATTATCGTAATGAGATCAGATGAACCTGTTGATGAGGATATAAGACAGAAGATTTCCCTTTTCTGTAATGTTAAGCCTGACTGTGTTATTGAGAATGTAACTTTGCCGATTTTATATGAGGCTCCCATTATGCTGGAAGAATCGAAATTTTCATGGATAGTATGCAGGGAACTTGGCATTGATGCGGGTCCATGTGAGATGGAAGGCTGGAAGGATATGGTCAGAAGAATCAAATCCAGAAGCAAAACTGTCAAGATTGCCATTGTAGGAAAATATGTGAAACTTCACGATGCATATCTTTCTGTTGCAGAGGCATTGAGACACGGGGGATATGAGAACGACTGCCATGTTAAAATCATGTGGGTTGAAGCCGAAGATGTAAATGATGCAAACGCATCTCAGATGCTGGGAGAGGCGGATGGAATTCTTGTACCGGGAGGTTTCGGTGACAGAGGCATCGAAGGTAAAATATCAGCTGCAAGATATGCAAGGGAGAACAACATTCCTTACTTTGGCATATGTCTTGGAATGCAGATTGCAGTAATAGAATTTGCAAGAAATGTACTGGGGCTCAAGGATGCCAATTCCAGAGAATTTGACGAGAACTGCTCTGCAAGAGTAATAGACTTCATGCCTGACCAGTACGGTGATATACCGAAGGGAGGAACCATGCGACTGGGAGCATACGAATGCAGCATCACTCGGGATACAATTATGGCAAGAGCCTATGGCTGTGACAGAATCTCAGAGAGACACAGGCACAGATACGAGTTTAACAATCAGTTCAGAGAAAGCTTCGCAGAAGGAGGCATGATTATCGCAGGTACTTCTCCTGACGGACGACTGGTTGAAGCTGTAGAAATACCGGAGCACAGATATTTTGTAGGTGTTCAGTATCATCCTGAATTCAAGAGCAGACCAAACAAGGCACATCCTCTGTTTAGAGAATTCGTCAAAGAGGCTGTGGCAAAAGGCGAATAATCTGATATAATGTGTTGATAAACAGCACAACAGAGCACTTTGATAGTGGGTCTGTTAGGGAAGGAACATAAATGAAATTAGAGCTTATTGCTACGGCTACCTTCGGACTTGAAGCGGTCGTAAAGAGAGAGATTGCGAATCTGGGATATAAAATAATAAAGACTGAAGACGGCAAGGTGACATATATGGGAGATGAGAGAGCGGTAGCGCGATCTAATCTCTGGCTCAGGTGCGCAGATCGGGTTCTTCTCAAAATGGGTGAATTCAATGCAGTGGATTTCGAAGAACTGTTTCAGCAGACCAAAGGAATACCATGGGAGGAACTGATTCCTCCGGACGGTAAATTCACAGTTACATGCACGACGGTTAAATCAAAGCTGCACAGTGAACCGGCCATACAGAAGATTGTAAAGAAAGCAATAGTTGAGAGACTGTCAGGCATATACGGAATAGAGCAATTCGAAGAAACCGGCGCGCTTTATACTGTGAAAGCAACGCTGCTCAAGGACAGAGTCACACTGACAGTTGACACTTCGGGTTCCGGCCTCCATAAGCGAGGATACAGAGTCAGAGATGTTGCTGCACCAATCAAGGAAACACTGGCTGCTGCCATGGTTTCGCTGACTTTCTGGAACAAGGACAGAATTCTTGTTGACCCCTGCTGCGGTTCGGGGACAGTACCTATTGAAGCTGCAATGATTGGAAGAAACATTGCTCCGGGACTTGCGAGAAATTTCGCATCCGAAGAGTGGGATGCCATTCCTGCAAACATTTGGAAAGAAGAACGCAGGCGTGCTTATGATCTTATTGACTATGACAGCAGCCTGACAATTTACGGTTCCGACATTAATCCCAGAGCGGTAGCTGCAGCGAAGGCAAATGCAGAGGAAGCAGGAGTGGATGACTGTATTGAGTTTGCGGTGAGAGATGTTGCGAAGCTTGTGCCGCCGGGTGACAATGGTATTATAGTGACAAATCCGCCTTACGGAGAACGAATCGGTGACAGGGAAGCCATCGACAATATATACAGATCGCTGAACGTTTTCTGCACTGAGAACAAAGACTGGTCTCTGTTCATGATAACTACGGACAAAGATGCTGAGGAACCTGTAATGGGTCGCAAGGCAGACAGAAGAAGGAAGCTGTATAACGGCAGGCTGGAAGTCTGCTACTATCAGTTCCACGGAGAGAAGAAAAAAGCCGCAGAGGCATAACACACAAGACGAGGAGGCAGTAATGAGTGTTGATTTAAGAGGAAGAAGTTTTCTGACACTGATGGATTTCACACCGGAGGAAATAAGGTATCTCCTTGACCTGGGGCACAGACTCAAGGCCAAGAAAAAGTCAGGTGAAGTCGGAGATCTGCTGAAGGGAAAGAATGTGGTGCTCATGTTCGACAAGACATCAACTAGAACCAGGTGTTCATTTGAGGTGGCATGTCACGATGAGGGAGCACATGTTACTTATCTTGATTCCAAAAGTTCACAGGTGGGAAAGAAAGAGAGCATCGAAGATTCGGCTAGAATTCTGGGCAGATTTTTCGATGGCATAGAATACAGAGGCTACAGTCAGAAACTGGTTGAGGATCTGGCGGAGTATTCCGGAGTGCCTGTATGGAACGGTCTGACTGATGTGGATCATCCTACACAGATCCTGGCGGACATGATGACTATTGAAGAGCACCTTGACAAGCCGCTTAAGGACGTGAAGGTGGTGTTCTGCGGTGATATCAGAAACAACATGTGCTATGCATGGATGTACGGATGCGCCAAGATGGGAATGAAGTTTGTTGCCTACGGTCCTGACGTTCTGGCGGATCAGATGGACGAGAATGCCATGAAAATGGCAGCTGCCGCTGCTGCTGAGACAGGAGCATCAATAGAAGTGGGTTCAGACATTGCTCTTATAAAGGATGCTGATGTAATATACACTGACGTATGGGCATCAATGGGAGAGGAAGATCAGATTCCTGAGCGTGTGAGACTTCTGTCGCCGTACAAAGTAACCATGGAGATGCTGGAAGCTACAGGCAACCCTGATGTGCTGTTCCTGCACTGTCTGCCTGCATTCCATGATTTTAACACTGAAATGGCCAAAACTCAGATGGAAGCTGGATATGATATCAGAGAAGTGACCGATGAAGTGTTCAGAAGCAGGCATTCCGTTGTGTTCGATGAAGCTGAGAACAGAATGCATTCAATCAAGGCAATCGTAGTAGCCACAATGGCTGACGTAATAGCATAGAGTGCCGTATAGGGCAAGGTTTGGCGGGAGAAATATTTCTTGCTAAAACATTGCACTAGTGTTATTATGCTACCATACGTTTTTTTGAGGAAGATTGTATTTTGGCTTGAAAAGGCAGAGGAGACTTATGGAGATCGAATTGAAGTTTAACATTCACTCGGACCAGGTGGCAGATGCCATATGGCAGAATGAATTGTTCGCCTCAATAGAGGAGGCTGATTCAAGGGACGAGATGTGTCTTGATGCAAGATATTATGATACAGCCGACTATTCCCTTTCAAAAGCGCAGATTGCCTACAGAGTAAGGAAAGAGGGAGAACGCTGGGTTGCAGCTCTTAAGTGGAGCGGCACCAATGAAGGCGCTCTGCACAGCAGAGAAGAGCTTTGCGTTCCTGTATTCGACAACAAACCGGATGTTTCCATTTTTGCACAGAGTGACATGGGAGATGAACTCATGCGAATTACCGGAGGCAGAGAACTTGAATGCATTTTCAAGACTCAGGTGCATCGCAAGATGTTCAGAATTGATACGGGAACCAGCATTTTCGAGATAAGCATAGATAGCGGCAGGGTGATTACACCTTATGGTCAGGAACCGATAAACGAGGTGGAAATTGAGCTTTATTCAGGGGAAACTGAGGAACTTATCGAAATCGGAAAGAAACTTACAGACAAGTATGAGCTCACCATAGCCGAGGACAGCAAATATGCCAGAGGCATCAATCTCATAAAAAATGGCAGATAACAAGGAATATCAAGGCGTTTCACAAATGTGAAGTGCCTTTTTATTGCATATTCGACTTTACTTATAACGCGTAAAGATGTATAATAACATGCACTT
Organism: Clostridiales bacterium; assembly: GCA_022780965.1. Classification (GTDB taxonomy): domain Bacteria; phylum Bacillota; class Clostridia; order Peptostreptococcales; family Anaerovoracaceae; genus Lentihominibacter. The sequence continues at coordinate 9,531 of JALEUQ010000006.1, forward strand.
ATGTGTACATAAACTAGGAGGATAGTCATGAAATCAACATTAGTATCAAAAGAAAACAATATTGCTAAATTTACCATGGAGATTACTGCAGAAGAATTCGAAAACGCAGTAATCAGTGTTTACAAGGAACAGAAGGGCAGATTTGCCATTGACGGATTCAGGAAGGGCAAGGCACCAAGAAGCATCATCGAGAAGAGATATGGTGAAGGAATCTTCTTCGAAGACGCCATTAACAATCTTTTTGCAGAGCACTACCCAGTTGCAGTAAAGGAACTGGAACTGGATATTATCGACAGACCTGTAGCTGATTTCTCAGAAATCAAAAAGGGTGAGGGCTTCACAGTAACAATCGAAGTAGCATGCTATCCGGAAGTAGAAGTTAAGGACTACAAGGGCGTTGAGATTTCCAAGATTGAACTGGAAGTAACAGATGCAGATGTGGATACAGCCATCCAGAACATGGCAAGAAGAAATTCAAGAATGGTAACTGTTGAAGACAGACCTGCGCAGGATGGAGATATGGTACTCATCGATTACGAAGGATGGGTAGGAGACAATCAGTTCGAAGGCGGTACTGCAGAAAGATATCCTTTGAAGCTGGGTTCAGGCACATTCATTCCTGGATTTGAAGAACAGCTGGTAGGCGTATCAACAGGCGAAAACAAGGACGTAGTTGTAACTTTCCCTGAAGATTATCATGAAGACAGCCTGGCAGGAGCTGAAGCAGTATTCAAGTGCAAGGTTCATGAAATCAAGTACGAAGATGTACCTGAAATCGATGACGAATTCGTTAAGGATGTAAGTGAATTCGATACTCTCGATGAACTGAAGGCTGACGAAAGAAGAAAGCTTGAAGAAGAAAACAAGAAGAACGCTGAGAACGCTATGAGAAATTCAGCTATCGAAAAAGTATACGAAGCTAACGATATCGAAGTGCCGGATGCAATGGTTGAAACTGAAATCGACAGCATGATGAATGAGTTCGATCAGCAGCTGAGATCACAGGGCATGGATCTTGAGGGATACTTCAAGTATCTTGGACAGGATGCTGATGAATTCAGAGGTCAGCTTAAGGAAGATGCTCTCAAGAGAGTTAAGACAAGAATGATTGTAAGTGCAATCGCTGCTCAGGAAGGTTTCGAAGCTTCAGACGAAGAAATCGATAATGAAGTAGAAACAATGGCTAAGGCTTACGGAATGGAAGCTGACGTAGTTAAAGGAATGCTGGGTGAAGAAAACCTTAAGATGATTGCAGGAGACATCAAGAACAGGAAGGCAATCGACTGCATCTTTGATAACGCAGTAATCAAATAAACCTGACAAGGAGGTCCACTAATGACATCAATACCTTATGTTATTGAACAGACAGGAAGCGGAGAGAGAACGTACGACATTTATTCCAGACTTCTCAAGGACAGAATCATCTTCCTTGGAGACGAGATAAATGACGATGTTGCCAGTGTTATAGTAGCACAGCTTCTTTTCCTTGAAGCAGAGGACCCGGATAAGGACATAAGCATATACATAAACAGCCCCGGCGGTTCAGTAACTGCCGGCATGGCTATTTATGACACAATGCAGTATATTAAACCTGAAATTTCGACAATTTGTGTCGGAATGGCAGCAAGCATGGCTGCAGTAATTCTGTCATCGGGGACAAAGGGCAAAAGATATGCGCTTCCTCACGCCGAAGTGATGATACATCAGCCTTTGGGAGGATTCAGAGGACAGGCAGAGGACATTAAGATTCATGCTGACTGGATACTGAGAACCAGGGAGACTTTGAACAGAATTCTCAGTGAGAATACAGGACAGTCAATTGAAACGATTGCCAGGGACACTGACAGAGATAATTTCATGTATGCTGAAACCGCAAGAGAATATGGACTTATTGACCAGGTTATCGAGCGAAGATAGCAACGGAGACATTAAATGAACAACAAGTATGATGAAAACAATGAAATAAGATGTTCCTTCTGCGGTAAGCCTCAGAGTCAGGTAGAGAGACTTATCAGCGGTTCGGGTGTATATATATGCAATGAATGCATTGCACTGTGCAGTGACATTCTGGCTTCTGAAGCCAAACGCGCAGATTATGAAACTGTTGAAGAGACGCCTGTTGAAGAACTGCCGAAGCCAAAGGATATTTTTGACGCTCTTTCAGAGTACGTCATCGGACAGGAAGATGCGAAGAAGGCGCTGGCAGTAGCAGTTTACAATCACTATAAGAGAATAAGGTCTGTAGTTGATGAAGACGGTGTCGAAATTCAGAAGAGCAACATTGTCATGGTGGGACCGACAGGTTCCGGCAAAACTCTTCTGGCGCAGACTCTGGCAAAGATTCTCAATGTTCCTTTCGCCATTGCAGATGCTACAGCACTTACTGAAGCCGGATATGTAGGCGAGGACGTGGAGAATATTCTCCTTAAGCTTATTCAGGCTGCCGATTATGATATTGAGAAAGCTCAGCGCGGAATTATCTATGTTGATGAGATTGACAAGATTGCAAGGAAATCTGAGAATCCGTCAATAACTCGCGATGTTAGCGGAGAAGGCGTGCAGCAGGCACTCCTTAAGATTCTCGAAGGAACTGTAGCCAATGTTCCTCCTCAGGGAGGAAGGAAGCATCCGCATCAGGAATTCCTCCAGTTTGACACGACAAATGTACTGTTCATATGCGGGGGCGCTTTCGATGGGCTTGACAAGGTAGTTCAGAAGAGAATCGGAGAGAAAACCATCGGATTCAATTCAAGCGTAGAGAACAACAAACTGGAAAAGGCTGAGATTCTCAAGCGTGCACAGCATGAGGATCTGCAGAAGTACGGACTTATTCCGGAGCTTATCGGCAGACTGCCCGTACTTGTTACTCTCGAGGAACTTTCCAAGGAGGCACTGGTCGAAATTGTTACTGAACCAAAGAATGCTCTGGTAAAACAGTACAAGAAGCTGTTCGAGATGGATCAGGTTGAACTGGAAATAACTCAGGATGCAATAGAAGCAATAGCAGAGAAAGCTCTGGAAAGAAAGACAGGAGCAAGAGGTCTTCGCGGCATAATGGAAAAAGTGATGACAAATATCATGTATGAATTGCCGTCAAGAAATGATATTTCAAAGTGCATTATCACAAGGGAAAGCATCAGTGGTGACAAGGAACCTGAGCTGATTTACAGCAAGGGTGCCGCTGAAGACGAAGCAGGCAGAACTGCTTAACATTATTTGATAATACGGCGGCTTTTTTTAAAGTCGCCTGTTTAATTATACAAGGAGGTCAGCAAAATGGATGAAAAGAAACTGAATCCTGAAATTGAAGATGAATTAATTGAGACTGAAGATGAAACAGAAGAAATCAGTGAGGCTGATGTGAAAGAATACCCTATGATTCCTCTTAGAGGGCTTACAGTGTTTCCGAACATGGTGCTCCACTTTGACATAGGCAGAGAAAAGTCCATCAATGCACTTGAGAAGGCTATGATTATGAACCAGCACATTTTCCTCTCATCCCAGATGGACGAAAATCTTGATTTACCGACTCCCGATGATTTCTACAAGGTGGGTGTAATCGGCAAAATCAAGCAGATGCTTAAGCTGCCGGGTGATTCTATCAGGGTGCTTGTGGAAGGCCTTTCAAGAGGTGTAATAGAAGAAGTGATATTCGAAGTACCTTATTTCAGATGCAGGGTCAGAACTGTTGATGAACCGGAAACAGCTGATGATGCTGAGTCTGAAGCATTGATGAGAACAGTTCTCGCAAGCTTCGAAAACTATATAAATATCAATAAATCAATTGCTCCTGAAGTATTCGCTTCAGTAGTTTCAATTGAGAATCCCGGCAGACTTGCCGATGTGATAGCATCACACCTTGACATTAAACTTGAAGACAAGCAGCTGCTCATAGAAGAGTTCGATCATAAAAAGAGACTTGAGAAACTGAATGAAATCCTGGTAAAGGAAATCGAAATAATGAACATTGAACAGGACATTTCTTCCAAAGTCAAGTCTCAGATGAATCAGAACCAGCGAGAGTACTATCTGAGAGAACAGCTGCGTGTAATACAGGAAGAACTCGGCGGTGTTGACGAACTCGAAGAGGAACTGGATAACTTCAGGAAACAGCTTGATGAACTTGAGCTGGAAGAGAAGACCAGGGAAAAGGTTGAAAAGGAAATAAACAGATTCAGCAAAATGCAGCCGTCTTCTGCAGAGGCCACAGTAAGCAGAAACTACATTGAGACTATCCTGTCACTGCCATGGAACAAGGAGAGTGAGGACAATATCGATCTGATTAAGGCCGAAGAGATTCTCAATGAAGATCATTACGGACTTGAGAAGGTTAAAGAAAGGGTTCTTGAGTATCTTGCAGTCATTCAGCTGAGCGAAAGTCTCAAGGGACCGATTCTTTGTCTGGTTGGTCCTCCGGGAGTAGGCAAGACTTCCATCGCAAGAAGCATTGCACGTTCAATCGGAAGAGAATTCGTCAGAATGTCTCTTGGCGGAGTTCGCGACGAGGCAGAAATAAGAGGCCACAGAAGGACATATATCGGAGCCATTCCGGGCAGAATAATCAGTGCCATTAAAGATACAGGTGTAAAGAACCCTGTTTTCCTCTTTGATGAGGTTGACAAAATCGGTGCAGATTACAAAGGAGATCCGGCATCTGCACTTCTTGAAGTGCTTGACCCTGAACAGAACAAGGACTTCACAGACCACTACCTTGAAGTTCCGTTCGACCTTAGCAAGGTAATGTTCATTACTACAGCCAACAGCACGAGCACCATTCCGGGACCTCTTCTTGACAGAATGGAAGTTATTGACGTTTCAGGCTACACAGAAGAGGACAAGGTGCAGATAGCGCAGAAGTATCTGGTGCCTAAGCAGATTAAGCAGAATGGTCTTACCAAGTCCAGAATCAGCTTCACAGAAGCCGGAATAAGAAACGTAATAAACTATTATACCCGTGAATCCGGCGTAAGAAATCTGGAGCGTGAAATCGGCAATATCTGCAGGAAGGTTGCCCGTAATGTTGTTACTGGTGATACTGGCAAAGTAAGTGTGGGACCTAAGAAGGTTCAGGAGTTCCTGGGCAAGAAAAAGGTGCACTTTGATATTATCAAGGGCGAAACAGAAGTAGGTGTGACTACAGGTCTCGCATGGACAATAGTCGGAGGCGACACACTTTTCATAGAAGCTGCTGCACTGCCGGGAACTGGCAAGATACAGCTTACGGGACAGATGGGCGATGTTATGCAGGAGAGCGCAATGACCGGCATAAGCTACATCAGATCAGTGTCAAAGAAGCTGAAAATCGAAGAAGATTTCTATAAGAATTACGATATTCATATTCACATTCCAGAAGGGGCTGTTCCTAAGGATGGACCGTCTGCGGGTGTTACAATGTGCACGGCGATTATTTCGGCACTTACCGGAACCCCTGTGAGAAAAGATGTTGCAATGACAGGAGAGATAACACTTACAGGCAAAGTGCTGCCGGTTGGAGGCATCAGAGAAAAGGTGCTTGCTGCTCATCGTGCGGGTGTGCGCAAGGTGCTGCTGCCTGCAGAGAACGAAATAGATATTCAGGAAATACCTGAAATAGTTAGAGATGATATGGAATTTGTTCTTCTCAAACATGTGAAGGATGTATTCCCTAATGTATTTGTAAAGGGTGACAAATAATGAAGATTAACCACGCGGAGCTTGAAACTGTAGCGGTTAAGCCCAATCAGTATCCGCCCCAGGACATGTATGAGATTGCTTTCGCAGGCAGGTCAAATGTCGGCAAGTCTTCACTGCTTAATCTGCTGACGCACAGGAAGAATCTGGCTCGCGTAAGCGGAAGTCCGGGCAAGACAAGAACCATCAATTTTTACCTGATTGACGGTGAATTCAGAATTGTGGACCTGCCGGGATACGGCTATGCCAAAGTGTCCAAGTCAGTATCAGAAGGCTGGGGCGACATGATGGAGACATATCTAGGTAACAGACCTAACCTGCTAAAGGTAGTTCAGCTGGTTGACATAAGACATGCTCCGTCAAAGCAGGACATTGAAATGTACAGTTATCTGCGACATTATGGACTGGACGGACTTGTGGTCGCAACCAAAGCAGACAAGATTTCAAGAAACCAGATGCAGAAGCAGGTAAAACTCATCAGAGAAACGCTGAAACTGTCAGGTGATGACAAGGTTATTCCTGTTTCGTCTCTGAAACGAACAGGATATGATGTTCTGCTTGATGAAATGGGTAAACTCCTGGAGGAATAGATGGGATTTATTAAACTGAGAGTTCTTTTGAAACGAATTAAGGCCATCAGATTCATGATGGCTGACAAATCAGTGGCATGGTGGAAGAAGGCACTTATTGTGTTCGGAATACTGTATCTGTTCCTGCCAATCGATCTGATACCGCCTGTTATTCCTGTAATCGGCTTTCTTGACGATTTGTTTCTCTGGATATTCATTTTGTGGTATCTGCAGAAGGAACTGGATAAATACTGGTATGGTGACAAACCTGTTGACTACTCAAAAAAATACAGTAGTAAAAACATGGTCGATGATGTAGAATACCAAGTGGACGATAACACTGATTGATACTGTGACGGAGGTAGTTATGGCGCATGATGTTGTTGGTACAGTACTGATTACTGAAGAGGAGATAAAAGCCAAAGCAGTAGAGCTGGGAGAAGTGATTACCAAGGATTTTGAAGGCGAAGAAGTAGTGCTTGTAGGAATTCTCAGAGGCTCGGTGCCATGGATGGCTGAGCTTATGAAAAGAATAGATCTTGACATGAAGATTGACTTTATGGCATGCAGCAGCTACGGAGCCGATACCAAGTCATCAGGTCAGGTAAGAATCGTAAAGGATTTAGAGTTTGATGTATCGGGCAAGAACGTAATCATAGTAGAAGATATTGTAGATTCGGGTCTTACGCTTAAATATCTCAAGGGCTACATGGAGGCCAGAAGTGTTGGATGCGTCAGAATATGCACTCTGCTGGACAAACCGAGCAGGAGAAAGGTGGATATTCATGTCGACTATACCGGTTTCCAGGTTGAAGACAAGTTCATTGTCGGTTACGGACTTGATTATGACCAGCGATATAGGAATCTTCCGTATATTACATATCTGGAAGATTAATATATATTGTTTTATGTGAAAGGAGACAAAGTAATAATGTTAAGTGCAATGAAAGAGAAGCTTAAGGCTGAAAGAAAAAGGATGGTATATACAGAGGGTCCTGACAAGAGAATTCAGGAAGCAGCTGTTCGTCTCATGAATGAAGGCCTTATGGATGTTATTCTCGTTGGTGATACTGATGCTATCAAAGCAACTGCAGAAGCCGAAGGTTTCGATATTTCGGGTGCTTCAATCGTAGACCCTGCAACTTACGAGAGAATGGACGAAATGGTTGAAATGATGGTTGAACTGAGAAAGGGCAAGATGACTGCAGAGCAGTGCAGAGAACTCCTTCAGAGCGGCAACTATTTCGGAACCATGCTGGTTAAAATGGGAGAAGGCGACTGCCTTATCGGCGGAGTAACATATTCAACTGCAGATACAGTAAGACCTGCACTTCAGATTGTTAAGAAAAAACCTGGATATAAGAGTGTATCATCATGTTATATCATGGTTAAGGAAGGCGCAGACATGCTTTGCATGGGCGACCCTGCAATCAACATTAAGCCTACATCGGAAGAACTGGCAGAATCAGCTGTTGAAGCTGCAAGAACTGCCAAGATCTTCGGAATGGATCCTAAGGTTGCAATGCTTTCATACTCAACACTGGGTTCTGGAAGCGGTGAAGATGTAGATAGAGTAAGAGCAGCAGTAGACATCGCAAGAGAGATGGATCCTGAACTGGTTATTGACGGTGAACTCCAGTTTGACGCAGCTATCGATCCTGTAGTAGCAGAAACAAAGTGCAAAGGTTCCAAAGTTGCAGGCCAGGCCAACGTATTCATCTTCCCTGAAATTCAGTCAGCAAACATCGGCTGCAAGATTTTCCAGAGAATCGGCGGATACGAACTTATCGGACCAATCATGCAGGGACTTAATGCTCCTATCAATGACATGAGCAGAGGCAGCGTTACTGAGGACGTTTACAAGATGTCAATCATTACAGCTGTATTAGGATAACTCAGTTTTCAACAATAATTAAATATTAACAGACAGCTTCGGTTGTCTGTTTTTTAATGACTGTTCGTCTGCCGGAGCAAATGCGTGAAATTGACTTTTGGTACAATTTTAGGTATCATTATGCTTTAGAGATATTTTAAAAAAGGGTGTAAAGATAATGGCAACTGGATTAAAGAAGTTTTGGAAATTAATATTTGGAAGAACTACAATTCTTGCCGTGCTTATTATTGCGCAGTTACTGCTGCTTTTTGGCGGATTTGCTGTGCTAAGCGTCAAAGTTGTGATGATTCAGTATCTGGTAGCTTTTTTTGTAATAGCTATACTCATGTATCTGCTTAATTCCAGAATGGATTCGGATTTCAAGCTGATGTGGATCATCATAATACTTACTGCCCCTGTAGTAGGCGTGGCTTTTTTTGCAATCACCAAATTCCAGTACGGAACTGCACACATTAAGCGAAGAATAAACGCAATAGAGGATGTTCAGAGACCATACAGGAAGCAGAACACTGACGCCGTTGAAAGAATCAAGAACGAAATGCCGAGAGAAGTGGGCATTTTCAATTATCTTGACAAGCAGGCAAACTATCCGGTATACAGTAATGCCAGTGTGAAATATTTCCCGCTTGGTGAAGACAAGTTCAAGGAGCTTCTTCTGCAGCTGGAAAGAGCACAGGAATTCATCTTCATGGAGTATTTCATTATTGCGCGCGGTTATATGTGGGATTCAGTCCTTGAAATTCTCAAGCGTAAGGCTGCAGAAGGTGTTGAGGTTCGTCTGCTGTACGACGGCACAAACACACTTTCTCTGCTGCCTCGTAACTATGCGTCTAAATTGAGAGAGTACGGTATCCAGTGCAGAGTCTTCTCACCGATGATTCCGTTTCTTGCCACCCATCAGAACAATAGAGACCACAGGAAAATCGCGGTTATTGACGGCAAAGTGGCATTTACCGGCGGCATCAATCTGGCGGACGAATACATAAACAGAATAGAAAGGTTCGGTCACTGGAAAGATACGGCCATAATGGTTGAAGGCGATGCTGTGAACACTTTTACCCTCATGTTCCTTGAAATGTGGGACGTGGGAGCAGATAGAATGTCAGATTACTCAGAGTATCTCAGGTATGGCAATCTGCCGGAACTTGGAATGAGAAACGGCGGATATATAGTTCCGTACGGTGACAGTCCGATGGATGATCTGCTCACCGGTGAGTGTGTATACCTTGACATAATCAACAGTGCAACGGAATATGTGCACATTATGAGTCCTTATCTTATTCTGGATGAAGAAACAATTGATTCTCTGACTTTCGCCGCTCACAGAGGAGTGGATGTCAAACTGATACTGCCTCATGTTCCTGACAAAAAGTATGCATATCTTCTGGCGAGAACGTATTATGCAGAACTGATTAGAGAAGGTGTTCAAATCTACGAGTACACACCTGGATTCGTGCATGCAAAGGTGTTCACCAGCGATGATATTAAAGCGGTTGTGGGTACAATTAATCTGGACTTCAGAAGCTTGTACCTTCACTTCGAGTGTGCTTCATACATATGGCGAAATCCGGTGGTGTATGACATTGAGGCTGATTTTCAGGAAACACTCGCCAAGTGTCAGGAAATTACTATGGATGACTGTAAATCATACAACAAGGTTAAACTGCTTGCGGGCAGCATATTGAGACTGGTTGCTCCGTTAATGTAGACAGGAGGATAAATGTTATTTACTAATATTACGGTTCTTGATGAAGAACTTAAGGTGCGTGAAAACTGCTATGTGGCAGTAGAGGAAGACAGGATTTCATACATTGGCGATTCGATGCCGGATGAATATAACGGCAGGGTATACGATGGTTCGGGCAAGCTGCTCATGAGCGGATTTTATAATGCTCATGCTCATTCACCTATGGCTCTCATGCGCGGATACGGTGAAAACCTGAAGCTTCAGGACTGGCTGAACACGAAGATATTTCCATTTGAAGACAAACTGGACAGTCAGGCTGTATATAATGGAACGCTGCTTTGCATGGCGGAATCTTTCAGATACGGAATCGTGTCCACAAGCGACATGTACTATTTCTGCGATGATATGGCAAGAGCGGTTCTGGACTGCGGTGCGAAAGCTAATATCTCCAGATCTGTAGCCAATATGACAGGTAAAGATCCTCTTAAACTCAAAGCTATGAAAGAGTCGGAGGAACTGTACAGGAAATATCACAATACAGGTGCAGGCAAATTGAAAATTGACATGAGCATCCATGCCGAATACACTTCAGACTTTGCAACGGTGTGTGCACTTGCCGACTTTGCGAAATCAATTGACACTGTAAATCATGTGCACGTTTCGGAGACTGAGCTGGAGCACAGGGAATGCATGGAGCGACACGGGCTTACACCGGCAGAATACTTTGCCAGGGCGGGTTTCTTCGACAGACCTGCAATAGCAGCACACTGCGTATATTCAACTGAAGAGGACCTGGACATTTTTAAAGCTAAGGGTGTAACGGTTGCTTCAAATCCCGTGAGCAACATGAAGCTTGCAAGCGGAATATGCAATGTGGACAAAATCCTGAATAAAGGTATCAATCTTGCCATAGGCACTGACAGTGTTGCAAGCAACAACAACCTGAATTTCATTGAAGAAATGAAACTTATGGCAATAGGATGCAAAGTATCGACCGGCAATCCTGAAGCAGTAACACCGGAGCAGGTCCTTAGAGCTGCGACAGCAGGCGGAGCACAGGCTCAGGGAAGAAGGGACTGCGGTGTGCTTAAGGAAGGCGCCAAAGCGGATCTGATAGTACTTGATATTTCGGGGCCAAACATGCATCCGGTTCATAATCTGCTGAACAATATCGTTTACAGTGCATCAGGCAGCGACGTGGTTCTCACGTTAATAGACGGACAGGTTGTCTATGATGACGGCGAGTATCCGACAATTGATATTGAGAAAGTAATAGCAGATGCAGAGAAATCCACTAAGGAAATATTGAAGAGGTTATAGATGTCAGAGAGTACGAAAAAATCAATGATATCCGGAGCTGCCGTTCTGGCGGCTGCCGGGCTGTTCGTGAAATTCCTGGGGGCTTTTTTCAGAATACCGCTGGGAAACATGATAGGAACTGTCGGTATGGCCAACTATACGCCGGCATATTCCCTGTATAACTTCCTGCTGGTATTCTCGACTACAGGTCTGCCTGTGGCGGTATCCAAAATGGTGGCAGAGCGCAGGGCCGTGGGCATGTATTACGAAGCCGAGAGGGTATTTAAATTATCGAGAACACTTATGGTGATACTGGGTATTGCGGGCTGCTGTTTCGTATACTGCTTTGCTGATACGATTGCACAGATGGTAAATGTGCCCGGGTCAGCGCTGTCCATGAAAGCAACAGCGCCTGCTCTGGTTCTGGTGCCTCTAATGGCTTCCTACAGAGGATATTTCCAGGGAATGCAGGAAATGTCTCCAACAGCATTGTCACAGATTGTAGAGCAGGTGTTTAGAGTCGGTATCGGTCTTTCTCTTGCCATTGTTCTCATGAACAGCACACTTTTTACTGATTTTACAGCGCAGGAAAGGGGTGCTGCGGGAGGATGCTTTGGTGCCAGTGCCGGCGCCTTTGGCGGACTTCTTGCAGTGCTTGTAATATATTTCATTAAAAGACGCAAGGTGAAGGCGGAGATTCGCAGCGACAAGGAAGCGAAATCCGAGAAGTCGGGCAAGCTTATCAAGAGAATTCTGTGGATTGCTGTGCCTATTACTATCGGCACAGCAATAATGCCGATAGTAAACCTGGTGGATGCAGGCATAGTATCAACGAGACTTGTTGCCTCCGGCTGGAGTTCCATTGAAGCACAGGATTTATACGGTCAGCTGACAGGATTCGCATCACCTCTTGTAGGATTCCCTCAGATACTTACTCAGGCTGTAGTACTGAGCCTTGTGCCTATGGTATCTGCGGCATTCAGGAAGAAGGATACTCTGGAGCTTCATAACAGCCTTAAACTGGGTTTCAGAATGTCCATGATTATTGGTATTCCGTGTGCAACAGGTCTGTTCGTTCTAGCGAAGCCTGTCCTGATGCTTCTGTATTATACTCAGAAGGAGAGCGCTATAAGTGCTACACCGTGCCTTCAGATACTTGCGGTGGGATTCGTCTTCCTGTCGATAGTACTTACTATTACAGGCGGTCTTCAGGGAATTACCAAGCAGATGATTCCTGTAATCAATCTGTTCATTGGCGTAGTAATGAAGTTTGTGATAACATGGGTGCTTGTTGCGGTTCCTGTGATAAACGTCAAAGGGGCAGCCATCGGCACAGTGTGTGCGTACGCAATTGCTGCGACGCTCGACACTGTTTTTCTCATCAGATATACCAAAGTGAAGTTCCCGTGGGGAAAGATATTCGTCAAGCCTTTGATTTCTTCACTGATAATGGGGGCAGCAGCTCTGGTTATCTACAAAGCTGCATTCGCTATAACAGCAAGCAATCTGCTGGGAACGGCGGTTTCGATACTGGTGGCAATTCCTCTTTATGGAGTCCTCGTCATCAAAACGAAGGCGATAAGCAGAGACGAAATGATGGGCATTTCCATAGGCAGGAAACTGGCTCGAATCTGTGACAGACTGCATCTCTGGTAGAGGTTACGAAGTAAACATTGTATACGTTCCAAAAGGTGAAAAGCTGGCAGTTTGGCTTGACAAATTATAGGAAAAACATCATAATAAGTTCGTAGATGAGAGCTTGATTACAATATGACACAAATATTCAGTGCAAACTGGTTTGTTATTTTTAAGGAGGATTATTAGATGAACAAAGCTGAATTAGTAGCTGCAGTAGCAGAAAAAACCGGCTCAACTAAGAAGGAAGCAGAAGCGGCAGTTAACGCTATCGTTGGCAGCATTGAAGAAGCGCTCGTAGCTGGTGACAAGGTACAGTTAATCGGATTCGGTACATTCGAAGTACGTGACAGGAAGGCAAGACAGGGAAGAAACCCTAGAAAGCCAGACGAAGTTATCGAAATCGAAGCTTCAAAGGCTCCTGCATTCAAGGCTGGTAAAGCTCTTAAGGATGCAATCAACAAATAATTGACTTTTTAGAGGAGCGACGGCTGTTGCTCCTTTTTTATTTCAGGAAGGGACGAAGATGAGAATAGACAAGTTTCTCAAGAATTCAAGAATAATAAAGAGACGAACGGTTGCAAAGGACGCCTGCGATCAGGGCAGGGTGTCAATTAATGACAAGATAGCCAAGGCCGGTACCGAGGTGCAGATCGGTGATGAGATTTTCATTCAGTTCGGCAATGGCAGCATCAGAGTGGAAGTTCTGGCGTTAACAGAGTCCTGCCGCAAGGAAGACGCCGCAGGAATGTATCGAGTAATAGAGTAATTTGTTCGGAGGGTATTAATGGCAGCTAAGAACAGCAGTGAGATTAGAAGAAAAAACAGAATGAGAAGGAAGCGAAGAAACAGGAGGATACTGATTGCAGTTATTATACTGCTCCTTCTGGTCGTTTCATGCGGTGCAGTTCTCATATGGCACTCTGCCGGAAGCATCGGGAAGGGCGATAACAGACTGTTACCTGCCAAAGATCCGCAGACAATAACTGTCGGAAGTGTAGGAGATGTCATCATACATGACCCGTTCCTCAGGAGCAGTCAGTGCAAATCGGGCGACGACTACAATTTCAGTGACTGTTTCAAGTTTATGAAGGATATTTATGAAGATCAGGACTATGTGGCTGCCAACCTTGAAACTTCCCTTGCAGGCAAATCTGCGAAATACTCCGGTTATCCTCTGTTCAACTCTCCTGATTCAATTGCGGACGCTTTGCATGAGAACGGTATTGACCTGATGCTTCTTGCCAACAATCACATATACGATAAAGGCAAAAGCGGCTTCGACAGAACAATGAAGGTGCTGAGCGAGAAAGAATATGATTATACCGGAGCACGTCAGAGCTCGGGTCAGGCAAAGTACCTGATTAAGAACATCAAAGGAATCAAAGTGGGATTCATAAATTATACCTATGAAACGCCAAGCTCAAGCGGCAAGGCTCTAAACGGAAACAAGATGGACAGCGAGTCAGCTGCTCTGCTCAATTCCTTCAAGCCGAGAAACCTGGAACCTTTTTATGAAGAAGCGGCAAGGCAGATTGGAATCATGAAGCTGGCAGGTGCTGAGTTCATTATTTTCTATCCGCACTGGGGCGAAGAGTATAAGCTGGAGGCTTACGGTTACACTACTTCAATGGCAAAGAAAATGTGCGACCTTGGTGCAGATGCAATAATTGGCGGTCACCCTCACGTGGTGGAGCCTGTAGATGTGATTACCTCGTCGGACGGCAGCCGCAAAACTTTCGTTGCATATTCCATGGGTAACCATATTTCCAACCAGAGGCGAGAGATGATATCATCAATGCCTTCGGGACACACGGAAGACGGAATCATGGTTAATCTGGAGATTACCAGAAATGAAAATGGCAAAACGCAGCTGACCGGTGTGGAAATTATTCCGACGTGGGTATATAAGAAAGGTCAGGATAATCCTACATACTATGTGATTCCGGTAAACAAGGCTGATGAAGTGGAAAGCATGACCGGTATCGGAGGCATCACGGGAAGCTGCCGCGCATCTTCTGCAAGAACACATGAGATAATTGATTCGGGAATGAAGAAAGTCAAGAAGGAATTTGGATTTTAGAGATGAACAAAGCCTATAGGAATTATGCGGCTCTTTACAATTTTTCATACATGGCTATTGGCGCGATGACACCGCTGATAGCCCAGTACCTGAAGTATGCAGGGTTTTCGGGTACTCAGATTGGAACTATTACGGCTGCCGGAACTACGGTGGCCGTGTTTGCTTCTGTGTTCTGGGGCGGCGTGTACAGCAGTTCGTCAGGAAGACACAGAGTAATAATGCTCCTTATGATAATGGCTGCAGTTTGCGGCATCACACTGCCGGGCGTCAAAGGCTATATCGTGACTGTGCTCATTTTTGGGTTGATGTATTTCTTTCAGGCCCCGGTAATTGCGCTGGCGGATGCATATACAGTAGGAACAGGAGATGACTTCGGCGGATTGAGGACATGGGGTGCAGTAGGATTCGCGCTGGGTATATTTATTACTGCACGGATAGTGGATGCTACAAATCCCGCATCAATATTCCCGGTCTATGCACTAAGCTATCTGATTGCCTGCTGTTCTGTATTCATTATAAGCCGTAAAAAAACAAATATAAGTTCAAAAGGCACAAAAGGTCAAGGGTTTAGAGGGTACACCAAGGTGCTGGCAAATCGAAATCTAAGAAGGCTAATTTTGTGTACATTCTTTTTTGGAGGAACCAACGTAGCCAACAATACTTATTTCAGTTTTTTGTACACCGATGGCGGAGGAACTCTGGCAGGAGTGGGAACGTGCATGCTGATAATGGTAGGTTCAGAAGCTCCTTTCATGGCATGGAGCAGGAAACTTGCAGAAAGGTTCACCATGGAGAAGGTGGTGGCAGCTGCGATGGCTGTATCAGTAATAAGGTTTGGGATATATGCTCTGGGAGTGCCATGGTGGATGCTCGTTGCAACAGGATTCATGCAGGGGATTGTCAACGGGCTGCTCCTGGTTGAGTTTGTCAGATACGTGGCTGCCATTGCTCCTGAGCACATCAGGAGCTTGTCAATATCAGCATATTATGTCATCGGAAGCCACATGAGCACAATAGTCTGTCAGATTACAGGCGGCTATATTCTGGAGCATGCGGGAGCATGGGGCGTGTACGGATTTTTCGCTGCATTCAACCTTGCGGGACTGATTCTGTACATGATATTCGGCCTGTGGAAACATGAAGAAAATGTCCGCGATAAGTGTTGACATGAAGGAAGTAAATTGGTATTATAGACAAGCTAACGTTTGGGAGGGCAGCAGCAAAACAAGTTAAATAACTTCAAAAAAGTTGTTGACAAGGTATCAAACGAGTAGTATTATATAAGAGTTCGCTACGGACGAGAGCTGAAGCGAACACAGCAAATTGAAAACTTCATAGTGTAGAAATTTGAGTCA
>JALEUQ010000021.1 GCA_022780965.1 Clostridiales bacterium
AACATAATGGACGTTATGTCGGGAATCTGCAGAATCAAGAAAGCCATGATCAAGGTCGACGGATT
This sequence comes from Clostridiales bacterium, assembly GCA_022780965.1. Classification (GTDB taxonomy): domain Bacteria; phylum Bacillota; class Clostridia; order Peptostreptococcales; family Anaerovoracaceae; genus Lentihominibacter. Next base: position 66 of record JALEUQ010000021.1, read on the forward strand.
TGACAGCCTTTACTTCATGGCAGCGTCACCTCGCAGAGACGACAGGGACATTACGCCGCTGCACATGGAGATTTTGTGCGAGAAGCTGTCCAGAAACTTTGATTTCATAATTATTGACTGTCCTGCCGGAATCAGTTCTATTTTTGATGTGGCAATCGGTGCTGCTGATAAGGCGGTTATCGTTACGGAGCCTGAGGTGGCTTCTCTGCGTGATGCTGATGTAACAGAGCGATACCTTCTTGAGAAGGGACTTACGGATATCAGAATTGTTATCAACAAAGTGCGCGTGGATTTGATGAGAAATCACATGGTGCCGTCGCTGGCGGACATTTCTGAGATGCTGCAGGGCAGAATGGTGGGAATCATTCAGGATGACGACAATATCCACATATCGACAAACAAGGGAATTCCTATTGTGTGCAAGAAGGGAACTTATATTGAGAAGAATTTCAAAGAAATTACTTATAGAATAGTAGTGGACTAGGCGGTGCTTAGTCCTTTTTCTTGACTAAAATTTGTAAAAATATTATAATAATGTGTATGCTTTAATCGAAATATTATGCGAGTAATACAATATTTGCAGATTTGATTATATTATATAGTTATGTAAATTGAGAATTGAATGAGAGAAGGAGGAAAACAGTATATGCAAAACATACTGATGGTTGTTATTGGACTGGCAGCTCTCGGAATCGGACTGCTGGTTGGATATATACTGCGTAAATCCATCGGTGAGAAGACGATCGGAAATGCCGAAATGAAGGCGAAGAATCTCATCCTGGATGCAGAGAACCGAGCTGAAACACTGAGAAAGGAAATGGTGCTTGCAGCTAAGGAGGAGGCTCACGAACAGAGGAGCAGCCTTGAGAAGGAGATTAGAGAGAGAAGAAATGAGATTTCTAAATCTGAACGCAGACTGGTTCAGAAGGAGGAATCCATTGATAGAAAACTTGAAAACATAGAGAAAAAAGAAGAAAGCATATCAAATAAAGAAAGAAACATAACTAATAAACTTCAGGAAACAGAAAAGCTGGTAAAAAAGCAGCTTGAAGAACTCGAAAAGATTTCAGGTTATTCAGTAGAACAGGCAAGAGAAATCATACTTGAGAAGGTTGAGCGAGAGGCCAGAAGCGACGCAGCAGCCCTCTACAAGGAAATTGAAACCAAGGCAAAGGACGAGGCAGACAAGAAGGCGAAGGAAATCATTACCGGAGCCATCCAGAGATGTGCAGCGGATCATGTGGCTGAATCTACAGTTTCTGTTGTGCCTCTGCCAAGCGACGAAATGAAGGGCAGAATCATCGGAAGAGAAGGCCGAAACATCAGAGCTATCGAGACTCTCACAGGTATCGACCTGATTATTGATGATACACCAGAAGCAGTAATTCTTTCGGGATTTGACCCTGTAAGAAGAGAAATTGCAAGACTGTCACTTGAAAAGCTTATTGTTGACGGCAGAATTCATCCGGGCAGAATCGAAGAGATGGTTGAGAAGTCCGAAAGAGAAGTCAATGCAATAATCAAGGATGCAGGTGAACAGGCAACTTATGAAGTAGGCATTCACAATCTTCATCCGGAGCTTGTCAAGCTTCTGGGAAGACTTAAATACAGAACATCATACGGTCAGAATGTGCTCAAGCATTCAATTGAGGTATCACATCTGGCGGGACTCATGGCAGGAGAACTTGGACTGGATGTTACACTGGCCAAGAGAGCAGGTCTGCTCCATGATATCGGCAAGGCCCTTGACCATGAGCGTGAAGGTACCCATATTGATATCGGTATGGAAGTGCTCAAGAAGTACAAGGAGCATGATAACGTAATTAACGGCATGGCGGCTCACCACGGCGACTATGAACCTAAGTCAATTGAGGCAGTTCTCATTGCTGCAGCTGATGCACTTAGCGCTGCCAGACCGGGGGCTAGAAGGGAAACTCTGGAGTCATACGTTAAGAGACTTCAGAAACTTGAAGAAATAGCCAACACAACAGAAGGTGTTGATAAGTCATTCGCTATTCAGGCCGGCAGAGAAATCAGAATCATCGCCAAGCCTGATGAAGTAAGCGACGAAGGAATCGCTCTTCTGGCCAGGGATATCAGCAAGAAGATTGAATCTGAGCTTGAATATCCGGGACAGATCAAGGTTAACGTTGTAAGAGAAACAAGAGCGGTTGATTACGCTAAATAGTAAATGAGACGGATGATTCCACATCCGTCTTTTTTTCAGTATTATGTGAAGTGATTCCGTGGCATCCATGGAGCACAGATAAACGGCAGTACAGGAAGCAACATAGATGATTTACTTAGATAACAGTGCGACAACTAAACAGTACGATCAGGTAACAGACTTGATGATTAAGTACATGCGTGAAGATTTCGGCAATCCGTCATCCCTTTATCAGCTGGGAGTTGACAGTGAGAAGGCAATCAAGACATCCAGGAAGCAGATGCTTGCAGCCATGGGCAGAAACGACGGAAGTCCGGTGTTCACTTCGGGAGGAACTGAAGCAGACAACATGGCTGTTTTTGGGGCGGCGAGAAGTCTAAGGCGCGCGGGAAACAGAATTGTCACATCAAGGGTGGAGCATCCGGCAGTACTGGAATGCTGCAAAAGGCTTGAGGCAGAAGGTTTCGAAGTGATTTACGTTGGTGTGGACGACAAGTGCAGACTGGACGAGAAGCAGCTTGAGAATGCCATAAATGACAAGACCATTCTTGTAACTCTCATGCATGTCAACAATGAGACAGGAACAATAATGCCGGTGGCACGCGCGAAAGAAATCATGAAGGCAAAGAATGCTCCCGGAATTCTGCACTCTGACTGTGTACAGAGTTTCGGTAAGCTGAAACTGCCTGCAGAAGCGGATCTGATATCGGTCAGCGGTCACAAAATACACGGTCCCAAAGGAGTGGGCGCACTTTTCATAAAGAAAGGTGTTAATATTCCGGCATTCATCGTTGGCGGAGGTCAGGAAACGGGCAGACGCTCAGGCACAGAAAATGTGGCAGCAATTGCAGGACTGGGTCTTGCTGCAGAGATGTCGACACATTCCAGGAAGTCTGATATGGCAGCAATGAAAGAAATCAGACAGAGCCTTATTGACGGGCTTACAGCCAATCTTAAGGATATAGTTATCAACAGCCCTGAGCAGTGCGGAGAAAATCCGGGAGAAGGATGCGCTGCGGTTCTGAATGTTACTTTCAGAGGCACGCGAGGTGAAGTGCTCCTGCATACTCTGGAGCAGGACGGCATTTACGTATCAACAGGCTCAGCATGCTCCTCCAACAAAAAAGGACAGAGTCATGTGCTCGAAGCCATGGGCCTGGGATTCAAAGACATCGAGGGAGCACTCAGATTCAGCCTGGGAAGATTCAATACGATTGAAGAAACGGAGCAGACGGTTGCAAAAGTGACAGAGGCAGTTAACCGTTTCAGAAAACTGGGAAGTTTCAGATAGAGAGAAGATAGGAGAAGTCAGGTTATGGAGAGAACTGAACATATTTTTATCGTAAGATGCGGCGAGGTCGCTCTCAAGGGAATGAACAAGCCATATTTCGAGCGAATGCTTGTGGAGCGAATCAAGAAGCTGCTCAGGAAATTTGATGGAGTATCAGTCAAAAGGCACGAGGGACTTATTTTCGTAAGGGCTGATATAAATCTGGACAAGCAGGCAATCATAAAAGAAATTTCCAAAGTTTTCGGCGTAGCATCAATCAGTCCTGCTGTCGAATGCGAGAGTACAATGGAAGCCATTGGTCAGGCGGCTGTGGAATACATGATGGAGGCAATCGAAGAACGAGGAGTCAAAACTTTCAAGGTGGAAGCCAAGCGCGCGGACAAAACTTTTCCTGTCAAATCTCCGGACATCGGAAGACAGATTGGAGCTGCAGTGCTCAAAGGATGCAAGGTCCTGAAAGTTGATGTGCACAATCCGGACTGTCTGCTTTTCGTGGATGTCAGAAGGGACAAGTCATATATTTATCAGGACAAGATTCATGGTTTCGGCGGACTGCCGCTTGGAACCAATGGCAAGGGGCTGACACTTCTCAGCGGAGGGATTGATTCGCCTGTGGCAACCTGGATGATGGCTAAGAGGGGCATGCTCATTGAAGCCATCCACTTCCATTCATATCCGTATACAAGCCAGAGAGCACAGGAGAAGGTTGAAGATCTGGCAGGAATAGTGGCAACTTACTGCGGACGTTTCAAAATGCACGTGATTAATCTGCTGCCGATTCAGGAGCAGATTGTATCCAACTGTCCTGAAGAGGAGACTACCATTCTCGTAAGAAGATTCATGATGAGAATTGCAGAACAGGTTGCTCGTGACACTGGCTGCACCATGCTGATTACCGGCGAAAACCTGGGACAGGTGGCAAGCCAGACTGCGGAGGCTTTGGTAGTGACAGATTCTGCCGTATCAATGCCTGTAATGAGGCCGCTTATCGCAATGGACAAAGTGGACATAATGGACAAGGCTCAGGAAATAGGCACGTATGAGACATCCATTCAGCCATACGAAGACTGCTGCACAGTTTTCCTTCCTAAGCACCCGGTAACAAAACCTCGACTTGAGAGAATACTCGAATCCGAGAGCAAACTGGACTGTGAAGGGCTGATTAAAGCGGCAATAGAATCACAGGAAATCATAAATATTTTCCCGCAGTAAATGACAAATCCCATCTTTATTCAAGGTGGGATTTTAAATATTCAACATATAGACTGCCAAGCCTTGATGGCAGGGTTTTGCTGTGAGTAATGTAGCCGATGTCCATGTAGTCGTCCGAATCCAGCGGCACAGCCACAATGCCGCTGCCGTTGAGTTCTTCGCTCAGAACGCCGCTCGAAATTGTATAACCGTTCAGGCCGATTACAAGATTGAACAGAGTTGCCCTGTCGCGAACCATGATGTTCTTGGAACGTTCCAGCTTGCTGAGAATTTCCTCTGAGTAGTAGAAGGAATTGTAATCTCCCTGCTCGAAAGAAAGTCTCGGGTATGGTTCCAGCTGATCCAGTGTGACCAGCGCCTGCTTTGCCAGCGGGTTTTCGATGCTGACGAAAACGTGAGGCTTCGCTCTGAAAAGATGATGGAATTTAAGTTCGTGTGCCTTAAGCTGCTGACGGATTACCGACTCGTTGTCCGGATTTAGATAGAGAACGCCGATTTCGCTTTTGAGATGTGCCACATCCACGATAATTTCGTGAGTCTGGGTTTCGCGTATTCTGAAATCGTATTTCTCGCCGCCATGCTCCTTGATAAGGTCAATGAACGCTTCGACTGCGAAAGAATAGTGCTGAGTGGAAATGGTGAAAACCTGTCTGCCGCCGTCACCCGTAATGTATTTTTCCTCCAGAAGGGACATCTGCTCCAGAACCTGACGGGCATACCCGAGAAATTCTTCGCCCTCAGAAGACACTACGACACCTTTGTTCGTCCTGTGAAAAATAGTGATGTTTATTTCATTCTCCAGGTCGCGTATGGCGTTGGAGAGACTGGGCTGTGCGACGAAGAGAGATTTGGCAGCCTCGCTTATTGATCCCTTGGCAGCCACACATAACACGTATCTCAGCTGTTGTAAAGTCATGATATACCTCACATATTACGAAACAATACAGCAATAACAATGAGATAATTGTAGCATATTAAACGGGCTGCATGTATAAGAATACATAATAAATCTTTGACAGCATCCACCTGTTGTTATATAATAAGGGTCGTGATTAGCGAGCGCCATTAGCTCAGCTGGATAGAGTAGCGCACTACGAATGCGAAGGTCTGGGGTTCGAATCCCTAATGGCGTGCCAAAGCAAAAGAACCGTTGATTTATCAACGGTTCTTTTGCTTTGGCACACTGTATAATGGAGGGATTCGAACCCGAACGGCAGAAGATCCGCTTATTGCATTACAGCGCTCTTATCTTAGCCGAAACGGGATGCAAAGTTATACAATTCTATGTATTTTCGGTGTCATTTAGGTTAAAATAGAGTGTGTGATTTAGTTCAATATCAGGAGACCAGCATGAATCAGTTTGCGAGGACGGAGCTGCTTCTTGGTAAAGAAGGAGTCAAGAAACTTCAGGATTGCCGAGTGGCTGTATTCGGAGTAGGCGGTGTAGGAGGCTACGCTGTCGAGGCTCTGGCAAGAAGCGGTGTGGGAACAATAGACATAATCGATAACGATGATATTTCGATTACTAATATTAACAGGCAGATAATTGCCACTCACAGCACGGTTGGCAGGAATAAAGTGGATGTGGCTGCAGAGCGCATACACGATATCAACCCGCAGTGCCGGGTATACGCGCACAAAGTTTTTTATCTGCCGGAGACTGCTGATCAGTTTGATTTCAGAGAGTATGACTATGTAATTGATGCCATAGATACGGTGGCGGGCAAAATTCAGATTATTGAAGCGGCCAAGGCGGCAGACGTGCCCGTAATCAGCGCAATGGGTGCAGGTAACAAACTGGATCCGTCAGCTTTTAAGGTGGCAGATATCAGCCGTACGTCCGTGTGTCCGCTGGCCAAGGTAATGAGACGTGAACTTCGCAGGAGAGGCATCAGCCATGTGAAGGTGGTGTATTCCGAGGAGGAGCCAATTAAACCGGAATATGATGAAGATGCAGAAATTAAGGGGACCGGAGGAAGACCTGCTCCAGGAAGTATTGCTTTCGTACCATCAGCAGCAGGACTTGTTCTGGCGGGAGAGGTCATTAAGGATCTGGCTTTAGGAATAAGAGATTAAAGGAAAGAGGTTATAATGCAAATGGAGAAAAACTATTATATTGAAAACAGAACCATATATACCATAGCGGCAGCAATTCTCTGCCTGCAGGGGGTATGCGGGATAAGCCTTGTGAGAACAGGGGCAAGTTCTCTTGGATACGTAATTGATTATTACGACTATATGTTCAGCAGCATCAGTATTGTGCTGATGGGAATCAACATTATCTGCGGAATCGTTATCCTGGGAGCATACATGTTCGCCGGAGTATCATCGCTGTGCCGAAAAAAAGAACTTATAAGATTCGGTATCGCAGCTTGCGGCGTGTCATACGTACTGGTTGTAATCAGGGATATTGTTGGAGCTGCATATTATGGCATCTCGGGAACGCTCTTCCTGAACATTCTTTGCCTTGCGGTTTTCGCTTTGCTGGTAGTGGCTCTTCTGACCGAAACGGTGGAACTTAGGCAGATAATAGTTAAATACAATACGATTTTGTGGGCAGTCCCTGCAGCAATATTTATCCTCACCCTTATAGTATCA
>JALEUQ010000035.1 GCA_022780965.1 Clostridiales bacterium
AGGCAAGCTTCTGTTCGGCAAAATCGAATCAAAGGAAAAGAAAGGTTCGTGGTTGAAGATTAATATTAAGGTATACCTGCAGGAGTGAGGGTTAGCAGAGAAGCAAATGTGTATTTGATAAACATTATGGAATTATTTCAAAAACATGGTTGACAATGTACAAAGTAGGTGTTAATATCAAACCATACTAAAGACATAGGAAAACAAGGAAAGGGAAAAGATGATGAACATTAACTACATTGTACGAATCAATAGGGACGATCGAATGTGTATCTGTTAATCATTTCAAGATAGAGTCCGCACTCGGCTTCAGGCACAGCCGGAAGCACGGCAGGACATAATTAATAAGTAGCAATCACTGAAATTAATTTGAAAGATAACAGAGAGGTATTTAATTATGGCAATCGTAAAAGATACAAGTAAATGGTCGTTCGAAACTAAGCAGCTTCACATTGGACAGGAAACACCTGACCCTGCATCAGATGCAAGAGCAGTTCCAATCTATGCTACAACTTCATACGTATTCAGAGATTCACAGCACGCAGCTGACAGATTCGGTCTGGCAGATCCGGGCAACATATACGGAAGACTGACCAACTCAACGCAGGGTGTATTCGAAGACAGAATCGCAGCTCTTGAAGGCGGTGTGGCAGGTCTTGCAGTAGCATCGGGAGCAGCAGCCATCACTTATGCAGTACAGGCCCTGGCAACACAAGGAGAGCACCTGGTTGTACAGAAAACAATATACGGCGGCACATACAATCTGCTGGCACATACACTGGAACTCTACGGCATTGAAGCCACATTCGTGGATGCTCACAATCTGGAAGAAGTTGAAGCGGCAATTCAGCCGAACACCAAGGCAATTTACCTCGAAACACTTGGCAACCCTAACAGCGATATTCCGGACATCGATGCAATAGCACAGCTGGCTCACGGCCACGGTCTGCCTGTAGTAATCGATAATACTTTCGGAACTCCATACCTTATCAGACCAATTGAACACGGTGCTGACATCGTTGTTCACTCAGCAACCAAGTTTATCGGCGGACATGGTACTACACTGGGCGGAGTTATCGTTGACAGCGGCAATTTCGACTGGGCTGCAAGCGGCAGATATCCATGGATTTCAGAACCTAATCCAAGCTATCACGGAGTTAAGTTCACTGATGCAGCGGGTCCTGCAGCATTCGTAACATACATTAGAGCAATACTTCTCAGAGACACCGGCGCTACACTGTCACCGTTCGCTGCTTTCCTCCTTCTTCAGGGAACGGAAACTCTGTCGCTGAGACTGGAGAGACATAACTATAACACAGCGAAGGTAGTTGAATATCTGGCATCGCATCCACTGGTTGAGAAGGTAAATCATCCTTCACTGCCTGATCATCCTGACCATGAATTATACGAAAAGTATTTCCCTGAAGGCGGTGCAAGCATATTCACATTTGAAATCAAGGGCGGTAGAGAAGAAGCTCACAAGTTCATCGATGCACTGGAAATCTTCTCGCTGCTTGCCAATGTGGCAGATGTGAAATCACTGGTAATCCATCCTGCAACTACTACTCACAGTCAGCTGACTGCAGAGGAACTGCTGGATCAGAATATCAAGGAAAACACAATCAGACTCAGCATCGGCACAGAGAATATCAAGGATATCATTGCTGACCTTGACCAGGCATTCAACGCAGTGGCACAGGGCTGATGATATTAAGACATTTAGATTATGTCATAATTGCAAATAACTCGCTCAACAAATAATACTATCTACTCATTTTGATTTTCTTTTGACAAGTATAAAAAAGGCGGCGCGATTCACCTGATGGATTGCGCTGCTTTTTGATAATGCGGCGGTGTTTTGTGGTATAATTGTAATCACTCTTGCAATAAGGCAAAGAGGCATGGATAGGAAAGCAAAAATATGAAATACGATTTTGATACGATAGTTGACAGATACAATACCGGTTCAGTCAAGTACGATACGGCTGAGAGAAGTGGAATGCCTGCAGATGTGATGCCTATGTGGGTAGCTGACATGGATTTCAGAGCGCCTGATGAAATAGTTTCAAGAATGCGACAGCTCTGTGATTTCGGTGTATTTGGCTATACCATGGTCACGGACAGTTACTTTGATGCAGTTCGAAACTGGTTCAGTTCAAGGTTTGACTGGGAAGTTGAGCGCAAGTGGCTGGTTACGACACCGGGCGTTGTATTCGCCCTGTCTGCGGCGGTAAAAGCATTTACGGAGCCGGGGGAGGGTGTGCTCATTCAGAGACCGGTGTATTATCCATTTACTGAGGTTGTAGAGAACAACGGCAGGGTGGTTGTAAACAACAGCCTGCGTTATGATAAGGGTTCATATGCAATCGATTATGAAGATCTGGAAGCTAAGCTGGCGCGTGATGATGTGAAGCTTATGCTGATATGCAGTCCTCACAATCCTGTAGGGCGCGTATGGACACGGGATGAATTGTCTAAAGTATGCCGGCTCTGTCTCAAATACAATGTAAAAATGGTCAGCGACGAAATTCATTCAGACTTTGTGTTCTCAAACCGGGAGCATGTCCCGCTGGCATCATTATCTGAACAGGTGAGGGAGAACTGTGTTGTATGCACTGCACCGAGCAAGTCTTTTAATCTTGCCGGACTGCAGATATCGAACATATTCATTCCCAACAGGGATATGCGTCATGCTTTTAGGAGAGAATTGGAGAAGACAGGACTGTTCGGTGTCAACATGGTCGGACTTTGCGCCTGTCAGGCGGCTTATGAGTCAGGCGGAGAATGGCTGGATCAGCTGAAGGAATACCTGGAGGGCAATATTCAGTTCCTGAAATCATTTGTTAATGAGCATATGCCTCGAATAAAAGTTGTTGATACTGAAGGAACTTATCTTGTGTGGATGGATCTGCAGGAGTTAAATCTGGTTGACCAGAAAGATTTTATTGTAAATAAAGCTAGATTATGGCTTGATACCGGATCCATGTTCGGTGATGAAGGTCGAGGCTTCGAGAGAATCAACGTGGCATGTCCGAGAACAGTACTTGAAGAAGCTCTGAACAGACTTAAACGGGCGTATGATGCACTGACCGACTGATAAAACTACTAAAGAACCATTAGATTTGTCAAATCAGCAATAATTCAGACAGGATGGTAAAATGACTAAGAAAAAAGCTTTAATTGCCATGAGCGGAGGTGTGGACAGCAGCGTGGCTGCATATCTGACGCAGAAGGCAGGTTACGAGATAATGGGTGTAAACATGCACCTTTTTGATGGAAACAGAAGAAATCAGGATAACGAGAAAAGCTGCTGCTCAGTTAAGGATACTTTGTGTGCCAACAGTGTTGCGGAGCGCCTTGGGTTTCCCTTTCATGTGTGGGATTATACCGCTCAGTTCAAGGAGATGGTAATTAATAATTTTATCAAGGCATACGAAACAGGCAGAACACCTAATCCATGCATTGACTGCAACAGATATCTCAAGTTCAGCGCCCTTTATGACAGAGCAGAGCAGCTGGGAATGGACTGTATAGTAACCGGTCACTACAGTCTGATTGACCGTGACGAAGAATCAGGATTGTACAGACTTCACAAGGCTGTGGATCCGTCTAAGGATCAGAGTTATGTATTATACAATCTGACTCAGAAACAGCTGGCTCACACATTTTTTCCTCTGGGCGGCATGACTAAGGAGGAGACAAGGCGCATAGCCGATGAAATGGGATTCATCAACGCGCGCAAGCCTGACAGTCAGGACATATGCTTCGTGCCCGACGGTGACTACAGCAGATTCATTTCTGAAGAAACAGGCAAGGAATATCCTCACGGTGATTTTGTTGATGAAGAAGGCAATGTGCTTGGGGAACACAAAGGGATTATCAGATATACCATAGGGCAGCGAAAAGGTCTTGGTCTTGCGCTGCCGCAGCCTATGTACGTTAAGGAAAAAGACGTGGCAAACAATCGAGTGGTGCTGTGTGTGCACGAACACCTTTTTACTAGGGAATTTGATGCTGTGGACTTCAACTGGATTTCAGGAAAGGTGCCTGAGGAACCAATTCGTGTTAATGCCAGAGTCAGATACAACCAGCAGGAGAAACCAGCAACAGTTACGCCTGTCGGAACTGACAGTGTGCATGTATGCTTCGATGAGCCGATGAGAGCCATTACACGCGGACAGGCTGTGGTGCTCTATGACGGAGATATTGTTGTTGGCGGAGGAACGATAGCATAATGAATGTATTTATTGATAAACTGCGGAAGGAGCAGAATCTTACTGATGAGCAGATTGAACAGCTGCTGTCGACGGATGAATATGACAGAGAACTGTTTGCTTCAGCTCTGGAAATACGTGAGAAATACTATGGGCGCCAGGTGTTTATCCGTGGTTTGATTGAAATAAGCAGCTTCTGCCGCAACGACTGCTATTACTGCGGTATCAGGAGAAGCAATGCCAATGCGTCCAGGTACAGGCTTACGGCTGAACAGATAATGGAATGCTGCCGCAACGGATATGGACTGGGATTCAGGACGTTCGTCCTGCAGGGCGGAGAAGACCCCTGGTTCAATGATGAAAGAATGTGCAGCATAGTTAAGGCAATAAAAGACGAGTATCCGGACTGTGCAGTTACCCTCTCTCTGGGAGAAAGAACAAGAGAAAGCTATGAGAGATTATTCCTGGCGGGAGCGGACAGATATCTGCTGCGTCATGAGACTGCAGATGAGGAGCATTACAGAAGACTTCATCCGGAGGACATGAGTTTGTCCAGCCGTCAGAGGTGTCTGCGCGATCTTAAGGAGATTGGCTATGCCACCGGTTCGGGCTTCATGGTAGGGTCTCCTGGTCAAACCATTGAGACGCTTGTTAAGGATATAAGATTCCTGCAGGAACTGGAGCCTGACATGATTGGAATCGGACCTTATCTGCGTCACAAGGACACGCCGTTCCGAGATTGTGCGAACGGGAGCATGGAGATGACTTTGAGACTTATCGGTCTTCTGAGGCATCTTTTCCCTAAGGCGCTTATTCCGTCAACTACAGCACTGGGAACAATCCACCCTCAAGGCAGGGAAATGGGTATGCTGGCCGGAGCAAACGTTGTGATGCCAAACCTTTCACCTTTGGATGTGAGAGAAAAATATGAACTTTATGATGACAAAATCTGCACGGGTGATGAGGCTGCTGAGTGCAGGAAATGTCTTGAGAACAGGATGGCTATGACTGGATTCGAAATTGTTGTAGGAAGAGGTGACAGAGCATGATTTGCGAAAAAAACGAGGACGATATTTTTGAGTTTTTCGGGGCGGAGCACGACAGGTTCGGCTTCCCCGAAGGTGTTTACAGGATGACTTCGATGAGAGGCGGTGAGACTTACCTTATTGCCGGTTCGGAGAAGACAGCGCTATATGACTGCGGCATGGCTTACTGCGGCCCGTATACTGCGGCCAATATAAAGGAAAAGCTGAATGAACTGGGAAGAGACAAGCTGGATTATATCCTGCTCAGTCATTCGCATTATGACCATATGGGAGCACTGCCGTATATCAAAAGAGAGTTCCCTGAAGCCATAGTTGTGGGAAGCGCAAAATGTGCACGCATACTTTCAAGACCGGGCGCTAGAGAAGCAATAGGCGAACTTGGTAAAACAGCCCGCGAGCTTTATACACCGGGAAGCAGTGTTGAGATTATCACAGACGGACTGCAGGTGGATATTGTGGCCGGCGATGGTGATGTGATTTCTCTTGGTGAGGAGCAGGTGAGAGTACTTGAAACCAAAGGGCACACAGACTGTTCTCTGACTTATGCAGTGGAGCCGATGGGGCTTCTTATATGCAGCGAGAGTACCGGAATAATTGAAAGTATTACTTATGTGAACACGCCTATTCTCAAGAGTTTTGATGATTCTCAGATATCGCTGGCTAAATGCCGCGAATACGGCGCCGAATACATCTGTCTGCCACATTTCGGTCTGCTGCCGAAGCACATGAATGAGAAGTACTGGCAGATGTTTGAAGATGCTTGCCGTGAAGTAATTGGTTTCGCAAGAGATTTGGAGAAAAAGGGTCAGAATATTGAAGAAATGACCAGGTCATATTACAATAAATACTGGAATCCCAAGTTTATTAAGGAACAGCCTGTTGAGGCGTACATGATTAACGCGGAAGCAACCGTCAAGGCGGCGCTTAAGGCTGAATACTGTTAGAAGAGAGGTGTTAAGATGGCATTTGATGCGAAGAAAGTTAAAGATGAAATCGTTCAGTGGATAAGAGACTGGTTCGAGGTGAACGGTAAGGGATGCAAGGCTGTTGTCGGCCTCAGCGGAGGCAAAGACAGTTCTGTTGTTGCGGCTCTTTGTGCGGAGGCATTAGGCAAAGAAAACGTTCTGGGTGTAATGATGCCTAACGGTGAGCAGTTTGATATTGATGTATCGATTGCTCTGGCGGAGCATGTAGGCATTGAGAGTGTTACTGTGAACATTAAGGACGCTTACGAAGGCATCGTCAACCAGCTTACACCGTATTTTGACAATTTCGAAGGTCAGGCCAAAGTCAATCTGCCGCCTAGACTGAGAATGGCATCCCTTTATGCTGTGTCACAGTCTGTTAACGGAAGAGTTGCCAACACGTGCAATCTCAGCGAAGACTGGGTAGGATACGCTACCAAATTCGGTGATGGTGCAGGTGACTTCAGTCCGCTCAGCAAGCTGACTGTTCAGGAAGTAAAGGCTGTAGGAAGAGAGCTCGGCCTGCCTTCCAAGTTCGTAGACAAAGTGCCTATCGACGGTCTGCAGGCTCTCACTGATGAAGATAATCTGGGCTTCACATACGCTGTCCTTGACAGATACATTCGAGAAGGAATATGTGAAGATCCTGACACTAAGGCAAAAATTGACGCAATGCATGCGCGCAATAAATTCAAACTTGAACTGATGCCTGTATTCCCGTATGTTCCGGACGATGACAAGGGTCTGGAATGGTAACTGAGGATTGGTTAAAACGGAATTGTTAATCCGGAGTTATATATCAAGGCAGTTTGTCAAGATGCTCCTTCAGGCATTCAATGAACTTGAGTGAAGCCATTGGCAGTTCCACCTGAGATTTGTAGCCGATGGCTACTGTTCGAGATACTTCAGGTGTTACCGGACGCTTGACAACGTCGAAACTAGGCAGCATTTTGTCGATGATAAGGTCGGCAAGCAGGCTGACTCCCATGTTGTTCTCAACCATAGCAAGGATAGAATAGTCATCATGAAGCACATAACGTACATTAGGGATGATGGCATTGTTTCGGAAAGCAGCCTCGCATTCTGAATGATGCCCCATCTCAAGCATGATATACTGTTCTTTTGCTAGATCTGCCAGCGGAACAACATCCAATTCGGCAAGAGGGTGACCCTTAGGCAGTACAGCGCTGAAGGGTCCCTTTTTTAATGGATAGATATCAATGCCTTTCACATGTTCGGGACTTACGAAACCAAAATCAACAGCACCGCTTTTTACCCAGTCTTCAATCATTGTATAGTCGCCCTGATGCATTATAATCTCTACTTCAGGATACTTAGTGTGAAAATCTTTGATAACAGTCGGAAGCCACGTCATGGATATGCTGGTAACAGTAGCCATTCGGATAATTCCCGTCTTGAGTCCTTTGATATCTTTGATTTTCTCAAGGGATGCGTTGTACTGGTATATAGTGCGTTCAATGTACGGAAAGAGTTCACGGCCTTCTTCTGTGAGCGCTGAGCCTGTTCTGGTGCGGGTGAGAAGCTTGATGCCGATTTCGTCCTCGAGAGAGGCAATAATCTGACTGAGTGCAGGCTGAGTGTAGCCCATGATTTCCGCGGCCTTGGCGAAACTGCCAACTTCTACAATTTTCTGTAATGCTAAGTATCTTTTCATGGTTCCTTAATTAATTGCTAATCTGCTTGTCCGGAGAAAAAAGACCGTTTCGTGAAAAACGGTCTCGGTTGTCAGTTCTAGTATTTTCTTACAATTATGCTGCTGTTCTGTCCGCCGAAGCCAAGAGCATTGGACATTGCAACTTTGATATCTGCCTTGCGCGGTCCGTCAGCTACGAAGTCCAGGTCGCACTGCGGATCAGGTGTATTGCAGTTAAGTGTAGGCGGGAGGATTCCTGTCTCAATAGCCTTAATACATGCAATTACTTCTGTGATGCCGCCGGCACCCATCATATGGCCTGTATTGCCCTTGGTTGAGCTTACAGGAGGAATGACAGACATAAGCTCTTCACGTGATTTGCTGTCAGTGCTGCATTCGTCTGTGCCTTCTGTATTGCAGTCATCTGTCTCTGTAATTCCATAGAGTGCCTTGATGGCTCTGCATTCTGCAATATCGCCGACAGGTGTTGATGTGCCGTGTGTATTTATGTAGTCAATATCTTCAGGCTTGAGGCCTGCCTTGGCAAGAGCAAGCTTCATGCATTCCACTGAACCGCTGCCGTCTGGTCTTGGCGCAGTAACATGGTAGCCGTCGCTTGTGTTGGCATAACCTGCAAGTTCAGCATATATATGTGCATTTCTGTTAAGTGCGTGTTCTTCACTCTCGATAAGGATGGCACCACCGCCTTCTGCCATTACGAAACCGTCTCTGTCAATATCATATGGTCTGCATGCAGCCTTAGGGTCAGGATTCTTGCTGAGTGCCTTGGCCTGAGCCAGAGTTGACATGAGGATAGGGCACTGCGCGCTCTCACCGCCGATAACCAGGATGGCGTCTGCTTCGCCTGATTTGATAAGCATTGAAGCAATGCTAATTGCATCTCCTCCTGAAGAGCAGGCTGTTGTTACTGTGAAGCTTGGCCCGTGAATACCGTGGGCGATGGCAACCTGCGCTGCTCCAAGATTACCAAGAACCTTCGGCAGGAAACGCGGACTTACTTTTTTCTTGGTGCTGGCTGAATATTCTTCCTGAGTCTGAGCAATGTCAGCAATGCCTGTAAGAGCAGTAGCCATGACAATACCGATTCTGTCGTGATCTGCTTCCACATCGAACCTGCTGTCTTCCAGCGCCTCGTCAGCAGCAGCATATGCGTACTGTATGAAAGTGCTTGTTTCCTTGGCAAGTTTGCCTGACATGTAATCAGAAGGGTTGAAGCCCTTGACGATGCCTGCAATCTGAATGGCAGCATCACTCTCCACAAGTGACGGAACAGTCTCGATACCGCACTCTCTGTTCATGATGCCCTGCCAGAAATTATCTGTGCCAATGCCTATTGGTGTTACAGCTCCTAAACCGGTGATAACTAATTTGCTCATTATATTTCAATCTCCTTCTATGAATATCTAATCGAATGCTTTGAATATAATAACACAATTGCAGAATTAAGTCATCAGAGAATGTTGACACATTCAGCTTGTTTCGCTAAGATATTTAGCGTACCTGAAATAACCGCTGAAAGGATAAGGAAATGATTAAAAAAGAGACTATAGATAGAATTAACGAACTTGCTCACAAGAACAAAACGGTAGGACTTACCGATGCTGAGATTGAGGAGAGAGCACGTCTGAGACAGGAGTATCTGGAAGGATTCAGAGCCAATTTCAGAGCGCAGCTTGAGAATGTAAAATTTGTAGAGGATCTGACTGAGGAAGAACTGGAAGAAATCGAAGTAGAGGAAGTAGACGTAATAGAAATCGAGAGAAATTAGTTCTGTTAAACTGTATATTGAGCATTATGTGCCGGCCGATGATAATTCGGTCGGTGTTTTTTTGGCAAATGACAGCAGCAAAGAAACATACAAAGTTCACCAATTTGGTAAACTTTGTCTTGCAAAACATATAAAATTGGTATATATTAAAACATATAAGAAAGGTAGGAAAAACTGATACCTTGTATCTAATAACAAAATCTACAAAAACATTATCTGAAAGGCAATAAATATGAGAAAGGTTTATTTAGACTATTCTGCAACAACACCGGTAAAAGAGGAGGTTGTAAATGCTATGATACCGTACTTCACGGAAGCATACGGCAATCCTTCAAGTTTATATACAGCAGGACTCACAGCTAAAGATGGTGTGGACAAGGCAAGAGAGCAGGTAGCTGCACTTATCAATGCCAAGCCATCTGAGATATTCTTCACTTCATGCGGAACTGAAGCTGATAACTGGGTTCTGGAAGGTGTGGCAGACAAACTGAAATCAAAGGGAAATCACATAATCACATCCAAGATCGAACATCACGCAATACTTCATACCTGCAGTTATCTGGAGGAGCACGGATTCAAGGTGACATATCTTGATGTGGACAGCGAGGGTTTCGTTAATCCTGCAGATCTGGAAGCTGCAATAACGGCAGATACGGTGCTTGTCAGCATAATGATGGTAAACAACGAAATCGGAACAGTTGAACCAATCAGAGAACTTGCACAGATTGCAGCAAAACACGGAGTACTTTTTCATACTGATGCAGTTCAGGGACTTGGCAACATTCCAATCGATGTGCAGGAACTGGGAGTTGACTTCCTCAGCATGTCCGCTCACAAAATTTACGGACCTAAGGGGACAGGCGCCCTTTACATTAAGCAGGGCCGCAGGCTGAGCAACTACATGCACGGAGGCGCTCAGGAGAAAAAACACAGAGCAGGAACGGAGAATGTTGCAGGCATTGTAGGGTTCGGCAAAGCAGCAGAACTGGCAGCAGCAAATCTGGAAAACCACAGAGAGCACTGCACAGAACTTAGAAATTATTTCTGGGAGAAGCTGAAGGAAAGAGTGCCGGATGTTAGTCTCAACGGTCCTCAGGATTTGGCTGCAGACAGGAGACATCCGGGAAATCTTAACGTTTCATTTGACTATATTGAAGCTGAATCAATACTTCTGATGCTTGACATGAAGTACGGCATAAGTGTATCTACAGGCTCTGCATGCTCATCCAAATCTCTTGAGCCGTCTCATGTTCTGACGGCTGCGGGAGTAAGCATAGTCAAGAGCAACGGCACTGTAAGGTTTACTGTGGGAGACTTCACAACAAAAGAAGATATTGACTATGTGGTTGATGCGATGAGTACAATTGCCGCTAAACTTAGAGAGTTATCACCTGTTGCAGGAATGAAAGGATGGGAGTAGAATGGGACTGTATAATGACAAAGTAATGGATCATTTTTTTAATCCGCATAATGTAGGCGAAATCGCTGAACCGGACGGAGCCGGCACTTACGGAAGCCCTGTCTGCGGCGACATGATGCTGATTACATTGAAGATTGATGATAATGAGATAATAACCGATGCCAAGTTCAAGACTTACGGATGCGGCACTGCTGTAGCTTCATCAAGCATGGCTACAGACATGATTATCGGTAAATCAGTGGAGGAGGCTCTGCAGGTTACCAATCAGCAGATTATTGATGAGCTTGGAGGCCTGCCGGCTATCAAAGTCCACTGTTCGGTGCTGGCTGAACATGCTATCAAGTCGGCAATTTATGATTATGCTCAGAAACACGGCAAGACATATGAAGCGCTGGAAGGTTTCGACCCTAATGCTGAAGAGGACGATCATTCCTGCGGCGTGGATTTGAGCGAGGAATAGGAGAATCCATTCTGCATGTGCGGAATGTGTAAAAAATAATGCACGATAACAGAGAAATCAAAGGATATATACAAGTGGCAGTCGCCGGAGTTTTGTGGGGTCTTGTAGGTGTTTTCACCATGACCCTGTCAGACCTCGGCGTCTCTTCTGTTATGGCGAGTTTCCTGAGGATAGGTTCTGCTTTCCTCATTATGCTGGTAATGACGGTGGCAGTGTGCGGCATTAAATCTCTCAAAATATCTGCGGGAGCTCTAGCCGGATGTATTGTTGCAGGGCTTTTGTGCCATGGAATCTACAATCTGTTCTACTTGACTGCAGTAGTGAAGATGGGGGTTACTCCGGCATCGGTAATGCTGAGAACAGCTCCAATTTTTACGGTGGCTGCCAGTGTTGTCATTTTTAGAGAGCACATCAGCAGAGTCAAAGGTCTGTCGCTCATTCTCAATATTGCAGGATGCACCATGGCTGTCCTTGGCGGTTCTGCCATCGGAGGAGATTTCAGCCTTTCCGGATTCATGTGCGGACTTGGCGCCGGATGTACTTACGGACTCCTGGCGATTGTTATCAAGCTCATTCCTGAAAACGTGCACCCTTTTGTTATAAGCACCTACAGCTATTTTTTTGCTGCGGCGCTTCTTTGTGCGGCTGCCAGACCATGGGAACACGCGGATGTATTGAATTGGCAGGTGATTGCAGTAGGCCTGGCGTTCGGTTTTATTTCAACGGCAGCTGCATACGGCATATACTATGCAGGAATTCAAAAAATCAAAGAAAGCAGCAGGGTTCCTGTATTTGCATCTGTAGAAATCATTGCTGCTGCTTTCACCGGTGTTGTTATTTATAATGACTATCTTGGTCCTGTAAATCTGACAGGAATTGCTGTAATTCTGATTTCTGTAGCAATACTATGCGTTAAACGGCCTGAAAATTGTGACTGACTACCTTGAAGTATCAGTTAAAGCATAATCAGGGCGCGTACCGGGCATACCGGAGCGCAGTAGCCGCAGGTGAGACAGATGGAATGGTCAATTTCGGCCATATAACTGCCCATTGTTATTGCATTGTTGGGACATCTGTCTGCGCATGCACCGCATGTAATGCAGTTACCGGGCTCAATAAACATCTTCTTGCCGCTTAAGTCCGGCACATAATTTCTATCCAGAGTTCCTTCAGCGAACTCTGCAAGTCTGTCTATCTGATCGTAGTCACCGATACCGACCATTATTGAATCAACCCCATCAAGATCTCTGACATATTCCAGCGCTTTCACATAACTTCCGGTGAGATTGCCTCCGCCAAAAGCTTTCATGGCGAAGACACCTTTGCCGGCTTTGTGACAGGCAGCGATGGCAGCAGCCATATCCTCAGCGGTTCCTGCATGGTCGTAATGTCTGATTCCCAGCCCTGCATAGTTAATAAGCGGGAAAACCACATCAATGTCCGGCTCCGAAGCTGCAAGCTCTGTTACGTCAACGTGATGAGTGCTAAGTCCTATTGCTGTGATTGAGCCTTTTGCTTTATAGTCCTTAAGACACTGCAGCGCACCGTCGCGCCATCTGTAATCCTGTTCCGATCTGACTTCATGGAGGAGAAAAATGTCGATGATATCTGTGTTCAGTTCACGAAGCGCTTCATTTATGGCGTACTCCATGTCGTTGTAAGTGGAACCGAGACATTTGCTGCATATTACAGGTCTGTCAGGATTGCTTCTGCTTATATCAGTATTCTCAAGCCCCATCCGCAGATAGGGATAGGTTTCGTAGTACTGGGCAGTATCAAAGAAATTGATTCCCTTTGACAGGGCATATTTTATTAGTCCGGCTCCTTGCTCTACGGGCATGTTAAGCTGCGTAGCTCCGATAGTGAGCACTCCGAAGCCGACAGGTGATACGCTAAGTCCGGTATTGCCAAGTTTGATTTTTTTCATGATATTGATTCTCCATATTGAATCTGTTGCATTGAATCTGTCACAGAGCAAACTGCAACAAAATCCGTTCTATAAAAAGAGCCGGGACTTGCCCGACTCCATTATTTCAAGTCTTCAGCTTATCAAACTAAACGTCAGATATGCTTATTTAACTTCTACTACCCAGCCTTCAGGGCCTTCAATGCGGCATTCCTGAATGTCAACCAGTGTCTGACGCAGTTCCTTGAGAACAGGTCCGATTTCACCCATTCCGCTTGGAATTTCAATGTCAGTACCGTGATCATTGATCTTGCCGATAGGTGAGATTACTGCAGCTGTGCCGCAGAGACCAACTTCCTTGAATTCTTTGATTTCGTCGAAGTATACTTCTCTATGCTCAACTTCAAGACCCATGTACTTCTCTGCAACTTCCATCAGTGATCTTCTTGTGATTGATGGCAGGATGCTGTCTGACTTAGGAGTTACAAGCTTGTCATCCTTGGTAACGAAGAGGAAGTTTGCTCCGCCTGTCTCTTCAATCTTGGTTCTAGTAGCTGCATCCAGGTACATGTTCTCAGCGAAACCTTCTTCGTGTGCCTGAACGATAGGGTAGAGGCTCATGGCATAGTTGAGTCCTGCCTTAATGTGGCCTGTGCCGTGAGGAGCTGCTCTGTCATAGTCTGATACCTTGATGTAGATTGGCTTAACGCCGCCCTTGAAGTAAGGACCAACAGGTGTGGTCAGAATTCTGAACATGTAATCTTCAGCAGGAGCAACACCGATAACAGGGCTGATGCCGAATTCATAAGGTCTAACATAAAGTGAAGCGCCTGTGCCGTATGGCGGTACATAGTCTGCGTTTGCCTTGACTGTTTCGATTACGTTCTCAACGAATCTCTTCTCGTCATAAGCCGGCATTGCAAGTCTTCTTGCTGAATCAGCAAGTCTTGCAGCATTAAGGTCAGGACGGAAGAGGACTGTTCTGCCGTCTTCTGTGTCGTATGCCTTAAGGCCTTCGAATACAGTCTGCGCATACTGGAGTACACCTGCACACTCATTCATTACAATATTAGGATCCTCAGTAATTTTACCTTCGTCCCAAGCACCGTTCTGGTACATTGATACGAAGCGGGCATCAGTAGGCTGATAAGTGAAGCTTAAATTTGCCCAGTCAATGTTCTTCTTTGCCATGTTCATCATCCTTTCTGTTTATAAATTCGGATTGACTCCGTTTATATTTATTACCTTGTTCTTGTATAGAACAACAAATATTATACTACAAAATTGAAAAGATGTCACAAAAATAGTAGAATAGATGCATAAATACAGGAAAGGATGTAACGAAACATGAGCAAAAACAAGAAGGATAACAAGAAATCCACAGGAAGAACCGGAGCACCTGCGCCTTTCGCCAACCCTGATGGATTACCGGAGTTCCCTTTTGGAGATAATAGAGTAGCAGCAGATGAACTTGAGAAGGAACTGGAAAACGGTGACGTGCTCGTCGCTCTCAAGAGCAGATTTGCAGAAGAGAAGAATCAGGAGAATCTTATCGCGCTTCTCAAGTGCATGAAAGACTCCAAGGTAATTGTTCCTATGAGAATTGAGATGAGCGAAGAGGATGCAGCCAGAATCGAGAATGCGACAGACGGAGAAGAAATTGAAACAAGAGATGAGATCAAAATGGTGCCTGAAATCCTCCAGGCCAAAGAAAAAAGATTCTTTCCAATGTTCTCTCAGATAGGTCAGATTCCCAAGGAATTCGGCACAAGTCACAATCTGATGTCCATGCCTACTTCTGAAGCACTTGATATGGCGCATCAGATTGAGAATCTCGATGGAATTGTTCTGGATGCTTTCAGCAAATCAGTAGCGATGCCTTTTGTCACAGCCGATCAGATTTACACTATTCAGGGGCTTGCCAAATAGGACCCGAAAGGTACGGTTTGATGCCTGATTATAATTCTTCAATCTAGTTTAAATATCTTCTTGACTTAGTCTTGACCTTGTGGTTTAATAGCAAGGATGAAATTTTGAGACTGAAATTTTTGAGGAAAAAACATGAAAGAATTCAAGAGATATTTTGCGAAAATTGAAGAACTGAGAGAGACTGAGCTCGAGAGGTTAACAGCCTTTGGAATTGATGTTGATTCAGTTAAAAGTTTTTGTATTTTACCCGGTTTCACAGATGTACATGTACATTTAAGAGAACCGGGTTTTTTGTATAAAGAGACAGTTGCAACAGGAACGAAGGCTGCATCTGCCGGCGGTTTCACAGACATAATGTCCATGCCGAATCTTAAACCTGTTCCTGACTGTCCGGCCAATCTGCAGATCCAGCTGGATGCCATTACCAGTGACGCATGTGTACACGTTTATCCGTACGGCGCCATCACGGCAGGACAGATGGGAGAGAAGCTGGCAGATATGGAAGCAATGGCATCAAAAGTGACAGCGTTCACAGATGACGGCAGAGGCGTCATGAGTGACACTCTCATGCAAGAAGCCATGACAGAAGCAAAGAGGCTTAACAAGATGATTGTAGCTCACTGTGAAGATGAGAACTTCCCTAAAGCAAGTTCTGAAGCAGAGTGGATGCAGCTTAAACGAGATCTGGAACTGGTCAGACATACCGGCTGTGCATATCACATGTGTCATGTGTCAACCAAAGAGTCTGTTCAGCTGATTCGTGAAGCCAAGGCCGAAGGTCTTAATGTGACAGTTGAAACTGCACCTCACTATCTGACATTTAACAGAGATATCATAGAAGACGATGGCAGGTTCAAAATGAATCCGCCTATTAAAGGTGAGGAAGACAGGCTGGCAGTAATAGAGGCTGTTGCTGACGGAACCATAGACATGATTGCGACAGATCATGCTCCCCATTCAGCAGAAGAAAAACGTGGAGGAATGTCAGGTGCTGCCTTCGGTATCGTGGGACTTGAAACCTGTTTCCCTGTCATGAACAAATATATGGTTGAACCTGGAATAATATCCATGGAGAAACTGATGGAACTCATGTACATCAACCCAAGAAAAAGATTCGGACTTGATGCTCCGGATATGGACAGGCTTCTGGAAGCTGATGCTCCCAACTTCTCCATATGGGATCTTGAAAGTGAATATTCAGTAAATCCGGATGAGTTTATGACAATGGGCAGAAGCACACCTTATGATGGCATGACAGTAAAGGGCAGATGCATAATGACAGTAGTTGACGGCAGGATAGTTTACAGAAGAGATTAATTCGTACAAGCCCGCTTCAAATGAAAATACAGAAATTCAAATAGAGACACAGAATAATGATACAGGAGATGGCAATGAAACAGAAGATATTATCAGTTGTGAGCAATGTCAGACTTACTGACGATGTTTACCGCATGGTACTGGCTGACAATGACAAGACGACAGATGAACCTATTATCAGTGCACCAGGACAGTTTATCAACATTAAGCTTGACGGTTACTTCCTGAGAAGACCAATATCAGTAGCTGACTGGGACAATGATGAAAGGACTGTAACTATAATATATAAGGTAGCAGGTGACGGAACAGAGTACATGAAATCTCTTGAATCAGGCAAGAACCTTGACGTGCTCCTGCCGCTGGGCAATGGATTCGACATAAGTAAAAGCGGAATAAATCCTGTTCTCATCGGCGGTGGCGCCGGTCTGCCTCCAATGTACGGAACAGCTAAGGCACTTATAAGAGAAGGGATTAAACCGTCTGTAATAGCAGGGTTTAACGATGAGAGTCAGGTGTTCCTTGTCAAAGAGCTCGAAGAGCTTGGTGCAGAAGTTCATGTCACTACTGTTGACGGGAGCATGGGAACAAAGGGCTTCGTAACAGATCAGCTGATTAAAATGAATTATTCACACATATTCACTTGCGGACCTGAACCGATGCTAAGAGCCATAGACAAAGCAATGCCGGAATTCATGGATGGACAGTTCAGTTTCGAGGAGCGAATGGGATGCGGATTCGGAGCATGCATGGGATGCTCCTGCAAAACAAAGTACGGGAGCAAGAGAATCTGCAAAGAAGGACCTGTTCTTGAAAGGAGTGAAATCATATGGTAGACATGAGAGTAAACCTCTGCGGCATCGACATGGATAATCCGGTAATGGCGGCAAGCGGTACATTCGGATTCGGTCATGAGTTCGCAGAACTTTATGATATAAACATTCTGGGATCATTCAGCTTCAAAGGCACAACTCTTGAGCCTCGTTTCGGCAACCCTACACCGAGAATAGCCGAATGCGAATCAGGCCTGATTAATTCAATAGGTCTGCAGAATCCCGGTGTAAATGAAGTTATCGATAATGAGCTGCCTAAACTTGCAGAAGTGTTTAATAAGCCTGTAATGGCCAACATAGGCGGCTCATCAGTAGAAGACTATGCCATGACAGCTAAGGCGCTGAGCAGCTGCAAACAGATAGGCTGGCTTGAAATAAATGTGTCGTGTCCTAATGTAAATCACGGCGGAATGGCATTCGGCACGGATCCTGCTGTAGTGCAGGAAGTGACCGAGGCAGTCAAGGCAAATACCGAAAAGCCTGTAATAATCAAACTTTCTCCTAATGTTACAGACATAACAGCAATTGCAAGAGCCTGTGAAAATGGAGGAGCAGATGGTGTTTCACTGGTAAATACTATGTTGGGAATGAGAATTAATCTGAAGACAGGCAAGCCTGTAATTGCAAATAAAATGGGCGGATTCTCAGGACCTGCAATCTTCCCGGTAGCATTGAGAATGGTATATCAGGTATATGAAGCTGTCGGCCTGCCGATAGTTGGTATCGGAGGCATAGCCAAAGCAGAACAGGTAATCGAAATGATGATGGCAGGAGCAACGGCAGTCCAGATAGGAGCAGCCAATCTGGTGAATCCTTACGCCTGCAGAGACATAGTAAACGATCTGCCGAAGATAATGGATAAATACGGAATCAGTAGTTTAAGTGAGATAATAGGAGGTGCACATTAATGGGTAAAGACGTAATAATCGCCTGTGACTTCCCATCAGCGGATGAAACAATGGCGTTTCTCGACAAGTTTGGAGACAGAAGGCCGTTTGTCAAAATAGGGATGGAACTTTACTATGCAGAAGGTCCTGCAATGGTCAGGACGCTTAAAGAGCGAGGACACAAGATTTTCCTGGATCTGAAGCTTCACGACATTCCAAACACAGTAAAAAAAGCAATGAACGTTCTCATGAAACTGGACGTTGACATGTGCAATGTACATGCAGGAGGCACCATCAAAATGATGGAAGCAGGCCTTGAGGGTCTCACCCGTGAGGATGGCAGCAGACCTCTGCTTATAGCAGTAACACAGCTTACATCCACAACACAGGAAAGAATGAAGGAAGATCTTCTCATCAATGAAGATATGGAGAAGGTTGTAAGCCACTATGCTCTGAATACGAAGAAAGCAGGACTCGACGGTGTAGTATGCTCACCGCTGGAATCACCTGCAGTGCACACCCTTTGCGGAGAAGAATTCCTCACAGTTACACCAGGAGTCAGATTCGCAGACGACAGCAAGGGAGATCAGGCAAGAGTGACAACACCGGCTCAGGCAAGAGAGCTGGGATCCGATTACATCGTAGTTGGAAGAAGCATTACTTCTGCGGCTGCTCCTCTGGAAGCATATGAAAGATGCATCAGAGAATTCGTGGATTAGTAATGAATATTTATCAAATAATAATTGCAGGTTAAGATAAATGAAAGAGGTGCTGATAATGAAGAGAGAGATTGCAGAAGCGCTGCTGGGAATAGAGGCAGTATTCCTCAGACCTGAGGAGCCGTTCACATGGGCAAGCGGAATCAAAAGTCCGGTATACTGTGACAACAGACTGATACTGACTTCACCTGAAGCAAGAAATCTTGTAGAGAATGCCATTGCAGATACAGTAAGAGATAAATATCCGGAGGCTGAAGTTCTCATGGGAACAAGCACTGCAGGAATAGCACATGCAGCAATTGCAGGACACATTCTTGGAATGCCTATGGGTTATGTTCGCTCAGGGGCCAAGGATCACGGCAGAAACAACAGAATTGAAGGCAGACTTGAGAAGGGTCAGAAAGTTGTTGTAATAGAAGACCTGATTTCAACAGGCGGAAGTGCCATTGATGTTGTAGAGGCACTTAGAGAAGCCGGAGCTGAAGTGCTGGGAATCGTTAGTATTTTTACTTACGGAATGAAGAAGGGTCTTGACAGACTTGAGGCTGCAAATGTGGAGAATACAAGTCTTACGGATTTCGATACTATTGCACAGGTTGCTGCTGAAACAGGGTACATTGAAGAGAAGGATATTGCCAGATTAATTGCGTTCAGAAATAATCCGCAGGACGAGAGCTGGATTGGCAAGGAGGAGTAATGAGACATTTAATTGACATAATGGATCTGAATGTTGAAGAAATCCAGGAGCTTATAGATGTTGCAAACGATATCATAGCAAATCCTGACGATTATGCAGAAAAGTGCAGAAGAAAGAAACTTGCAACTCTTTTCTTCGAGCCTTCAACAAGAACAAGACTCAGCTTCGAGGCAGCAATGTATGAGCTTGGAGGCAACGTGCTTGGCTTCAGTGAGGCTCAGAGTTCTTCGGCGGCCAAGGGGGAAAGTGTAGCAGATACTATCAAGACTGTTGGAGCATATGCAGATATTATCGCAATGAGGCATCCTAAGGAAGGTGCCCCAATGGTGGCAAGCATGCGTTCTGACGTGCCTGTAATCAATGCAGGAGACGGCGGACACAATCATCCGACACAGACACTTACGGACCTGCTTACAATAAACAGAGTGCTGGGACATTTTGATAATATCACTATTGGATTCTGCGGAGACCTGAAGTTCGGACGCACAGTTCATTCTCTCATGAACGCCATGTCCAGATATGAGAATGTGAAATATGTGCTGATCTCACCTGATGAGCTTAAAATTCCTGAATACCTGAGATACAATCTTCTAGAAGGACATAACATTGAATATGTAGAAACTCAGGATCTGGAGTCAGTAATGCCGGAACTGGACATTCTCTACATGACGAGAGTTCAGAGAGAGCGATTCTTCAACGAGCAGGATTATATCAGACTGAAGGACAGCTACATTCTGACACCCGAAAAGCTTGAAAATGCCAAGAAAGACATGGCTGTGCTTCATCCGCTGCCAAGAGTGAATGAAATTTCGACAGCAGTTGACAGTGACCCTCGCGCTAGATATTTCGAGCAGGTCAAGAACGGTAAATTCATTAGAATGGCGTTAATTCTCAAACTTCTGGAGGTGGAATAAATGATAATAGGTGCAATAGAAAACGGTCTCGTTCTGGACCATATCACAGCCGGAAGAGGCATGGAGCTTTACAGAATTCTCGGTCTTGATACTCTGGACTGCGAAGTGGCTCTCATCAAAAATGCGCAAAGTGTCAAGATGGGACGCAAAGACATTATCAAAGTGGACAGACTCATAGATGTTAATCTGGATGCCATCGGTTATGTGGATCCGGGAATTACTGTAAACGTTATTCAGGATGGCAAGCTTGTAGAGAGAAAACACATTGCTAAACCTGATACAATTACTAATGTAATCAAGTGCAAGAATCCTAGATGCATTACTACAGTGGAGCAGGAGATACCGCACGTGTTCAAGCTGGTTGACAGAGATGCAGGTGTGTACAGATGCATATACTGTGAAAGCAAGGCTAAATAGGAATTATTTGTTAAAATATGTTATTAAATTGTGCGAATTCACTATTATTTAGTGATTTCGCACTTTTTTTATGTACATGATGGGCAAATTCTGATATATTTAAGCGAGCTGTTATTATATGTTTATATTGCAAATTATTGTTAGGAGAGGGAAAAATGACAACAATTGACAACATGATCAATGCGGTGAGCGGTATTCTTTATCAGCCGTTTATCGTGCCGCTTCTGCTGGTAGCAGGCGGTCTTTATTTCACAATCAGAACAGGCCTGCTGCAGATCAGAATGTTTCCTGAGGCATGCAAGGTAATCATGGAGAAGCCAAAGAGTGAGAACGGTATTTCATCATTCGGTGCGCTCATGGTATCAACTGCCTCACGAGTAGGAACAGGTAACATCTTCGGTGTTGCTACTGCAATTTGTCTGGGAGGTCCTGGAGCTATCTTCTGGATGTGGATTACTGCATTCATTGGCGGCGCCTCAGCTTTCGTGGAATCAACTCTCGCACAGATTTACAAGAAGAAGAATCCTGACGGTTCATGCTTCGGCGGTCCTGCTTACTACATGAGAGATGCTCTCGGTCAGAGATGGCTTGGTGTTATCTTCTCAGTACTGATTCTGCTCACATATGCACTGGGCTACAACATGCTTGCAGCATATAACCTGCAGTCAACATTCGCTTCATTCGATTTTTATGACAAGACTACACCAGCAATCATCGGCGTTATCTGCGCTGTACTGTTCGGTATTGTAGTACTGGGCGGAGCTAAGAGACTGGTTCATGTAACAGGTCTGCTGGTTCCAATCATGGGTGTTGCTTATGTAATTCTGGCACTGGTAGTACTGGTGCTTAATGCAAGCAATATCGGTGCAATGTTCTCAGCAATTTTCTCAAGCGCATTTGACTTCCAGGCTATCTTCGGAGGTTTCTCAGGATCATGCATCATGTGGGGTATCAAGAGAGGTCTGTACTCCAATGAAGCTGGTATGGGTTCTGCTCCAAATGCTGCTGCAAGAGCAGACGTTTCACATCCTGTTAAGCAGGGTCTCGTACAGATGCTTTCAGTATTCATCGATACACTGCTCATCTGTACTGCAACTGCATTCCTTTGCCTGAGCACAGGTCTGGGAACTGCCGGTTTCGTTTCAGACGGAGCTGCTGATGCAGCCGGTTATGTATCAGGATCACTCAGCGAAGTATTCGGAGGTGCCGGTCCTGTATTCCTGGCTATTGCAATGTCACTGTTCGCATTCACTACACTTATCGGTAACTATTCATACTGCGAAAGCTGTCTCGCTTTCATCATGAACAGAACACCTAGCCACAAGTTCCTGGTTGGCTTCAGAGTTCTAGCAACAGTTATCGTATTCCTGGGTGCTGTAGCAACTGCAGGTCTGGTATGGGATCTGGCTGACATGTGTCAGGGACTTATGGTATTATGCAACGTTCCTGTAATTCTCATTATCGGTAAGCCTGCATACGATGCGCTGAAGGATTACCAGAAGCAGAAGGCAGAAGGCAAGAATCCTGAGTTCAAGGCTGCGGACATCGGTCTCAAGCAGAAGACTGACTTCTGGAACTAGTATCCGGGCTGATTTGATACAGTCAAAACATTTAATTGAGATAAGCGGCGGAGATGATGATAATATTGTCATCCGCCGTTTTTTATTGGGATTAAGATTTATGTGGAATTAAATCCTACTGATTTACTTCGTTGATAATATCTGTCTTATTTAGTAGAATTTCCCTTGTGAAATTAAACAACAGGGAGTCAAACAATGATATATAACAATGTACTTGAAGCAATAGGCAAAACACCAATAATAAGACTTAACAAGATGGTTAACCCCGGCAGCGCTGAGGTTCTTGTCAAGTTCGAAGGTCTTAATGTAGGCGGATCAATCAAAACAAGAACTGCTTACAACATGATCTGTCAGGCAGAGAAGGATGGAATCCTCAAGCCTGATTCAATAATCGTTGAGCCGACCAGCGGCAATCAGGGAATAGGACTTGCTCTTGTAGGAGCAGTTAAAGGATACAGAACCATAATAGTACTGCCAGATTCAGTAAGCGAAGAGAGAAGCAAGCTGATAAGACATTACGGAGCAGAAGTGATGAAGATTCACGATGCAGGAGATATTGGCGCATGTATCGAAGAATGTCTTCAGACTGCACTTAGAATGGCAGAGAAGGACCCTAAGGTGTTTGTACCTCAGCAGTTCGAGAATATTAACAATACTCTTGCTCACAAGAAGCATACTGCGCTGGAAATAATGGAGCAGGTGGCAGGACCTATTCACGGTTTCTGTTCAGGAGTGGGCACAGGCGGCACTCTGACAGGCATAGGAGAAGTACTGGCAGCTCAGTATCCCGATATTAGAATTTGGGCAGTAGAACCTGAGAATGCTGCAATTCTAGCAGGTGGAACCATTGGAACTCATCTTCAGAAGGGTATTGGAGATGGTGTAATTCCTGACATTCTCAACCAGAACATTTACGATGATATCTATATCGTTACTGACGCGGAAGCTTTGGAAACTGCTAAGAGACTGGCCAAGGAGGAAGGGCTCATGTGCGGAATTTCCAGCGGCACCAATGTGGCTGCAGCTCTCAAGCTGGCAGAAGAACTTGGAGAAGGCAAGACTGTGGTTACAGTGCTTCCTGACACAGCCGAGAGATATTTCTCGACACCTTTGTTCGGAGAATAAACACTAATGGCTGCCGGTCAGGTGGCTGAGGTCAGACAATTTACAAATGAAAACAATAAAAAATGAGACTGACACTTATTACAGCTGCCAGTCTCTTATTTTTATATTTGAAAACTTTTTCGCGATAAGGATTATATGGTTTAAAGTCCTCTGATAAGGTTAACCATTTCAATTGCACTTTCGGCACAGTCTGAGCCCTTGTTTCCAGCCTTGGAACCGGCTCTCTCGATGGCCTGTTCGATGTTTTCTGTAGTAATGATACCGAACATTACAGGGATTCCTGTCTGCAGTGAAACCTGTGCGATGCCCTTGGCTGCTTCATTACAAACCAGGTCATAGTGTGTTGTTGCGCCTCTGATAACAGCACCAAGGCAGATTACAGCATCATATTTGCCGCTTTCCGCCATCTTTTTGGCGATGAGTGGAGTTTCGAACGCGCCGGGTACCCATGCGATATCGATATCTTCTTCAGCCACGTTGTGTCTTACAAGTGTGTCCATTGCTCCGCCCAGAAGCTTGGATGTGATGAATTCATTGAATCTTGAGCAGATGATGCCGACTCTGATTTTGTCTGATACTAATTTGCCTTCATAAATGTTTGCCATTTTGTTCTCCTTTATTACTGATACTAAGTTGATTGGAATTTATTTCTTTGATTCTATTTCTTAAGCATTTCCAGGTTTTTTCTTCTGGCTCTGCAGCTTGGACAGTCACATGCTGTTTCGTGTTCCTCAAGGTTCTTGAGAATGTGTCCCATTCTTTCTTTCTTTGTTTCAAGATAGAATTTGTCAAAAGCTGTAGCGTCGATTTCGATAGGGAGTCGTTCAA
Organism: Clostridiales bacterium; assembly: GCA_022780965.1. Lineage (GTDB taxonomy): Bacteria > Bacillota > Clostridia > Peptostreptococcales > Anaerovoracaceae > Lentihominibacter. The sequence goes on from JALEUQ010000035.1 coordinate 24,698, forward strand.
CTATTTCCATGCCCCAGTCGCTCAGCTGATATACTTTGTCAGGGTTGTTGGTGAGAAGTCTGAGCTCAGTTGCACCAAGATCTCTGAGAATCTGTGCTCCGATGTAGTATTCTCTCAGGTCACCTGCGAAACCGAGAGCCAGATTGGCATCGAGAGTATCCAGACCTTCATCCTGAAGCTTGTATGCCTTCAGCTTATTGATAAGTCCTATGCCTCGACCTTCCTGTCTCATGTAGAGGAAAATGCCACGGCCTTCCATTTCGATCTGCTTGAGTGCGGTGGCCAGCTGGTCGCCGCAGTCACATCTCAGTGAACCGAAAGTATCACCTGTGAGACATTCTGAGTGAACTCTGCAGAGCAGGTTCTTGCCGTCGCCGATATCACCTTTGACAAGTGCAACGTGATGTTCGCCGTTAAGCTGATTGACATATCCATAAGCCTTGAAGAAACCGTATTTAGTAGGAAGGTCAACTTCCGCTTCACACTTGACCAGCTTCTCGTGTCTCTTTCTGTATTCCTGCAGATCTTTTATTGTAATGAATTTCAGGTCATATTTCTTAGCCAGTTCTATCAGCTCAGGAGTACGCATCATGGTGCCGTCATCTCTCATGATTTCGCAGCAGAGTCCGCACTCGTCCATACCGGCAAGTCTCAAAAGGTCCACTGTTGCTTCAGTGTGTCCGTTTCTTTCCAGAACACCGTTTGGCTTGGCTCTGAGAGGGAACATGTGACCCGGTCTTCTGAAATCTTCAGGTCTTGAATTAGGATCGATGACAGCTCTTGCAGTGTATCCGCGTTCTTCGGCGGAGATTCCTGTAGTAGTGTCAATATGGTCAATTGATACTGTGAAAGCAGTCTCGTGGTTGTCTGTATTGTCGCTTACCATCTGAGGGAACTGAAGCTTGGTGCAGTATTCTGAACTCATAGGCATGCAGATAAGTCCTTTGGCTACACTTGCCATCAGGTTAACATTTTCAGTGGTAGCAAATTCTGCTGCGCATATCATATCGCCTTCATTCTCTCTGTCAGGGTCGTCAGTGCAGAGAATGATTTTACCGTTTCTAAGATCTTCCAGAGCTTCTTCTACTGTGTTGAATTTAAAATTTTCCATTTCTTATCCTCCTGTATTTAGAATCCATGACTGGCAAGGAATTCCATTGTTATTCCGCTGCTCTTGCCGCTGTAGGGCTGAATCAGCTTCTCTACATATTTACCGATGAGATCGTTCTCGAGATTTACGATGTCGCCCGGTTTCCTGAGCGACAGTGTAGTCTGTGCCGCCGTGTGCGGGATAATGGAAACCTTGAACCAGCTGTTTCCTACAGCAGCAACTGTAAGGCTGATGCCGTCAATGGCTATTGAACCTTTCTCGATTATGTATCTCATTATTTCATCAGGTGTATCTATGGTGTACCATATGGCATTATCATCACGTCTGATGTCGGTAATCCGTCCGACTCCGTCGATATGACCTGCCACTATGTGACCGCCGAATCTGCCGTCTGCACGCATGGCCCTTTCCAGGTTAACTACGCTGCCAGGTCTAAGCTGACCGAGAGAGGAGCGGTTGAGTGTTTCGTGCATGACGTCTGCAGTAAACTGATTTGAGGTGAAGCTGGTGCATGTGAGACATACTCCGTTCACAGCAATGCTGTCACCAAGATGAACATCTGTGAGCACTTCTGAAGCTTCAACTGTCAGAACGGCGGAATTGGCTCCGCGGGCAATGCTCTTGATTCTGCCTGTTTCTTCTATTATTCCTGTGAACATTGAATCACCTCGCTTTCGAGCAGGATATCATCGCCGAACAAAGTAATCTGCGGCTTCGACAGTGTGACGCAGTTCTCGGGGAGGTCGATGCCGTATCCTCCGATAGGGGAAGGGGCGTCTGCTCCTCCGAACAGCTTGGGGGCTATATAAGTCTGAACTCTGTTTACAATTCCGCTTGCCAGTGCTGCCCAGTGAAGAGTGGAACCGCCCTCGATATATACGCTGTCAATTTTTCTTTCTCCCAGACTTTGCATGAGATCTTTGAGACTGACATGACCGTCCTCAGGAGGAAGGTTTATGATTTCGCATCCTGCGTCCATAAGTGAATTAATTTTATCCAGGTCTTCTGAACATGTTGCTATGATTGTAGGAACATCACATGCAGTACTGACTATTCTGGATTCCATCGGGATTCGCAGATTAGTATCGCAGATTACACGTACAGGGTTGCTGCCTCCTTCAATTCTGCATGTGAGAAGAGGGTCGTCAGCAAGGACTGTTCCAATTCCTGCCATGATTGCAGCATATCGGTTTCTGTCTTCCTGAACATGATTCCTTGATGATTCTCCGGTAATCCATTTGGATGCTCCTGTTCGTGTGGCAATTTTGCCATCTGCAGTCATGGCATATTTCATGACTACATATGGAGTGCCGGTTTGAATGTAATGAAAGAAAACGTAGTTTATGGCATCACATTCATCTCGCATGAAATCAGTTATCACCTCAATGCCTGCGTCGCGAAGCTGCATGACTCCTTTGCCTGCAACCTTCGGATTAGGATCTCTTGAGCCTACGAACACCCTGCTTATGCCGCTTGCTATTACAGCTTCTGTGCAAGGTGGCTGTTTGCCGTGATGACAGCAGGGTTCCAGTGTAACATACATTGTCGCGCCTTCGCATGATTCACGGCATTTGGCTAGTGCGTTGCGTTCTGCATGAAGCTGACCGTATTTCTCGTGATATCCCTCGCTGATGATCCGTCCGTCTTTGACAATTACTGCGCCTACCATAGGATTGGGATTAGTATGTCCGCATCCTCGGACTGCCAGATCTATGGCTCTTTGCATATAATCCCGGTCTGTCATTTTACCTCCTAAAAAAGCCCCGCTTACAGATGTAAACAGGGCAGTTGACTAACTCTCTAAATTTAGCAGTCCAGCATTACTTTAAAAAAACAGCTCCGGAACGAATCCAGAGCAATTAATCAAAAGAACAAAAAGCAAGCATTGACTGCTGTTATCTTCTCTCATCCAGACTATACTGTCGGTAACGGAATTTCACCGTTTCGTGCAAACGCTCGCGGACTTTACCGCCGGTCGGGAATCACACCCTGCCCTGAAGATGTTATTTATTTACATGACTAGAATAGAACGTAATAAACTATTTGTCAAGTCAATAATCAATCATTATAATGATAATATTGGAAGGGATATGGTGGAGGAAATGGTTAGCAAAACTAAACGTGAAATAGCAAGAGCCACAAGGCAGCTGCTCAAAGAAAAGCCCATTAACAAAATTACGATTAAAGAAATAACAGATAGATGTGAACTGACCAGGAACGCATTTTATTATCATTTCGATGATATTTATGATGTAATAAATTTTATTTTTGAGAACGAAGTTGACAATCTCTTTGAAGAATTCATGGATGAAAAAGACTTCGAAGGCGGTTTTAACAAAGGCATAACGCTCCTGTATGAAAACAGGGACATGATGGTTCACATTTACAAAACACACCAGCACGATATCGTGAACAATTATCTGGGCAAAATCATGCACAAGATGATTTTCAAAATGATTAATGCAATAGATAAAGAAGGCAGGTACAGTCTGACAACGCGCAAGGTGACTGCAATGTTCTATAGAAGTGCATTCGTAGGGGTTGTCGAGCAGTGGCTCACACATGAACCGGTTCTTACACCGGAGCCTGTAGCTGCGCTGTGTGATGACATTTTCATCGGAACTGTCATTCCGGCTCTCAAAGCCAGCGAAAGGGCGCTTAAAAATATCGACAACAAGATACTCTAACAATCCAATATCTGGAAATTATTTATACAATTTTATGCAAGTGTACAAAATTTGTGCACTTGTTTTATATTGTTCATTTTTATTGCATGAATGAAGAAATATAATCCTATTTGTTAAATAATTTGTTTAGGTGGTGTATATCATGAATTTCGGAAATTCAGTAATCAAACACAGAAAAATCATTCTGATTGTATCTGTAATTCTACTGGTGCCGTCTCTGTTCGGTTTCATAGGTACCAGAGTCAATTTTGACGTGCTGACATATCTTCCTGATTCAATTGAAACAGTCAAGGGTCAGGATATTATGCTGGAGCAGTTCGGCAAAGGGGGATATGGCCTTATTGCAGTAGAAGGCATGGATTACAAAGATGTGTCAGTCCTCAAAGAGAAGATGGAAAAAGTTGATAATGTTGAGTCGGTCCTGTGGTACGACACCGTGGCAGATGTTTCGGTTCCGATCGAAATATTTCCCGATGAGATTGTTGACGCATTCAACAGCAGGAACGCAACAATGATGGCAGTCTTTTTCAGCGAGGGAACTTCTGCCGACGAAAGTCTAGAGGCCATAACTCAGCTTCGTCAGATATGCGGCAAGCAGTGCTACATAAGCAGCATGACAGCATTCGTAGAAGATCTTAAGGAACTGACCAACAAAGAAATGCCAATCTACGTAATACTGGCTGTCATACTTTCATCAATAGTACTCGGAATTTTTCTTGATTCCTGGCTGCTTCCGGTGATTTTCATATGCGGCATAGGAATGGAAATCCTGTTCAACATGGGATCCAACATATTCAAAGGGGAGATATCATATATAACGATGGCGGTTGCTGCAGTGCTGCAGTTAGGTGTAACAATGGATTATTCCATATTCTTGTGGCACAGTTTCAAGGAGCATAAGGCCATGGGCAGTGAGAGCAAGCCTGCAATGGCAGAAGCCATAAACAAGACGCTGACAAGCATAGCTGGAAGTTCTACGACTACCATTGCAGGTTTCCTGGCTCTTTGCTTCATGACGTTCACTCTGGGGCTGGATCTGGGAATAGTCATGGCCAAGGGGGTTATTTTTGGAATAGTCGGAAGTGTTACCATTCTGCCGGCCATGATACTTGCTTCAGAGAAGTACATAGATAAATTCTCTCACAGGAGCTTCATCCCGGATTTCGGCAGGATCAGCAGATTCCTTGTTCACAACCCGAAAAAGATGCTCGTCCTTTTCATTGTGCTTCTGGTACCGTCTGTTTACGGCTATCTGAATACAGAACAGTATTATAAACTTGACGAAAGTGTTCCTCAGACACTTCCTTTCGCCCAGGCCAATGAAAAAATCAAGGATGACATGGGAATTGCAACTTCATACATGATTCTTGCAGATGCTGATACCAGAGCAGGCGATATAAAGAGAATGTCCGATGAAATCGAGAGCATTGACGGAATAGGGGCATGTCTTGGTCTTAAGACTGTAACAGGTACAATTCCTGATATTGTTGTGCCTGATGAAATAGCCGGCATGGTCGAAAACGAGAACTGGCAGGTGCTCATGGTTACATCTGAATATCAGGTGGCATCAGATGAAGTGAACGAGCAGGTAGATCAGGTAAATGCAGTGGTTGACAAGTATGACAAAAAAGCCATGGTTATCGGTGAGGCTCCGTGCACCAAGGATCTGATAGATATTACCAATCACGATTTCAAAGTAGTGGACTTCATATCAATCCTGGCAATACTGCTTATTATACTTCTGGTTCTTAAATCGGCAGCGCTGCCGGTAATACTGGTATCTGTCATAGAGCTTGCCATTTTCATCAATCTTGGTATACCATGTTTCACAGGAACGAAACTGGCCTTCATAGCAGGCATAATAATAAGTACTGTACAGCTGGGTTCGACAGTTGATTATGCAATTCTGATGACTACCAGATACAAAACTGAGAGACTTGCAGGCCTTGACGCTGTGTCAGCAGTTGAGAAGGCTCACAGAATATCAATGCCTTCAATAATGGTAAGTGCTCTGGCATTCGCCGCAGCGACCATGGGAGTAGGAATATATTCTGAAGTTGATATTATTGGACAGCTTTGCAGTCTTATGGCAAGAGGTGCTATTATTAGTATGGTAATAGTAATGGTATTCCTGCCGTCGGCACTTGTACTGTTTGATAGAGTCATTGTCAAGTCAACTTATGGGATGAAAAAGGAATTGAAAATGAGAAAAGACGGAACACTTGAAGGAGGTGCCCGCAATGAATAGAAAATCGATTATTGAAAAAATTATGGCGGTTGCTGCTGCATCGACAGTGGCAGTTTCAATGAGCTGTGCTCCGGTACTGGCATCAGTTCAGTCCGGAAGCATTGTCAAAGAGGAGACAGTATACGTTATTACTGACAGCAGCGGTAATGAAACAGAAAAAATTGTAAGCGATCATCTGATTAACGATAACAATGATACGGTAATTAAGGATAAAACTGACCTTGCCAACATTGAGAATGTGAAAGGTGAAGAGAAGTTCAGCCTCAAGGGCGATTCTCTGGAATGGAAGGCAGAAGGCAATGATATTTATTATCAGGGAACCACAGCCAAGACTTCTCCTGTGACAATGTCGGTCAAGTATTATCTGGATGGAAAGGAGATTTCCGGCAGTAAGCTGCAGGGTAAATCAGGAAAGGTTAAAATCGAAATTCACTACAGTAACAATACTGCATCCAGCGGTGTCAAAGTGCCTTTCGTAGTAATGACCGGAATGATGGCCGACAATGCGACATTCAGCAATGTTACAATTGATAATGGTAAAGTCCTTGATAATGGCAACAGTACGATAATTGTCGGAATGGCAGTACCGGGTCTCAAGGACAGTCTGGGTATTGCATCAGATCTTAAACTGGGAGATTCCGTAACAATTCAGGGAGATGCAGACGGCTTCGCTTGTGAGGACATGATGACAATAGCAACCAGCAGCATTTTTGAAGATATCGACACCGGAGATATGGATAAATTGAACTTCGATGATGAAATCAGCCAACTTGATGAAGCCGGAAGCAAACTTGTGCAGGGAAGTCAGCAGCTCTATGACGGCATCAGTTACATGAACGGCAATAAGGGCACACTGGTATCAGGCGTCAGTCAGTTAAACGAGGGGGCTTCTTCCCTCAGTGACAATACCGGCAAAGCTCTTGCAGGATCCCTTCAGCTGCAGCAGGGTGTAACACAGCTTACAAACAAACTCAGCGAAAGTCTGGCAGAAATATGCAGCAATCTTCAGACCATGTCCAAGGGTGCAGCAAGTGTGCAGCAGGGCCTTCAGTCAATTAACAGCAATATCACCGGCGAAAACGGACTTGCTGATACAGTAAAAAAGTCAGCTTCAAGCAGCGAAAATGCATACAATAATGCTGTAAGTGCAGCCAGTGCTGTGCAGGCTGCTGTAAACGACGCTGGCAAAATCGGTGGATATATTTCAGCTGCTCTGGATAATCTGGATAAAATCAGTACTGATAACATGACCGATGAGGAAAAGGATTACTACAAGAAAGTATCTGAAGCTTTAAAGAATGCTGATAATACCGTTAAAAACGATCTTAATAAAAACCTTCAGGCAGCCGGAAACAGTGCACAGTCTGCTGCAGCAAATGCTAAAACTGCTCAGAAAACAAGTGAAGGTGTAAACGGTGCTTTAAGCAGAATATCAGCGGTCATCGGCAGCACATCAAGTGAAGGAACACTTGTACACGGTGCCGCTTCAATCAGAAACGGTGCAGACGGCATGGTCAAAGTTATAAGCGAAAGCACATCAACAGGAGAGCTGGCAACAGGCCTGAGTTCGCTGAGCCAGGGTGCAGATCAGCTTGTTGAAGGCGAGAAACAGCTTCAGCAGGGAGCTTCTAAGCTGGCGGAAGGAATGGAATCACTCAACAGCAGTACTGCAGTTCTTGCGGAGGGAATCGGACAGATAGATGCAGGTTCCAAGGCTCTGAAGGACGGTATGGCTAAATACTACAGGGAAGGAATCAGTCAGCTGGTGGATTTATACAATGACGAGCTCAAAGGACAGCTGAGCAGCCTCAGATCTGTAGTAAATGCCGGAAAGAACTATACAATTTTCTCACAGAAAGCTGCAGGAACAGATTCCAGCGTTAAATTCATTTACAAGACCAAAATCAGTGAATAATCTTGCTTTTTCACTGATGCAGCGATATAATGTCAAGGTTTCGTTTATAGATGATGATATAAATTACATGAGGTTTAATTATAAATGAGTAACACCAGAAATCTTGATAAAACGAGGAGAATGGGCGAAATGCCTGTAGGCAGACTGATTCTGGCAATGTCGTGGCCGGCAATGCTGAGTATGATGATACAGGCATTTTATAATGTTGTGGACAGCTATTTCGTTTCACTTATCGGAGAACAGGCACTGGCAGCCATTACTTATGTTACTCCGGTACACTTCATGCTCATTGCATTTGGAGTAGGAACAGGAGTCGGCATTAATTCGCTCATTGCAAGAAGACTTGGTGCAGAGTCCTTCGAAGATGCAAATGCAGCAGCAACACACGGATACCTGCTCGGCATATTTAACTGGATTCTGTTTGTTTTCATAGGAATTTTCCTCTCAAGACCGATAATGGAATTCATGAGCCACACGCCGTACATAATTGATTCTGCGACAATGTACATGCGCATTATCACAATAGGAAGTCTGTTTATATTTGTCCAGGTTTCTACCGAAAAAATCCTTCAGGCTACCGGCAACATGGTGTTCCCGATGATATGCAGTCTGAGCGGTGCGGTAATTAACATTGTTTTTGACCCAATTCTTATTTTCGGCCTTGGCCCGTTCCCTGAGATGGGTGTAACAGGAGCAGCAGTTGCCACAGTATTCAGCCAGTTCATATCATTCGGACTTGGACAGATTCTTCTTTTCTGCGGAAAGCATACTGTTAAAGTATCATTCAGAAATTTCAAATTAAGCGGCAGAATCATAAGAGACATATACATCGTTGGAGGTCCTGCTATACTCATGCAGTCAATATCTTCCATACTCCAGTTCGGAATGAACTACATTCTGGGAGGGCTCAATGAGACTGCAGTTGCAGTTAACGGTGTTTACGGCAGAGTTCAGTCATTTGTTTTCATGCCTGTATTCGGACTGAATCAGGGCGTACTCCCTATAATGGGTTACAATTACGGTGCCAGAGACAG
>JALEUQ010000039.1 GCA_022780965.1 Clostridiales bacterium
ATTTTCATGAAAGCCTTGTAGTTGGATATTGCCTGATGCATTGATAACCCTCGCATTCTATGAATTGTCCGGTCTCCAGAACCTTGGAGTGAACAGAATAAACAGTGTATACAGCTCGAGCCTTCCTGCCAGCATTGAACCGCAGAGCACAAGCTTGCTCAGCCAGCTGAAATCCCCGTAAGAACATGTGGCGCCGATGCTGCCCAGTGCAGGACCTATGTTGCCCATGCAGGAAATTACTGCAGAGAAACTTGTCTCAAGTCCCATATTGTCAATGGAGATGATGAATGTCCCTGCAAACAGCATCAGAATATAAAGAAATACGTGGTATGTTACTCCGGAAACCGTGTTGCTGGGAACAGAGTTACCGTTAATTGTGATTGGTTCTACTGAATTTGGATGTAGCCTGCTGCGAATTCCGTGATTGATGTATCTGATGATGACAAGAATTCTTACGGCTTTAACACCGCCGCTTGTGGATGATGAGCAGCCTCCGATAAACATAAGCATCAGAAGGATTGCCTGGCAGAATATCGGCCATGTCATGTAATCCGCAGAAGTAAATCCGGTAGTGGAAATTATGGAAATGGTGTGGAACAGCGACTCGACCGCAATTTTGCTGATATTCAAACTGTATCCTGAGATGAGCAGAGCACCGCATATGAGAACCGATGCAATGGCGATTGCCAGAATATAAAACCGGAACTCAACATCGTTGACAAGATGTGGGATGCCGCGCCTTATTGCTGAGAAATACAGATTGAAATTGATGCCGCAAAGCAGCATGAATACCATGATTATCAAATATACGCCGGTACTGTTGAAGTGTGAAATTCCGTCGTTATATGCAGTGAAACCGCCTGTGCCTACAGTCGCAAAGGTATGGACGACAGCATCATAAACAGAGAGACCTGCCAGTTTCAGTGCAATGATCTCTGCAATGGTAAAAGTGATGTATGTAATGTAAAGTGTCTTGATGACGTCGGGCATTTTGGTTGAAATTTTGCCCAGAGAAAGGTTGGGAAGTTCGTTGGACAGCACGTTCTGGCCTGAAATTCCCAGGGAAGGCATAAGACCGACAGCAAGAACCAGAATGCCGATGCCGCCTACCCACTGGGTGGTGGCACGCCAGAAGATGATGCCGCGAGGCAGAGATTCAACATCGTTAAATACCGATGCACCTGTTGTGGAAAAGCCTGAGACCGATTCGAAGAAGGCATTGACAGGGTTTGCCGCTGCCCCTGACACAATGAAAGGAACAGAGCCGACAAGTGATGCAATGAGCCAGCACAGAGCCAGAAGGATGAAACCGTCCCTTAATTTCAGACTCTGCTTGTACCCTTTGAATGCGTAGAATACCGTATAGCCAAAAACAATAGGGAGTACTGAAGAGAAGAAGAGGCTCTGGATGATTTCTGTTGGATCGCCGTAAATTACGGATACGAAAAAAGATGGTAACATGGACAGTCCGGTTACCATCACTAGAATTCCGACTACTTTCAACAGGACTTTGTAATGAATAGTCATAGCCAGTACCTCATGGGCAGCAATCAGCCGCCCGCTCTGCGCTTCCTGAAGAAGGCGAGACGTCTGCGCTCCGATTCCGAAATCATGCCCTCAGCAATACCCAGTTCACTGAGCAGGCAGATCATCGTAACGCGATCGTTTTCTTCGATTACTGTATTTCCGTTAGGTATTATTACATTGCTGCCTTTGTGAACAGCAGCAATGAGAACACCTGCAGGAAGTTCAAGCTCCTTGAGAGGCTTGTTCAATATCTTGGTTCTTGGAGATGCGATGAACTCCATGATTTCTGCCTGCCCCTGAATAATCTGCGAGGACAGAACCTTGCTGTATCCCTGAACAAATCTGATTACTTCGCTGGTGGTGATGTCCAGAGGGTTCAGAGCCATGTCGATACCCATGTCGGTAATGATTTCCGCGTAGCTGGTGCGGCTTACCTTGGCGATAACGTGTTTTACATTATGACGCTTGGCTGTCAGTGCCAGAAGCAGGTTGTCTTCATCGAAACCTGTGGCTGTAACTACAGCCTGCATCTGCGCCAGATTTTCATCTTCAAGGAAAGTCAGATCAGTAGCATCACCGTTTAGAATCATTACATTCTTAAGGTGTGATGACAGATAACGGCATCGCTCCATGTTTCTCTCAATAATCTTGACAGACATGCCGAATGCGGACAGCTTTTTGGCAAGATAAAAGCCTGTCTTGCCGCCGCCGATAATCATTACTTTCTGCAGATTAGTATATTTGCCCCTCTCGTGAACCTTGCTGTTCAGTTCGATGATAGGGTTTCGTTCGCCGATGATGTAAACAGAGTCATCCTGTTCGATTACCGACTCTCCGTGAGGAATTATTATTTTGCCGTTTCGCGAGATGGCGGTAACCAGCATGTTGGGGAGAATGGCAGGCATTTCCTTCATGGCCTTGCCGACAAGTTCAGGAAGTCTGTGCGCCTTGAACTCGATAAGTGATGCTCCTCCCGTAGATAGGATGCCGTTGCTCAATGTATATTTCTCGGAGAGATATTTAAAAATCTCCTGGGTAATACTCATGTCAGGGTTTACCACATGATCAATTTTGAATGTGGACTTGATGTAGTCGAACTGATCCATGTGTTCCGGGTCTCTGATTCTTGCCAGCACCCTTTTGCAGCCCAGTTCTTTGGCAAGCGATGAGATGACAATGTTGGTTTCATCGTTGCCTGTTGTAGCAATAAGACAGTCAAATGAAGCAATGTTGATGCTGTTAAGCACCTTAATTTCCTTGCCGTTGCCGCCGACAGTCATTACATCAAGCTGGAGCGCTATCCTGTTGAGCTGAGTTTCATTTATATCAATAATAGTAATGTCGTGGTTGCTGCTGAGAAGTGCTGCTGCAACCTTGACGCCCAGTTTGCCGGCGCCGACAATCAGAATCTTCATTATGTATTCCTTCCGCACATGTGAATCTAATCGCACTTAATCAAAGTAATTATACACCTACATATATAAAATACAATATTTATTTGCATCTGCACCTGCCAGCAATTAAAATGACTTATAGATTTATGAAATGCAAAAAAACGACCGTAAGCGGGGGATTGAAATATGGACATTAAACTGATTGCACTGGATCTTGACGGTACTACTCTTAACGAAAAAGGAAAACTTACCGATGTCACAAGGAAGGCTCTTGAGGATGCAGCTGCCAAAGGCGTTCGAATAGTCGTGGCAACCGGAAGGCCATACGTGGCGCTGCCCGGAGATGTGCTTGAAATTGATGCAATTCGATACGTGATTACATCAAATGGAGCCATGATAACAGATATGAAAGAAGATGAGATTATTTATCGGAACTGCATGGCAGAGGATACTGCCGTAGAGTCGGTGAAACTCTTTGACGACAGCCGTTATATAATAGAAGCATTCACAGAAGGCAGGGCATATATTCAGGAAGATTACTACAACCATGTCAAAGAAACGGGCGAAAGTTTCAGAAGTGTGGACTACATACTGAACACTCGTAATCCTGTCAAAAACATCTGCGATTTTATTCTGCAGAATCGGGACAGAATTGAGAACATTAACGTATGCTTCGAGGACGTTAACATCAAAGAGGAGATACGCAGCAGACTTGTTACAATCCCTAATGCAACAATTACATCTTCCTTTAAGAACAATCTTGAAATAGGCGGGGCAACTACAAGCAAGGCAGATGCACTGGACAAGCTTGGACATATTCTCGGCATTACGAGGGACGAGATTATGGCAGCCGGTGACAGCCCCAACGACATTGAGATGCTCAAGGCAGCCGGATTCGCAGTTGCTATGGGAAACGGCGAGGAGGAAGTTAAAGCAATAGCGGATTTTGTTACGCTGCCCAACAGTCAGGATGGAGTTGCTGCTGCAGTCAGGAAATTCGTACTTAATGTGGAGACCGAATAGCGCGTAATACAGGGAATTAACTGAAAGGAAGAGAAGAGACAAAAGAAACACAAACTGTTGACTTCCGGTTATTGCCATACTATACTTAAACAAGGGTATTGGTAAAAAATGGATAATGAGGCAATAAGGGAATGACAAACAGAGAACTAGGAATCATAGGAGAAGATACAGCTGTAAGACTGTTATCCTGCGAGGGTTATGAGATAGTGGCTCGAAATTACAGATGCAGGTTCGGCGAGATTGATATCATCGCATATCATGATGGCTGCCTGCATTTTATCGAGGTGAAGACCAGACAGAGCTGCGACTACGGCAGACCGTGCCAGTCGGTGACACCCCTTAAACAGGAGAAAATCAGGAAGACGGCTGTTTTTTATTTAAACGAAATCAAAGAGAAGGGTTACAGTATTCCCAGAGTTCAGTTTCAGGTTGTTGAGATTGTAATTGAACGCATTGACAATGCTTTTTAGGAGGGGGAAGATGGTAACCAGAGTTTTTACAGCAAGCCTTGTTGGAGTGGCGGGATATCTTGTGACGGTTGAAACGGACATACACAGGGGAATGCCTTCCTACAGCATCGTGGGACTGGCGGATGCTACAATACGTGAATCCTTCAGGCGTATCAAGTCTGCGCTGGTTAACAGCAGCTATGATATTCCGGCTCAGAGAATAACGATTAATCTGGTGCCGGCAGGTAAGCGCAAGGAGGGCAGTCATTTCGATCTGCCTATTGCAGTCGGCCTTGTATTATCGGGCAAAGAGTGCAGGGCTCTTGAAGATACAGCGTTTTTTGGCGAACTGTCTCTTGACGGGAGAGTAAATCGAATAAATGGGGCGCTGCCTCTTGCTCTTAGCATCAGGAAGGCAGGAATTCGCAGAGTTGCGCTGCCTTCATCTAACGCAGATGAAGTATCGATAATAGACGATATGGAAATCATACCGGTCAGAACCCTGGAGGAAGCCATCACATTCGTCATGAACCCGGATCTTTTCGAAAATCATTCTCCGAGAGCAGTAATGAGAACTGAGAAAAGTGACATGGACTATATTCAGGTAATCGGACAGGAAACTGTCAAGAGGGCGCTGGTAATAGCGGCAGCAGGCAATCACGGCATTCTCATGATGGGAGGTCCGGGCTGCGGCAAGACCATGATGGCAAGACGGCTTCCTACCATAATGCCGGACATGACGAGGGAAGAACAGCTGGAGATAACAGGAATCTACAGCGTTGCAGGTCTCCTTGACGAGAAAAATCCATATATTTATGAGCGGCCTTTCAGAAGCCCTCACCATACTGTATCTGCAGCAGGCCTGGCTGGCGGAGGAACGGGAAGAGTGAAGCCGGGAGAACTGTCACTGGCGCACGGAGGAGTCCTTTTTCTTGATGAACTTGGAGAATTTGACAGCAAAGCCATAGATGCAGTGAGACAGCCGCTCGAGGAAGGCGTCGTCAGAATATGCAGAAATGCTGAGGAGATAGTATTCCCGTCGGAATGTCTTGTCGCGGCAGCTGCAAATCCGTGCAAATGCGGCAATCTATGGAGCGACACCAGAGTCTGTACATGCACTTCCAGACAGCTTCAGGCATACGAGAGGAAACTGACGGGACCTTTTGCAGACAGAATCGACATGCACATCAAGGTGAACGGAGTCTCCGGAGAAGATGTGGAGAAGGGGCATAAAGGTGCTTGTTCGGCTGAAATGAAAGCGCAGGTTGAGGCCTGCAGAGAAATTCAGGCTCACCGATATCAGGGAACGTCATATGATACCAACGGCAGCCTGGATGAGGAAGGAATTGAGCTGTTCTGCCGAATGGACGATGAAGCGAAGGGTATACTGGGAAAGGCATATGAGTCTATGGGTATGAATATGCGTGTATACAGCAAATTGATTAAAATATCACGAACCATCGCTGATCTGGACGGCAGCGTTGATATTAGAAGGGAGCATATTGCAGAGGCAATCATGTACAGGGTGAAATAGCGTTGAAAGAAAAAAGAAAGATAGAGACAGTAGATATCAGGAGTGAGTTTTTCCCGAGAATGCTTCGTGAAATTGAAAAATGTCCCGAGAAGCTTTACTGCATAGGGAATCTGGAATTGCTCAACAGAAGGAGCATTGCGGTGGTCGGCTCAAGGAAGACTACACAGTACGGGAGAAATACGGCAAGGGAGATAGCCCTAAAGCTTTCCTCGAGAGGGATTACCGTTGTAAGCGGTATGGCGGCGGGTATAGATACCTGTGCTCACGAAGGGGCGGTGAATCAGAGGGGAGGAACAGTTGCGGTGCTGGGCTGCGGTCCTGATGTGTGTTATCCCAGCATAAATGCGCGGCTCAAAGAGATAATAGAGGCAAAAGGACTTATCGTATCCGAATTCCCGCCGGGAACAGGCGTGGAAAAGTATCACTTTCCCATGAGAAACAGGATAATCAGTGGGCTCAGCGAGGGAACGGTGGTCGTTCAGGCGGGAGCGTCCAGCGGAGCAATCATTACAGCAGAACTGGCTGTTGATCAGCAGAGGGATGTATATGCGGTTCCGGGAAACATAGACAGTCAGTATAATCTTGGAAGCAACAAGCTGATACGAGACGGGGCGATACCGGTGCTTACCACGGGGGATCTGCTTGATCAGCTGGGAGTTGGAGTTATTGACGAAGAAGAGGCAGCACTCATTCTAAGCGACAGTGAGCGGCAGGTGTATAAGCTGCTTATGGAGAGGGGGGAACTGAGTGCGGATCAGCTCTGCATGTTCACCGGTTTTAGACCGTCAGAAATGGCGAAATTGTTAACCGTAATGGAGCTGAAAGGAATCGTCTTCAGCAGCATGGGTAAAATTTTCGTTGCAAAAAACTGAATTCCTACATATAATCTTCAAATGAAGAAGTTACAATAAATGTATGAAAGGAGTTTTCATGGCAGCAGCTAAAAAGATATTAGTAATAGTTGAGTCACCATCGAAAGCTAAGACAATAGGGAAATTCCTTGGCAGCAGATATAAGGTAGTGGCCTCTGTAGGCCATGTCAGAGATTTGCCTAAGAGCAAGCTGGGTGTAGATATCGAGAATGATTTCGAACCTCAGTACATTTCGATCAGAGGCAAGGGAGACCTTATCAAAGAATTAAAAAAAGAAGCGAAGAACGCATCCAAGATATATCTGGCAACCGACCCTGATAGGGAGGGAGAAGCGATTTCATGGCATCTGGCATATCTTCTTGGTATCGATATTAAATCGAAGTGTCGAATTGTATTTAACGAGATTACATCCAAGACAGTCAAGGAGGCTGTGAAGAATCCAAGAGAAATAGACTTGAGCCTTGTGGATGCACAGCAGGCGAGAAGAGTTCTGGACAGACTGGTGGGCTATCAGATAAGCCCGCTGCTCTGGCGCAAAGTGCGCAGAGGTCTGAGTGCAGGACGTGTACAGTCGGCGGCGCTTAAGATTATCTGCGACAGAGAGAATCTCATCAATAATTTTGTGCCGGAAGAATACTGGACAGTAACAGCTGAGTTCAAGAAGGGCAGACTTTTTAGTGCCAGACTCGCAGAATGCGACGGCAGCAAGATTTCAATAGCCAACAAGGATGAAGCGGATGAAGTGCTTGCACAGCTTAACAAGGGAGAATATCAGGTGACCCGTGTTGAGGAGAAGGAGAGAAGCAGGAAGCCTGCAGCCCCTTATACGACAAGCAGCATGCAGCAGGATGCAGCCAACAAGATAAACTTTACTGCCAAGAAGACCATGATGGTGGCCCAGCAGCTTTATGAAGGCGTAGACATCAAGGGAAGAGGCACAGTTGGTCTTGTGTCATACATTAGAACTGATTCGGTGAGAATTTCAGACGAAGCACGCGCTGCAGCAAAAGACTACATTATTAACAATCTTGGCGAAGCATATTATGCTGACAATGTGTACAGCAACAGGAAGAAGGATGTTCAGGACGCACACGAAGCCATAAGGCCAAGTTATGTTGATCTGACTCCGGATGATATTAAAGAATCTCTGACAAAGGATCAGTATAAGCTGTACAGACTCATATGGATAAGATTCGTGGCAAGTCAGATGGCAGCTGCCAGATTCATGGCCATGGGTGTTGACATCAGCAACGGCAGATACAAGTTCAAGGCCAACGGAAACAAGATGATTTTTGACGGTTTCATGAAGGTTAATGTTCCGGGCAAAGAAGCGGATGTGAACAAGCAGCTTCCCGGACTGGAGAAGGGAGAAGTGCTGACACCTGTCAGAATTCTGCCTGAACAGAACTTCACTCAGCCGCCGGCACGATTTACTGAAGCCAGTCTTGTCAAGGATCTGGAAGAAAAAGAAATCGGACGCCCGAGTACCTATGCGCCAATTGTAGCAACACTGTCTGAGAGGCGTTACGTCAAAAAAGAAAAGAAGTCACTTGTTCCTACAGATCTGGGATTCATAGTGACAGAACTCATAGAGCAGTACTTCAAGGATATTGTTGACGCGGATTTCACAGCTCATATGGAGCAGAGGCTGGATGATGTAGAGGTTGACAAGCTGCCGTGGAAAGAGGTAATAAGGGAATTCTACGACGGGTTCGGCAAGGAACTGGAAATCGCAGAAAAGGAAATGGAGAGAATTGAGATAGAAGACGAGCCTACGGGCGAGAAGTGCGAACTCTGCGGCAGAGACATGGTCAAGAAATACGGCCGTTTCGGAGTATTCGCAGCATGTCAGGGTTATCCTGAATGCAAGAACACCAAGCCGATTGTTCAGAGCATTGGAGTGAAGTGTCCTTCATGCGGCAAGGATATCATCATGAAAAAGAGCAAGAGGGGAAGGGTGTTCTACGGATGCAGTGGATATCCTGAATGTCAGCAGTCATACTGGAACAAGCCGGTTGACAGGAAATGTCCGAAGTGCGGTTCGCTGATTACCGAGAAGGCAGGTAAGGGTAAGAAATACGAATGTTCAAACAGTGAATGCGACTATAAGGAGGAGTAATATGGTGGAATTTCACGCAACGACAATATGTGCAGTCAAAAGAGGCGATGACGTTTGCATAGGCGGCGACGGCCAGGTTACCATGGGCGAAACCGCTATCATGAAAAACGGAGCAAAGAAAGTAAAAAAGATTTATAAGAACACTGTGGTATCAGGCTTCGCAGGGTCAGTTGCGGATGCGTTTTCACTTACAGAAAAGTTTGAGTCGAAGCTGGATGAACATGGAGGCAATCTCAAGAAAGCTTCTGTTGCACTGGCACAGCTCTGGAGATCGGACAAGGCAGCAAGAAATCTTGAAGCCCTTATGATAGTGGCCGACAAGAAGGATTTGCTTGTGATTTCAGGCAACGGAGAAGTAATTGAGCCGGATCAGCCTTTCGTGGCAATAGGTTCAGGCGGCAACTATGCTTATGCAGCCGCCAATGCGCTTTACAATAATACTGATCTGGATGCTGAGAGTATTGTAAGAAAATCTCTTGAGATTGCGGCATCAATCTGTGTTTATACTAATAACAACATTTCGATAGAAAAATTATAGGGAGGTGCGCAATGGCTAACAGACTATATCAGATGACTCCAAGAGAGATTGTTGATGAACTTGATAAATACATAATTGGTCAGGATGAAGCCAAGAAAATGGTTGCCATCGCCCTGAGAAACAGATACAGAAGAAGCCTTCTCTCCGATGAAATGAGAGAGGAAATTACACCTAAAAACATTCTGATGATTGGTCCCACAGGCTGCGGTAAGACTGAAATTGCAAGACGCCTTGCCAAGCTTATGGATGCGCCTTTCGTTAAAGTTGAGGCTACGAAATTCACAGAAGTCGGATATGTGGGCCGCGATGTGGACTCCATGATTCGTGATCTCATGGAAGCATCCATCAGAATCACTAAACAGTCAATGCTGGAAGAGAAATATTCCATTGCAGGAGAACTTGCAGAGGAAAAGATTATCGAAGCCATTATTCCGGGCAAAAACAAGAAGAACAGTGCGCCTTCAAACAATAATCCTTTCAGTTTCCTTCTGGGCAACAACGGTTATCTTTCACAGAAGGAACAGTACGAGCAGCAGCAGGCAGAGAAGGAAGCGACTTCAGATGAGGGCCGAAGCATTGAGCTTGCACGCGAACAGGTTCGCCAGCAGCTGAGAGAAGGACTTCTCGAAGAACAGTACATAGAAATTCAGATTACTGATGCACCTAAGATGAACCAGCTGGACATGGGAAATGAGGGAATGAGCATTGCAATCGGCAACATTTTCGGTGATATGGCGCCAAAGAAGACCAAGACAAAGAAGGTTAAAGTTAAAGATGCGCGCAGAATACTGAGAGATGAAGAAGCACAGAATCTGATTGACATGGATCAGGTTACGGATATTGCTTTGGAAAACTGCGAGCAGAACGGAATCATTTTCATAGACGAAATAGACAAGATTGCTTCGGGTTCCAGCTACAGAAGCGGGGCAGACGTATCCAGAGAAGGCGTGCAGAGAGACATTCTGCCGATAGTTGAAGGAAGTGTTGTCAACACTAAGCACGGTCCTGTCAAGACAGATCATATTCTGTTCATCGGTGCAGGTGCATTCCATACAGCCAAGCCTACAGACCTTATTCCGGAACTTCAGGGAAGATTCCCTATCAGAGTGGAACTGGAAAATCTGGATAAGGATACTTTCGTCAAGATTCTTACAGTTCCGGAGAATGCTCTTCTCAAGCAGCACAAAGCTCTTCTGGAGACTGAAGGCGTGTCCGTTGAGTTTACAGATGAAGCTGTGGATGAGATTGCAACTATGGCATTTCTGCTCAATGAGCAGACAGAGAATATCGGTGCCAGAAGACTCCATACCATCATGGAGAAACTGCTGGAGGATATCTCATTTAACATTCCTGATATGGATGATGAGAGCATTACAATTGACAGAGATTATGTGCAGGATAAATTTAAGGAAAAGATTCACGAAGAGGATCTGGACAGATATATTCTGTAATAATATTGAACTTGAGACTGCACGGCTTCGGCTGTGCAGTTTTGCAATTTATGGAATCTTTAAGAACATTTTACTTGATAATTCTATTGCGAATTATAAATAAAAATACTATAATTATCATGTTATTAAGAAAAATTCTGAAAATTTGAGGTAAACATATGAGCGCAATTCTTGAAAAAGTAAGAAAACTGAACTGGCTGCTGACGGAGAGTCCTTCCGGCAAGTTTTCATTTAACGAAATGTGCGGCATCTTAAGCGACCTTATGGACGCAAATGTCTATGTAGCAAACGAGAGAGGCAGCATCATCGGCAATGCATATAAAATTGAAGAAGACAGTTCGGCAATATGCGATCCTGAAACAGGCAGAGAAATGTTTCCTTATGAGTATAATGATGAACTACTCAAGGTTAAGGAGACAGTGCCGAACTTAAGTGGAGATGACATTCTCAAGATTCTCAAGTTTGACTTCAATACTGCAGATAAACTTCATACAATCATACCGATAATATGCGGCGGCAAGAGATGGGGAACACTTATGCTTGCCAGATATTCACCGGAGTTCAATGACGAAGACCTTGTTTTGGGTGAGTACGGAGCTGCAGTTGTCGGACTTGAAATCCAGAGAAACAAGGCTCTGGAGAAGGAAGCAGAAGACAGAGAACTGGCAATGGTAAAGATGGCAATCGGCACTTTATCATACTCAGAAACAGAGGCAATCCAGCAGATTTTCGCAGAACTGGACGGCAACGAAGGCCTTCTTGTTGCAAGCAAGATTGCAGACCGTTCCGGAATCACAAGATCTGTTATTGTCAATGCCCTGCGAAAACTGGAGAGTGCAGGGGTTATTGAGTCCAAGTCTCTTGGTATGAAGGGAACAAGAATCAAGATTATCAATACTAAGCTGAAGGACGAGCTTAAGGTGAATTGGTAAACCGGAAAGTGATAATTCTCTGCTGATTACCGGCAGAGAATTTTTTTGGGATGAAAAACAAATGCTTAGATTTAATGAAAACAATGAAATAATCAGGGAAGAAGAATATAACGCCATTCTTGTGGGCCTGCAGCTAAAAGAAGACATTTCAAGATCCATGGACGAACTTGAGGGTCTGGCGGAAGCTGCTGGAATAACTGTGCTTGGACAGGTGATACAGTCCATGGAGAAACCGAATACAGCAACTTTCATAGGCAGCGGCAAGGTTAAGGAAATCGCAGAAATGTGCGAGAACATGGAGGCAGACACTGTAATATTTGACAGTGAGCTTTCAGGTGCGCAGCTTCGAAATCTTGAAGACGCTTTCGGCGTCAGAGTAATCGACAGAACCATTCTTATACTGGATATTTTCGCCAGGAGAGCAACTTCCCGAGAAGGAAAGCTACAGGTGGAACTGGCGCAGCTTAAGTACAGACTCCCGCGACTGACCGGATTCGGCAAGTCGCTTTCCAGACTGGGAGGAGGCATTGGTACCAGAGGACCGGGCGAAAAGAAACTTGAGACGGACAGAAGGCATATTGAAGGGCGAATGGAAGACATCAAAGCCGAGCTTCTCAAATCCAGGAAAACCAGGCAGGTTCAGAGATCCGGCCGTGAGAAGTCGGGAGTTCCGGTTGTCGCTCTAATGGGATATACCAATTCGGGCAAGTCGGCGCTTATGAACAGAATGCTGAGCATGTCAGACAGAGAAGAAAAGCGGGTAATGGAAAAGGACATGCTTTTCGCTACACTGGACACTTCTCACCGCGAGATTGTCCTTGAGAACGGAGACAGGTTCATTTTGATAGATACAGTCGGATTCGTAAGCAAACTGCCTCACAGCCTGGTTGAGGCCTTCAAATCCACACTTGAGGAGGTGCTCTATGCAGATCTTCTCGTTCATGTTGTGGACAGTTCATACGACGACAGAGAATTCCAGATAAAAGTTACTGATAAGGTAATCGGTGAAATAGGTGCTGCAGACAAAGAAAAAATCATGGTCTACAACAAGCTTGACCTGGTCAGCGAGCCGCCTATCGATTCAACGGGCAGCGAATATGTATGCGTTTCCGCCCTTACAGGAGAGAACATGGATCAGCTGGTCGAAGCCATAGTTTCGCATGTTTTCGGCGACAGGGTGAATGCTGTCATGCTGATACCTTACGATAGAGGAGACATAACATCGTACCTTTGCGAGAATGCGAGAATCGAGCGTATGGAGTACGAGAATGAAGGTACAGTAATTGGAGGAAGCTTCGAGAAGAGCGATTACATGAAGTATTTCGCGTATGTAAGAGAGGATATCTGATGGAATTGTACAAAACTGTGTCAGGCCCGGGAGAAGCCGAACAGATTATCGATAAATCGCGGTTTATTGCTCATGTTATGCCCGTGGAGACAAAAGATGAAGCGGACGCATTTTTGAGTGAAATCAGAAGCAGATACAAGGATGCCACGCATAATGTGCCGGCCTTTGTCATCGGAGATAAATTCCAGATTCAGTGGGGAAGTGATGACGGTGAGCCTCAGGGAACGTCGGGAGCACCCATGGTGCAGATGCTTGTGAAGGAGGGGATCACCAACGTTGCAGTTGTCGTCACAAGATACTTCGGAGGCATCAAGCTGGGGACTGGCGGGCTTGTGAGAGCTTATACAGGCAGCGCCAAGCTTGGGCTGGAAGCAGCAGGAATCTGCCGCGTCATGGAGATTGTGCGCCTTAAGGTAAGAATGGATTATACTCATCTGGCAAAGGTTCAGAATGCTGCCTCGGATGTGCTCCCCGAAGCCGGAGCAGGCGGTGCAGAATTCGCAATTGAAAACGTGGAATACAGTGAGAAGGTTATGCTTCATATTGTTACGCTTCCTGAGTGCAGAGATGGGGCTGTTTCTGTAATAACCAACATCACATCGGGTACGGCAGAACTTGCCGGCGAGGAAAATGCGCTGAGCAAAATCAAGTAATATCAAGGGTTTGGAAGACTCACATTTTTTGTAAAAATTAAGTGAAAAATATTTCGCAAAAGTGCTTGACACTTTAGGGACTTTCTTGTATAGTAAGTAACTGTGCCGAAGAGATAAACGGTATTTGTGGGGGCGTATAGCTCAGCTGGGAGAGCACCTGCCTTACAAGCAGGGGGTCATAGGTTCGAGCCCTATTACGCCCACCATTTATCCAGTCGGGTAAGATTGCGGTCCGGTAGTTCAGTTGGTTAGAATGCCAGCCTGTCACGCTGGAGGTCGACGGTTCGAGCCCGTTCCGGATCGCCAATTTAATATGCTGGTGTGGCTCAACGGTAGAGCAGCTGATTTGTAATCAGCAGGTTGGGGGTTCGATTCCCTCCACCAGCTCCACAAATTGAACAATAATTCGGGCCTTGATTAGGCCGAAAATGATTGACAAGTCAATCGAGACTATGTATAATAGTCAAGCGGTTGAAAATTTCGAGGGATTCCCGAGTGGCCAAAGGGGGCGGACTGTAAATCCGTTAGCTGAGCTTTCGATGGTTCGAATCCATCTCCCTCGACCAATATTTATGCGGAAGTGGCTCAGGGGTAGAGCATCGCCTTGCCAAGGCGAGGGTCGCGAGTTCGAATCTCGTCTTCCGCTCCAACTTTTTTGCGGATGTAGTTCAATGGTAGAACCTCAGCCTTCCAAGCTGATGGCGTGAGTTCGATTCTCATCATCCGCTCCAATTTTAA
>JALEUQ010000065.1 GCA_022780965.1 Clostridiales bacterium
TCTTTGGAGAAAATATAAACTATGCAGATAGACACAAAGCATTGATTTATGTTATCCTACTAGGAGAGTTTAAACTGAGGTTTAACATATATTAGGAGGAATGGAATATGGGCAAAGTTAAGTTTACCGAAACTGTTCTTCGTGATGGTCATCAGAGCCTTATCGCTACCAGAATGACTACCGAAGAAATGCTACCGATTCTGGAAACAATGGATAATGTTGGATATCATTCACTGGAAATGTGGGGAGGCGCTACTTATGACGCATGTCTCAGATTCCTGGATGAGGACCCATGGGACAGACTGAGAGTAATCAGGAAGCACATCAAGAAGACTAATCTTCAGATGCTCCTGAGAGGTCAGAACCTGCTGGGATACAAGCATTATGCTGACGATGTTGTTGATGAGTTTGTCGATAAGGCAATCAGCAACGGCATGGACATCATCAGAATTTTTGACGCACTTAATGACACAAGAAACCTTGAAGCTGCAGTCAAGGCAACCAAGAAGTGGGGCGGTCACGCACAGGGCTGCGTATCGTACACAATTTCACCTGTTCACACCAGCGAAACTTTCGTTAAACTGGGTAAAGAAATTGAAGAGATGGGATGCGATTCATTCTGCATCAAGGACATGGCAGGTCTGTTAAGTCCTCAGACTACTTATGATCTGGTCAAGGCTCTTAAGAAAGAACTGACCATTCCTATCGAACTTCACACTCACGCAACAAGTGGTCTTGGATCAATGACATATATGAAGGCCGTTGAGGCTGGTGTTGATATCATTGATACTGCTATTTCACCGTTCTCAGGCGGAACATCACAGCCTCCGACAGAGCCGCTGGCGGCTGCTTTTGCAGAAACTGATCGAGATCCGGAACTGAACATGGATCTGCTCAACGAAGTGGCAGAGCACTTCAGACCTATCAGAGAAAAGTACATCAAGAGCGGTCTCATGGACCCTAAGCTCATGGGCGTAGATATAAACACTCTGATTTATCAGGTTCCCGGCGGAATGCTTTCCAACCTGGTTAGCCAGCTTAAGGAAGCCAACGCAATGGACAAGTACGAAGAGGTACTTAAGGAAGTTCCTCGTGTTAGAGAAGACTTCGGTTATCCTCCTCTCGTAACACCATCATCACAGATTGTTGGTACACAGGCTGTACTCAACGTTCTCATGGGCGAACGCTACAAGATGGTTCCAAACGAAGCAAGAAACCTTGTTAAGGGCATGTACGGACGTACTACTCTGCCAATCAAGGAAGAACTGGTTAAGAAGATTCTGGGTGACGAAGAACAGGTAACATGCAGACCTGCAGATCTGCTTGAGCCTGAACTTGAACAGGCCAAGAGGGATTGCGCACTTTATTATCAGCAGCCTGAAGATGTACTTACTCAGGCATTCTTCCCTAAGGTAGCTGAGACATTCTTCAAGCACAGAATCGAAAAGCAGGAGAAGCTGGATCTGAGTCTGCTTGACGAAGAAAATTCAGTTTATCCGGTATAGCTGAACATAGCTGATGCCGGGCGTATCGGCTGGCTTACATGGCGACGATCGGCATTACGGATAAAACGTACAAGATAATATTTAATCCCTCCCGGTGGTTGACGCTTGGAGGGATTTTTGTCCTTATAGGCCTGATTTTTTCGTGGTGGACGGCAGGGGTTAACAATAGATAAAATAAGGTTGACAATTCGTGGCGGCGCAAGTATACTTCCAGTAGAAAATCAAGTGGAGGTAGTACTGATGCAGCAGGAAGTTAAGGTTGTAAACAAGAGAAACAAAACTAAAGACATTGCCCTTTGCGGGCTTTTCGTGGCGCTGATTACGGTGTGTTCGTGGATTTCAATACCGCTTACAGTGCCGGTAACAATGCAGACTTTCGCAATTTTTCTTTGTGCAGGTCTCCTGGGAACCAAGAGAGGACTTATCGCAACGCTTTGCTGGATAATCATGGGGACAATAGGCGTGCCTGTGTTTGCCAATTTCCAGGGAGGACCTCAGGTTCTCATGGGCCCTCTGGGCGGATATATTGTCGGCTTCGTCATTACAGTAATAATAGTAGGAGTGACATGTGAAAAGGTGAGCCGTAAGCCGGTAGTAATGGGAGTTGCAATGTTTGTGGGTCTTGTGCTCTGCTATGCCATCGGCACAGTGTGGTTCATGTACATGTACACTAAATCAGCAGGGGCAATCAGCCTGGGAGCAACATTATCAATGTGCGTATTTCCATTCGTCATTCCTGACGTTGTCAAGCTGGTGATAGCCGTTATACTGACCAAAAGGCTGGAACGTTTCGTATAAGTGTGCTATAATCCTCGATAACGTCGGTGGCTGAACTGGTGATATTAAGTAGATAATCGTGAAAGTCGAGGTAAAGATATGGAACCGGGAATCAAAGGAAGTGTGGAGTTTGTTGTCAATGTTGCCAAGTCGGCCAGAGTGGTGGGCAGCGGAGCATTGGATGTGCTTGCAACACCTGTAATGATTGCAATGATGGAGAAGGCTGCCTGGGAAAGCGTGCAGCCGGAACTTGAAGAGGGCAGCGGCACAGTGGGAACACTTATGAATGTTACTCATGATGCAGCGACACCTCTCGGAATGAAGGTAACATGCCAGTCAGAGCTTGTAGCTGTAGAAGGCAGG
The DNA here is from genome assembly GCA_022780965.1 of Clostridiales bacterium. Classification (GTDB taxonomy): domain Bacteria; phylum Bacillota; class Clostridia; order Peptostreptococcales; family Anaerovoracaceae; genus Lentihominibacter. The sequence continues at coordinate 2,646 of JALEUQ010000065.1, forward strand.
AAACTTAAGTTTAAGGTGACTGCATTCGATGAGAGAGGACCTATTGGAGGTGGGGAGCACGAACGTTTCATAGTAAATAACGATAAATTCCAGGCTAAGACGAACGCCAAAGCAGAATAATTAGGGCGGGGAGCACAGGCGTGCTCCGGAACTTGCTTGCATAATAAAGGGACAGAGGAATGTGTATCAAACCTCTGTCCCTTTTGTGTAAATATGAAGAGAAATTAAATCTTTGGACGCTTGTCTCTGCACGGGACTTTAGACTGGCATATTCCGCATCCACTGAAGTGTGTTTGACTCATTATAGCCCAAAAAATATCACAAAAATCGATTTTAGTTAGACTTTACTTCGATTTAGTAAAATCATAATTGCGGCAAGCAGCACCGCAATGACTGCATAACCGGCGAGGACAGTTCCGATTATGCCTTCGGCAAGATATGCCAGTATTGCAATAATGCCGCATATTACTGCTAGAGGGGCCTGCGTTTTGACATGGTCGATTATTGAGAGGTTCGCGCCCATTGATGCTATGATGGTGGCATCCGCAACAGGTGAACAGTTTGCTCCCAGTGCTCCGCCTCCGATAACGGCTGTCAGACACATTGCCAGACTTGCGTCAGTGGCGACGGCAACAGGTATGATAATCGGAATCATCATTGCATAAGTAATCCAGTCACCGCCCATGGCAACCGCAATTCCTGCGCAGACAACGAAAACTACAACAGGAATCAGTTCTGGAGCGATATTGCCGTCAAAAACAGAAATTACAAATTCAGTCGCGCCCAGCTCATTGGCAATTGAACCCAGCGACCAGCCCATTGCGAGAACTGCGATGCCATATGCCATAGATTTGCCGCCCACGAAAGCTGCATCAATGAGCTCTGCCATAGTGCCCTTATGCCTGGCTGCCATGTAAATTATCATGAAAACAAGGCTTACTATGAAACCCATGGTCATCCCCTTGATGCCTTCCATATGGCTTATTGCATCTGCGAAACTGAAGGATGTGAAGAATCCGCCGGTCATGAGCATGAATGCGACAATGGTGCCAACCAGGACAACGATAGGAATTACTAGATCCAATACAGTGCCGTTATCAGCCACTTTAATTGAAGCATATTCATCCTCTTCGCCGCCGAATTCGTTATCGCAAAGTTTGTGTGTTTTGTCGGTTCTGCGCTGTGCTTTGGCCATGGGACCGATATTCAGTCCGAATGCAATGACCAGGGTAATAAATACCAGAGCTGTAATCGCATAGAAATTGTTGGGAACTGATGTGAGAAACAGCTGATAAGGATTGATTCCTGTCACTTCTGCTGTAACGAAGCCGGCGCCAACAAGTCCGCATATGAATGCAACCCAGCTTGAAATTGGAGATATCTGACAAAGGGCGAAAGTGGTAGAGTCGAGAACGTAAGCGTATTTCTCTCTCGAAACCAGATTCTTGTCAGATACTTCTCTCGTAATTGCGCTGTTGGTGAGCATTGCGAAATAGTCGTCGAACATGAATGCAACACTGAACAGCATAGTCGTAAACAGCGTCTTTTTCTCTGTATTCACACGATTAAGAAGGAATCTGGCGAAAGCTGCCGAACCGCCGGACTTGATGAACAGCCCGATCATTGCTCCTTCAAGAAGCATGAGTAGAATGATGAGCGCGTTTTCTTCGCTGGTAATTGACCCGGGTAAAAAGTTCCCGGCATCATCGATGGTGCCGACCAGAACATGAATTACGTCGACGATAGCATTGACAGGATTCATATCTGCCATGAGCATGCAGCCTGCACCGATGCCGACACTCATTGATAAAACAACTTCCTTCGTTATGATAGCAAGTACGATAGTTATTAATGCGGGCACAATGGCCCAGAAAGTGTAATCTAGTATGTCCATGATTGTCTCCTGAATGTAAGTCGTATTCACATATTACTTTCCCTTACGCAATCCTACTGAAGATTTGCCAAGAAATGACTGCCTGCTCACATCCCAAATCTTTTCAATTACATTATCCATATGCCTGGTATTCTGGCCTAGAAGACGTATTACAGCAAGGCGAGACTCTATTAGTGTCACGCCGCCGGCAATGCCTTCGCTGTTTTCAATAAGGGTATTCACGCTTTTGGCAAAGCTTTCATCCATGCTTTGGTGATAAACATATATTGAACCGTAATCACTGTATCCTTCCATAATTCCAATATGTGTGAGTGTTTCGTTTTCTGGCTTGAGATTAGTTTTCTCATAGGCAATGAGTCTGCCGTCTACAAATATTTTCACGTTGGATGCGTATCTGCGATAAGAGAAGAATTCGCCTCTGTCGATACGCCCCGGTGTGACTGAATCAACAGTAAATAGATACGAACTTTTATTGAGGTGAAATTCAGACAATTGGATAGTCTCCGACTCAGTAAACGGGATATTGCTTTCAGGGTAATACTCAAGTACAGAATTACTGCCAATTTTGAACTTGTTGATGATGGTAGCATGCCGATCCGGAACCATTCGGTACAGTTTATTGGACGATGTGGTTGTCAGCAGCGCTTTTGCATTTTCTTCAACCGTCACATCAGTAATCAGTTCATCACCGCCAACAACGCCACCGCCCAAGTTAAGAAGATAGATAAAGGCAGTTCCATCATCATCTTCATAGAAGGGTGACATAACACGCATTGGATATGTGAAACTGGCCTGGGGGACATAAGTTATTCCGTTTTCTTTCTTTCTGAACGTAAGTTTGAGCGTTCCTGTCTGGTTTGCCATATTAATCCTCGAAGAGCATATCTTCCTTGATCCATCTGATTATGTAATCAAGCCCTGTACCATCAAAAAGGTTAGTCATTACGTAAGGTTTGCTGCCGCGCATTGCCTTGGTATCTCTTTCCATGACCTCAAGGTTTGAATGCACGTATTCTGCAATATCGATTTTGTTAATTACAAGAAGGTCGGATTTGGTGATGCCGGGGCCTCCTTTTCTTGGGATTTTCTCGCCTTCACCTACATCTATTACGAAAATCAGACCATCTACGAGTTCGGGACTGAAAGTTGCTGCAAGGTTATCGCCGCCGCTTTCGACGAAAATGATATCCAGATTGCTTATGCGGTCAGTAAGTTCATCGATTGCATCCAAATTCATGGAGATATCTTCTCTTACAGCAGTGTGAGGACAGCCGCCGGTTTCTACACCGATAATTCGTTCTGCAGGCAGAGCCTGAGCCCGTTCCAGAATCATAGCATCCTCTTTCGTATAAATGTCATTAGTGACAACTCCGATTGAGTATTCTTGATTCATTTGTTTGCATAACTTTTCAATAAGAGCAGTCTTGCCTGATCCGACAGGGCCGCCTACACCGATTTTTACGGGTCTGCGCATAATATACCTCCTAACTCATATACAGTCGTGTTCTCAATGTTTCATGCTTAATCGAAGCGATTTCAATTCCTGGACTGAAGTTGTCAACGTCCTCAATATCCGTTGCGATTGCAGTCTGAACGACATTATCTATGGTTTCGATAAATCTCATAAGTACACTCTGAGCCTCAACATTGCCAAGTGGAATCAGCTTCAATGCTGCCTGGACAAGGTTGTTAACCTCTGTATAGAAGAAATCTTCCAATGCCTCCTGCAGGCCTATGTTCAATCGCGCTGCTGTCACTGAAAATGCAATTGAATAATTGATGCCTTCGGATTTTAAGCCGTAATAGAAGTCTTTTAGCACTGAGTCATCAAATATGGTGGATGCTATTCTCATGAAAGACTTGCCGGTTCGATGGCTTGCATCGCGCATTTCTCTTGTCAGCTTCATTGCAGTTAATTCACGATTTATTGCCGCAGCTTTATCAAAAGAGCATTCGGATGTCAGCCTGTATGCTTCACAGAAATAAGGGCCTTCACTTTTCGCGAGAATGCTTAAGGCATAAGAATTCAGAAATTCCTCAAACTCAATGCAGTTTGTTATAATCCCCTTCTCCACATAGGTTTCAAGCCCGTAGGATTGAGAGAAACCTCCGGTAGGGAATGTGCCTCCGGCAAGCATTAGACTTAAAATGTGACTATTCATGATTGTGACCGCCTTGATGACTATGGCCATGGCTGTGTTCATGACTGTGGGTGTGACTATGGGAATGAGAATGGCTGCTGCCAATATTCACATTGGCAAGAAGTCCATTAAGCGTGGTTTCTGTAATATGCCATTCCACGTTTAATGCTTTGATAACACGTTCAAGCACGTTATCATAAGGAACACACAGCTTGTCTTCGAAGATATAAAGCTTCTGGTGCATGTTCCCGATGTTGAAGGCTGCTTTTGCCCATTCCATGTTATTCTTTGGTATTATTTCAAACACCTTTTCAGCTTTCAGGGTTAGTACAGCTACAGACTCATCATTTTCATATAAAATATCTCCATTCTTAAGCTTCTGACCATCATCCAGGCTGATTTTGAGAATTCTTCCGGATTCTGAAACGAGCTTTTGGTGAGGTTTAAGCAAATCTTCGTGAGTTACCCACACGTTATCGACGTGCTTAGAACCAATATCTATATGCTTGATATTAGCAATTACTCTTTCAATTACCATACTTTCTCCTTGTTTTATTAAACAGCAGAGAACTGCCCCAGATTGCAACTCCAAGCAGTATTGTAATACCGCCGAGAAGAGCAGCATCTGCACCAGTTTCAAAGGTGCAGATACCATCTCTAATGCAGACAATCACAAAATCAACAATCCACATTATCGATGCTCCCCAGTAGATTAGACATAGTGTGCCTAATCTCAGTTCACGCATAGCAGAAATTCTTAACCAGATTATAGTTGTTACGATAGCCGCAACAAGTGTGAACACTAAATACATAATTATCACCTATTATTCCAACAGCTTTGATACAGCTGCATTCTGTGCTGACAGTAGTTTTTCAACTGCGAAACATACTGCTCCCCAGATTGCAGTAATTGTAATTGCCATAACTCCGCCGGTAACAGCAATTTCCTTAAGCATTGCCATGGTTTCACCATTGGCGATTGCTGTCAGGAAAGGGAAGGCTCCTGTAATTTCACCATGCCATATATGTTCAAGCATAAGGAGGGCTGCGCCGCCCCAAAGCATGGTATTAAGCCATTTGAGTCGCCTGGACCAGGTAATGCCATTTGAAGAGCAGCTGCATACATTTGTTTCCGATGTATAAACTTTGCTCTTTTCATTCTTTTCGATATGTTTCTGAACAACTGTCATTACTACTGCTTCAGCAGCAGGTGCGATAAAACAAGCCATAATAATCCTCCTGTCTTCGTGACTAATTATGTAATTCAATTTACCTGAAGAAATACAACTGAGTTAGTGGCAACGTTTCTGCAGGTTCGCATGTAATCAGTTCGCCATCAATAAATACTT
>JALEUQ010000066.1 GCA_022780965.1 Clostridiales bacterium
ATGCCGCGGAATGCCTTGATGTATGTCTCCTGAAGGGCACACTGAGCCAGATGTTCGTCCTTCAGGTAGTGATACGAGTAGGCGTACTGGACCTGATATGTTGCAGCATACAGCTCTGCCAGCGCATTGCTGTCATTATCCTTAGCCATTTCAACGAGAGATTCTATGTAGTTGTGGTCTAGTTTTGCCATTAGACTGCTCCTATGACTGATTGATTCTGCGTGCCGAAAGTGAGATCAGCTCGGTTATGCTGTCAAGCTTCTCATATTTGTTGAATGCTATGCCGTATTTGTACTCCAGAACAATTTTGCCTGGAATGCTGTTGCCTTCGGACACTTTGGATTCAACACGCTGGATGAATTTGTTTATTTTGGCTTCGCTGCCGTCTTCAAATATGGCCAGGAAACGGTTGCCGCCATTCCTTGATACAAAGCAAAGATCCACCGACTCCATGCTGAGTATGGTGCCGAATACGCGAATAGCATCATTGCCCTGCAGGTGACCGAAATTTTCGTTGATTTCTTTGATGTTTGTAAGGTCAAACATGACAGCGCCAACATTGTACGGCAGTGGCCTGTCGAGATATTTCTCGATTACGGCATCACTTGAGTATCTGTTGGCGATACCGGCAACAGGGTCACGATGTACAGCATAATCCAGTTCCCTGTAAGCCCGTTTCACTGAGCTGAACATGCTGAAGTCGATAAAAATAAAAAGAAATGATATTCCAAGGGATGCCCAGAGCAGAATGCAGACGGTGCGAACATTGCTGTCAAGAGCGATGGCATGGAACAAACTCTCATTTGTGAAAATCAAAAAACAGCATATTGCGGTCAAAATAATGGACACTATCAGCTGAACAGTTTTGAATCTGTCAATTTTTTTCATTTTAAATACCTCTTGACACGAAAAAATTATTCTTGTATCTTAAATGATGCTATAATAATCATCATCAAAATGCAATGCCATTAGAGCATCAAATGCTTTGATTTATAAGTTAAAGGTTACAATGCCAACTTTCAGGGGAATAGTTCAGGAGGTGGACGATGTTGTTAAAGGTGTTCAATCTGCATGAGGCGATGCACGCTGACAGCGGCATATGCCTGTGGACCCTACTGGCATTCATCATTTTTCTTATTATAGTTGCACTGGCGATAATCCATTTCGCATTTAATAAGAAAAGAGACAATGAGGCAAGAAGGGAAATCGAAGAAATGAGAAAGGCTAAGGGTGATGTATCATGACGAATGTATTGCACCATACTACCCTGGGGTTCTGCTGGCTGGATGTGATTGCTGCAGCAATTCTGCTTATTATAGTTGCTGTATTCATCATAAAGCACAGAAATCTTAAAAAGAGGCTCAAGGAACTTGAAGACCAGTTATCTGAACAGAATGCTGATGATACTATAGGTAATCAGGGTGCTTAACTATGGCGGGGAAGCGCGTTCTGAGGAAGTACGACGGGAAGAAGCACGGCTGGTTTAAGTTTGCTTTAACTGTTGCCGCTGTTGTTATTGCAACTCTGATAGTGTTCAATGTGTTCATAGGGGTTTCCCGGGTATCGGGACAGTCCATGGAACCGGCGCTCAGCGACAGGCAGATCGTGTTTTATTCGAGGATATCAGACACTTATGAGCGAGGTGACATTGTATCCATCAAGATGCCTTCAGGCGAGAAATATGTGAAGAGGGTAATTGCAGTTGAGGGAGACAGTGTGAATATCAGAGACGGCAAAGTGTTCGTCAATGGCATGATATCAGAAGAAGATTATGTGAATGGTGTGACCGAAAAGGGAAACTACGATATCGTGTATCCGTATACGGTAAAGAAAAACACAGTGTTTGTTCTGGGCGATAATAGAGAAAACTCTGTAGATTCCAGAACATTCGGTCCTGTAGTCACAACATCTATAAGCGGTAAACTCATTTTTCAGTAATTTGAGTAAGATTATAAACAAGGAAAAACAAGGACGTTTCGGACTGTATGGTTCGAAGCGTCTTTCTCATTTTTTGCGTGTCTTCTGAAGCCATCAATACCTGCTGTTCTGATGGCAGGGTATCTGTTAAAGTTACCTTGCAACTGATAAAGTTACAAAATGCCAATAATTTAACCTTTTGATAATGACGAGGTGTATCGGGATGTTATAATTTATTATCAATTAATTGTAGTAGGATTGGACTTTGAGAGGCAGACAGGCTGCTTCGATAAGTATCAGGAAGAACTGTGAGGGTAAGAAATGAAAGGTAAATT
>JALEUQ010000109.1 GCA_022780965.1 Clostridiales bacterium
CATTATCGAGCTGGAAAGCGCCTCCATGATACTTCGGCTTTCCAAAGTCTGAGAAACCTTCTGCGAGAAGGAATTAATCAGTCTGTTCTGCTGCTCCTCTCTCGTGAAGAGTGCGTCGACCAGTTTGCACAGACCGTAGTAGCACAAAGCTACAAGCAGCACAGTAAATAGAATTATCACTGTCGTCGCCGCTTCATATGACAACCCGAATCTGCTGATCAGCACACTGCTTAGAGGAATAACTGCGTTCACTGATGCGAAGAGACAAATGATTACTGCAACACATACTACCGCACCCCTTGATACAAGCAGGGTGAGCCTGAACATTCTCTTGCGGTACATTGCCCAGACAAGGAACATAACCGTTATTATTCCCGAAAGAGTGTCATATGGGAAAATGTTGCCCGGTATAATCTGAAGCAGATTACCGATGGCGATTATTATGCATCCTGCCGTCATTGCAGTCATTCCGGGCGATCTGGTTCCCGTTTCTCTGCGCTTGCGCTTAATTACCACTGCAATTGAGAATACAATGCATGCGAAGAAGGCATACGGTATTGCCACCTTCCAGTCCATGTCATAGACAAACACAGTGCCTCTTTCAGTGTCAAGAGGAGTCGGCGGCTTGAGGAAAACGCCGTTTGCAGTGAAAATAAGTATTATCACCGTGCCTATTGACCATAGCACTTTAGTAAATGTCGCTTTGGTTTTGGTAAATGAGCATACGAAAATATACGTCAAATCGGCTATGCAGAACAAGGCCAGAATCGATACGTAGTACCAGAATTCCAGGCCGGGATACACCTGCAGACGCATGAGAATGGAACCGCTCGTCCAAAGCATGAAAGCAGTAAGCAGCGCAATGAATGCTTTGATTTCCGAGGTCTTCCTGGCTGCAATAAATGAAATGAATATTATTGCATAGCCGCACATCGCTATTAAGTTGACGTATAGGAATGGTACGTTGCTCATTGTCAATTCTCTTAAAATGAAATAACTATCGCTGATATCTGAGAAGTGCCGAAAGGTCGCTTGCACTCGCATTAATTCTCGGAAGCTCCCTGTTCATTTCTCGTCTGTATGATTTGATTGTGCCGTGTTTCAGCACTGTTATCTTAAGCGGCTCCATGTTGAGCAGCTTCTTCAGGTCGTCGTAGTCGCTGTCAAATGCCTTGAAATACGTGGACAGATGCTCTGTCAGGACCCTTTTGCTTATTACATCGTTTTCCTGAGCATCTTCGGAAATCTCGATATACATATGCATGTACGGACTGTCGTTTCTGTCAAACTCCTTGCGGGCTATCCAGTCATCTATTCCCAGCTTGCTTAGTCTGACAGCTTCGGATATTGCTGTCTCTGTAATTCGTGTAAAGCTTGCAATGTCAATAACGCTAGGCACTCTGTCATAGAATGTGAACCTCGGCAGTCTGCCTGTAGGTGAAGCACTTACACAGTGATACACATCGCCAATCCTGTAACGCATGAAAGCTCCCCCGTGAAGAACGCTGAGCACAATCTCATAGTTCTCACCCTCAGTCACCTCATTCATAAGAACTGTCTGAGGCTTATAGGTCGGATCATTCAGATTCTTGATATATTCCTGCTCAGGAATGAACTCGTAGAAGCAGGCATCCGGGAACAGCACCATTCCTCTCTCCAGCAGTGACTCTGAGCCAATGCACGTTGCCTCTGTACCTGCTGCTATTTCGATTGGATCTATTCCCCATGCTCTGGTAAGACGCTCTCTGTAGTGAGATGCATCTGCACCCGTGCACACGAAACCTTTTATTTTAAACACATCCTTAGGATATATCGGACGTCCTTCCTTGTGGGACATATACTTGGCCTTGATAAATCTGGCGATGAACTTCGGCGATGCAGGAAGTCCCTTGGACTTGCCGCTTCCCGAGGCTGACGAAGATCCGCCGGATACTCCGCCGCCGGTCATGGCGCTGAAGCTCTCTGTAATGTAATTGGCAACAGCAGCGTTTGCAAAGAAATAGTCTATGCCGCCTGCCATGCCCATCTTGAAGCCTTGTTTGATTCTCTTGCTGAAACTGCCCTCAGAAGTGTCATTGCTGGGCAGCCACTGGAAATCAATGTCTTCATCAAGCAGCGACGGAATCAGACCTGTCATGTACGGCAGAGGTGCGCCGCCATACAACACACGGTCACCCTTTTCTACGTTAATCTGCCCCTTCTCCTTAGCCGAAATGAGTATTGTCAATGCAGACAGGTTATGCCTGTAAGTATCAAGCATGCTTCTGGTATACGGTGCAACCTTGATTGGCTTAATGCCGCCTTCCCAGGTGGTCTGAATCCAGATTACAGGCTTGTCCGGCAGCATGCTTTCTCGCTTGGCCAGAAGGATATCAGCATAATCATCGTAAGTTGTCAGCGGGAAGTTGTCTCTGAACTCATCGATGGTTCTGTAAGAGCTTCCCTTGAGAAGGCTCCTGCCAAGACCCGATTCTGACCATACCCGCAGCTGTTCTGACATGAGTCTGTTCTGAATCGCCATGTATGAATCTATGTCCAGATCCATGAATCCGCAGTACTCCTGCCAAATCTGTCTGCTGGAATTTTCTTTGATTTTCTGCTGAAATCTCATAACTACCTTCTAAAGTCAACAATACATTTCCTGATGCTTCTCATATTAGGAATGAGAAAGGGAGTTCCCTGCTTATACTTGTCGTATGCCTCAAAAACTGAGGGGAACACATAAATATCTTCGAACACAATCAGCAGCAGGTTAAGAATGCACATCATGGCACCGCCTGTCGCCGGCATGTTTGTAACGAGGATCAGCCCCGCATATATTATAATGAAAAACAGTACGCCGGGGTGTCTGCAAAGGGCATACATTCTGCCGGTGCTTGGATATCTGACATTGTCACCGCCTGCGCCCGCGTATGCTTCGCTGCAGCTAAAAGAAAAGAACAAAGAATATACCTCACCCGCCAGCGACGCTGCTAATATCACCCACACTGCCGCCGCAGGAACCCCTGACAGAACCGCGTCTCCATTTCCACGTATGCACATCCACACTGTTGACACTGCCAGAAGAACAGCTCCCGCAGCAAATGACACGCTCAGCCACTTCCTCTTCAGTTTCCAGTCATTGATGTCGTTAATGAAAAACAGCACAAATGCAGCTATGCCAGTTATGTACAATCCAACCTCTCCTTCAAATTACTCGTACTCATTAGATATTATACCTTAAATAGTGCTGACAAGCACGCAATTTATCCATTATATTACAACAAAATCACACCTAATTGCTATGATACTGCAATCAGATGTGATTATTTGTCATTGCATATACTATATATGGAACTTTCTGACATGCCATAAACTATTCCGCCTTTTTGAATGAGAATGGCTTATGCCCGTTGTTCAGTTTTCGCGTCATGTATTTGCGCCTCGGCATCTTAATTTTACCAAGGCCTCTGTTATATATTTTGTAGCCCAGCTGGCTGAACCACATTTCCTTGGCCCTGCCTTTGAGGGTTACTTCTCTTTCGGTGCCCGCTGTAATGAACGAGGCGCCGGCATTGACAGCATCTATGAGATCTCTGTTACTGTGAATATCCCATTCAATCTCTGTGGCAGCCATACCGATGAACTGTGCATTGTGAGCATCAGTTCCGGCAAATCCCGGAAGTCTGTATTTCTCGGCCAGTTCTCCTGCAAGCTTGTTTGACACTTCATTTTCGCATGTGTTGAACACCTCGATGAAATCCATCTGTTTCAGAATACTCTCATTCATCAGCTTGAAGCTCATGGCAGATGAGGATGGGATACCGAAGGGATGCGCCAGTCCGACTATACCGCCGTACCTGTGCACAATTTTGGCCAGCTTTCGTGCACGCATTCCTCTGATTCTGAGAATCGGCAGATATATTCCATCCGGAAGCACCACCAGCACATGTCCTGCATCCTTGGTATCGTATTCAATGCCGCAGAGCACCGTGAACCCATCGGTATTGCCGTATTTGTGAATGGCGTGCATCAGATGCCAGGCCAGGCACCCTTTGTAACTGTTATGATCGGTAATCATGAACCCGTCATAGCCGAGTTCTCTGTACCGTGTTATGTATTCCTGAATTGTCACCTTAGAGTCAACAGACCCTTCTTTGGTATGGCAATGAAGATCAAATTTCATCAAATAGCCTTTCGTTAATTCCACCTGTCAGGTGATCTTAGAATCCTCTGTAAATGAACGCCGCTGCATCGTATCCCAGACCGTAGATTCCCGCAACCAGAACTGCAGTAACGCCCAGAATGAGGATTACCCATCTTAACACAATATTCATTTCAGCCAGAGCATCTCTGATTTTGATGCCCTTCTCCTAATAGAAGCTGATGACAAACCAGACAGCACATGCTCCAAGAAGGATACAGTAATCAATGCCTGTCAGTCCCAGCTGCAGAATCTGCTCGCTAAACGGCACTCCGCCATTCCCCTTGAAAATGGATGCATACATGGATAATGCCACTGTGAACGATGCAGCCTTAGGGAACATTCGTCCGATTGTGACAATCATCAGTGTTCTGAGCATCTGAAACACTTTCCACATTCTGCTCTCAGCATTGATGTGAAGTTTCTCAACGGCAGCCTTGAGCTGCGGCTCCAGAAGCAGTCCCAGAATGATTATGAACGCATTGTAAAGACCATAGGCCACATATTTGAACTCGGCGCCGTGCCAGATTCCAATCACTACGAAGGTTGCCATCTGAGCGCACAGAACCGGAAACAGCTTGCCTACCCTGTCTCCCACTCTGCTTCTCATGTCTTTGCCCAGCTTGCCGAAAGTCTTGCTCAGTGAAATAGGATAGAAGATGTAGTCTCTGGTCCAGAATGACAGTGACATGTGCCATCTCCTCCAGAATTCGCTCAGACTGTCTGCGAAATAAGGGCGCATGAAGTTGTGGGACATCTCGATTCCCATTGTGCGCGCAACGCCTCGTGCGATATCTATGCCTCCGCTGAAGTCTGCATAAATCTGAATTGTATATCCAAAAAGTGCCGCAAATACTATGGCTCCCTGGTAGTCTCCGGGGTTGTCGAACACTTCGCTGACCATGATAGCCACTCTATCGGCAATTATCAGCTTCTTGAAAAATCCCCACAGTATGAGCTGCGCTCCGTAAGTCAGATTTTTGTACTCGAATCTATGTCCTTCATACAGCTGTGTCGCCAGCTGGTCATGCCTTGCGATAGGTCCCTGAATTATCTGCGGGAAGAAGGACATGAACAGTCCGAACTTGGCGATATTGTCATCGGCATCGTACTTGACTCTGTAAAGGTCAATGATATACGCAGCCGCCTGGAATGTGTAGAAGCTGATGCCGAGGGGTATCAGAATTCCCAGGTTAATTCCGGGAATCAGCGCCGTGATGTACACTCTGAAATATTTGAGGAAGGCCAGCACTCCGAAGTTGAAGATGAGAATTACAGCCACCACCTTCTTCTTCCTGCTCTGAACCTTTGCCTTCAGTTCCTTCTTGTCGTCTCTTGACAGTTCACTCTTGTGCTCCGCCAGATAAGCCTTGTGCTCCGCGTTAATCTGTCCCAGCCTGCGCCCGCCGTAAAATGTAATAACGGTAGTCGCCACCATGAAAATCAGTGTCTTGATACTTGAGATGGTATAAAACGCGTAGCTGGCAATGAGCAGTGTCACCCATCGGTATTTAACCGGTGTCAGATAATATGCCAGAACGACAGCCGCTGCGAAGATTAGAAACCAGAATGATGTCAGTGCCATCGCTTAGTCTTCCTGTGCCTTAGAGATAAGTTCAACCATTGCATCTACAGTATTGAAATTCTCAGGAACCAGATCTTCAACAGAAATCTCAACGTCGAATTCCTCGTTGAATTCACCAACGATTGCAACAATGTCCAGAGACTCCAGCTGTCCGTCATCGATAAGCGCTGTAGCATTCTCGAAATCGATATCGCTTCTGATGTCCTTTAATATCTCGATAATAGTTTCTCTCATGTTTTTTCTCCTTTGATACCTTAGTCAAAAATTAGTCATACCCAAATGATTATATCACCCGAAACTTTGACATTGCAAGCCTTATAATCTATACTAATGTTGTAAAGGAATGCAATAAATCGGCAGTCTTACGCATTATTAGGAATATAGATTTACTCGATACTAAGGGCGATATATTATCACTCTATCGTTCTATTCGTCAACGCAAGGAGATTCGCATAATGATATTCAATATGAGATTCAAACTTCATAAAACTATTATCTGCATCACGGTTCTTGTCATGGCGCTGACCATGTTTTCGGCAGTTCCTGTTATTAACAAGGACTATTCATACGGCATTTCCAAAGTATGCAAGACAACAGCCAATGTATATGTCCGCTCCAAGGCGACCACTTCTTCATCGAAACGCGGCAAACTTAAAAAAGGTTCTTATATTGTTGTTAAAGCCACCGTCAAGGGCAGCAAAGGTTCCACATGGTACAAGATTTCATATAAATCGAAGACTGGTTATGTGAGTGCATCCTACGCCAAGGCGCTTACAGTCAAAACCACAGGCGTCAGCGGACTTCAGGGCAAGGTCAATGTGAGCAGCGGCAACGTTATTCTGCGAGACGGTCCCGGCACAATGTATCCATCCGTAGGCAAACTTGCAAAGAACAAAACTTTCAAGATTACCGGCAAGGCCAAGGACGTTTACGGCAACTACTGGTATCAGCTGAAGTACAACGGCAAGTACTGCTTTACCATAGCTAAATACATTAAGACTTCGTCAGTTACGTCCGGCATCGGAAGTTCAACTTCAAGCAGTTCAAGCTCAAGCAGCTCGAGTTCTTCAAGCTCATCCAGCTCCACCGCAACTTCTTCCTACACCGTAACGTCGGTAAGCGGACTTGAAGGTAAAGTGAACATTTCAAGCGGATCGCTGTATGTGAGGAAAGGACCTGCAGTATCATATTCATCCATAGGAAGTCTCGCCAAGGATAAAACTTTTACCATCACAGGCAAAACAACGTACGAGAACGCAATCTGGTATCAGCTTTCATACAGCGGCAGCAAAGGTTTCGTTTGCGGAAAGTATGTGACCGTTACAGATGTATCATCGTCTTCTAATAATACAACTGCAGCCAAAGATACAAATGATGCGAGAACTCTCAAAGCAAGACAAGCAGCTGTTGACTGGGCAATAGACATTGCAAACGACAATTCTTTCCACTACGGCGAAAGCAAATGGGCTCATCATTTCGGCTGCTACTTCTGCGGCACAAACCAGGCATCAGGCAGCGCCAAGCGCAAAGCCGGGGCTACAATTTCCGAATGTGAGAAGACCTACTGCTGCAATCCATTCGTCACTGCAGCCTACAGTCATGGTGCCGGAGCCAAGGAAGTTGACTGCAAAGT
>JALEUQ010000137.1 GCA_022780965.1 Clostridiales bacterium
ACTGCATTTCCAATCTTCGCCGAAATTACAGGTATCGCACATCTGCTGCGGACGCTCTCTTCCATTTTCCCTTCAAATCCGGTCAGAATGATCCCTTCCATTTTCCACATCATTGCCAGACGCAGAATTTCTTCTTCCGAAGCAGCAAAATGCAGAAGCATATAGCAGCCACACCTGTATATCTCCTTCTCTACTTCCCGGATCCACAGCGCAGCTTCTCCTGCTTCTGCATGTTGAATTGTTTTCCCTATCATAACCCCAATCACACCGGAATGTTTTCCTGACAGCAGCCTGTTTCCCATGCTGGGCACATACTTTTTCTCTTCAAGAAGTCTCTGCACCCTCTGAACGGTCTCCTCCGAAATCCGTTCCGTCTTTCCCGCCACAACATTCGACACCGTAGTTGAACTCACCCCGGCTTCCGCCGCAATTTCTTTGATTCCGACACGCGTTTTTCTCACTACGGCATTCTTATCTGCATGCGTTCCCTTTTTCACACTGCTGTCCCCCTCTGAAGATTACTCTTTTCTCACTATACTGCTTTTTTCATAATTCTCAACAGTTACGAGAAGATTCGATGAAAGCCGGTGAAATTCGAGGTAGGAATGGCGATGAGCGGACTGAAAGGATAAATCGGGAAATTGCACGATTGACACAAGTTAATTAATATTTCACCAAGAGCATTTACGAAATAATCAAGCACAGCTGCCCCTGATTACTCCGGGGCAGCTACATCAAGCTACAGTTATCTACATATGAAATCAATCGGACTGTCAATAAGTGTCGCAGCCTGGAATTCATGTTTATGATTATCTTCCTCTTCCGTAAAATCCTTTATAAAATGAACATGTTTTCCGTTTCCCACGTCAACTGCACCGGAAGTTTTTCCACAGAATTCATGATAATGCTCATCAGAAAAATCGGTGTGAAATTTCACTTCATGAAAATGATCGTGCTTATCTTTACAATAGATTGCCTCTCCAGTCACTGTACAGAATCTATGATTATGACAGCTCCTTCCTTCATTGACAACTCTGGTACTTCCGGTTAATTCATGAACATGTTGCTGATCCTTATAACAATTTTGATTATTCATCACAAAATCCCTTTTTCTTTTAACATATGACAAATGTTGAGATTTGTGATAAATGTAATTGATCATACGAATCTATTAGCTTCTTGATGACTATATCAGCCATCTTTATGAGAAAAGCTGTAGTATTTTGAAACGCAATACATCTGTCTGTTACTATGATTGTACAAATTACTACTTTGAAATCGAATCCCAGGATGAGGATTATGTGGACGAAGTAACTGGTGAACCAATCAAAGGTCTGCGCAAATACGGCCCGTCGAAGCAGCATCAGCCCGTACCACTTGTAGGATTCTTTTATCAGACAAAGCGTTTGATCTTGAGCTTTATGAAGAGAAAACTTTAAAGAATGGGCATAAACGTAAAGTAAAATCAAAAGCAACCGTTAAGCAGAAAATCATCGTCACATTTTCCAGAAAAATGATGGAATATCAGAGGTTTATCAGAAACCGTCAAATCGAGCGCACCAAAAAATTATTGGAGAATCTCGACCCGGAAACGTATAAAAAAGGACCTCATAATGTAACACGTTTTATCAAGAGACGTTCCTCTACCAAATCGGGAGAATCCGTTACTGATTTGTACGAAATAAATCAAAATATCATTGATGAAGAAGAAAAATACGACGGTTATTATGCAGTAGCTACGAATCTTGACGATCCCGCACAGGAGATCATTCGAATCAGTTCGCAACGTTACAAAATAGAGGACTGTTTCCGAGTAATGAAAACAAACTTTTCAGCCCGGCCGGTTTTCCACCTGAAACGAGAAAGAATCATTGCACATTTCATGATTTGTTACACCGCCCTTCTGATCTACCGGCTGCTTGAGAAAAGCTGGATCAACAAGGAGTACATTTCACAGTGGAAAACATCGTAGAAACACTAAGAAATATGGAAGTCGCAAATATTGAGGACATGTGCTACATGTCAACCTACACTTGTTCTCAAGTCTGCACGGCGCTAAACGCTACTTTTGATCTGGGGCTGGACAGAAAATACTATCAGCCAAAGGAGCTAAATAAAAAACTCAAAAAAATTTTTTAAAAAGAATTCCCATACAACATTTCTTTAGAAGCATAAAAGGCGACAAATCGCATAATTACGCGGTTTATCGCCTTTCTCATCTCTTCCAACTGTCGAAAACGGGATTATCGCATTAAAGGAATAAATTTGCAAGCAGATTTTAAACATAACCGGGTGCAGCTACCCGTCCCCAGTCACACTCTATTTCTCATTCAACGGAAAATGACATGCTACGATTCTGCCGTCTACCATACGAGGTTCTGGTTCTTTTTGTGAACAAATATCCTGCGCATATGGACATCGCGTATGGAAATGACACCCAGACGGAGGATTTACAGGGCTTGGTGCTTCTCCTGAAAGGATTTCTTTATCCTGCTTACGCTTTGTAGGATCCGGATTCGGCGTGGATGAAAGCAGGAAATAGGTATACGGATGTTTCGGATTACTGTAAATATCTTCTGTATCACCTACTTCGCAGATCTTGCCGAGAAACATAACGCATACTCTGTTCGAAATATAACGTACAACTGCTAGATCATGGGAGATGAAAAGATACGTAAGATTAAATTCATCCTGCAAATCATGCAGCAGATTCAGTGTCTGCGCCTGAATACTAACATCAAGTGCCGATACGGGTTCGTCACAAACGATCAACTGCGGTTTCAGTGCTAGTGCTCTTGCAATTCCCATTCTCTGTCGCTGTCCGCCTGAAAACTGATGTGGGTATCGATCCAGATCTTCTATATGAATTCCTACTTTTTGGACAAGCTCTCTTATATACTCTTCCTGTTCACCTTTATTACTAAATATTTTATACGCTTTTAATGGCTCGCTGATAATCCTTCGTACGGAAAATCTGGGATCAATGGAAGAATACGGATCCTGAAACACAATCTGCATTTCACGACGCATTTCCCGCATTTCTTTATTTTTCATCTTTGTGATATCTTTTCCGTCAAATAAAACTGTGCCGGAAGTCGGCTCGATCAGTCTAAGAAGAAGTCTGCCGAGTGTAGATTTTCCGCAGCCGGACTCCCCTACAAGAGCTAACGTTTCCCCTTTGTAAATATCGATATCAACTCCACCTACGGCTTTTACCGTGCCATTTTTCACCTTAAATGACTTCATAAGTCCTTTTGCACTGACAAGGATTTTCTTTTCTTCCATCTGTCTATTCTACCTCCTTGCCTTTATCTTCCGCCCTAAAACAACGCACTGTATGGTTATTTCCAATATCGTACAGAGGCGGTGCCTCATTCTTACACCGTTCGGTTGCGTATTTACAACGATCATGGAATCTGCAGCCTTTAGGCAGTTTATCTAATTTTGGTACAATACCGGGGATACTATTCAGTCTTTCTTTACTGTTTACGGTCGGAAGTGAATCCAAAAGCCCTTCGGTATAAGGATGGGACGGATACTTAAAGATTTCATAAACATCGGTATGTTCTACGACCTGACCGGCGTACATAACATAAACTGTATCACATATTTCTGCGACGACTCCCAGGTTATGTGTAATCATCATAATGGATGTGTTTTTCTCATCCCGCAATTTACGCATCAAATGTAAGATCTGTGCTTCAACCGTAACATCCAGTGCTGTCGTCGGTTCGTCGGCAATCAGAAGCTCCGGTTCACATACCATGGCCATCGCAATCATAACACGCTGTCTGAGTCCTCCGGATAATTCATGCGGATAGGAATAATAGCGTCGTTCAGGTTCGGGGATTCCTACGCTCCTAAACATTTCCACAACCATTTCTTTCGCTTCATTTTTTGATACTTTTCTATGTAAAGTAATCGCTTCGCGAACCTGCTTGCCTACTGTTATGACCGGATTCAGACTGGTCATCGGTTCCTGAAAGATAATGGAAATTCTGTCCCCGGTAATTTTACGCATTTCTTTCTGTGACAGCTTTGTGAGTTCTGTGCCATTGAGATTGATGCTCCCCGAATCAATTCGGATATTCTTCGGAAGCAGCCCCATGATAGACATTGCCGTCATACTTTTACCGCATCCGGATTCTCCGACGATTCCTACGGTAGAATGCGGCAGCACTGTAATATCTACACCGTCAACCGGAACAACTTCTCCGTTCCGCACTTTAATGACAGTTCTAAGCTTATCAATTTTCAAGAGTTGATCATTCACATTTTCCATATCCTTCTCCTTGTTTATAAACTACTTTTCCTTCGATAATCGTATATTTCACATTAGCTGCAACATCCATCGCGGGCATGCCGGTGAATAATACGACGTCTCCGTCTTTACCGATTTTTAAAGAACCTACCCGGTCATCAACATGAAGTGCCTTTGCCGGATTAATCGTGATCATTTTAAGTGCATTTTCATGTGCCACTCCACGACGTACAGCTTCGCCTGCCTGAATGTAAATCAATTCCGGCATCGTGATCGGTGAATCAGTAATAATCGATACTAAAAGTCCTGCTTCTTCCAGCATTTTGACTTCTGCAATACTCGCATGGGTAAGCTCTCCATACCCAGTAGGAACCCCTACCGGTCCATAATTGATTGCTCCGCCTCCCGCAGCCAATTCCGGCAGAAAGAACTCAGATCCCCACGCGTGTTCAATCGTATATTCGCAGTCGAATTCTTTTGCCAGTTCGATCGCCGTCAGCATGTCGAACTGCTCACAATGGATTTTCAAAGGAATCTGGTGGCTGAGCGCCAGTGAAATTGCTTCCAGTTTCGGATTAAATTCCGGCATCATAAGCGGATCCCCATCTGCAGCTTCTTTTTTCTCCATATAGATTTTGGCCTGGTTGAACGCATCTCTCATGACTTTGATCACGCCCATGCGAGTCATCGGAGCCTGATTTTTGCTGCCGTAAACGCCGATCGGGTTCATTCCAAACGCCAGCTTTAAAGCCGAAGGATTCCGCAGCACCAAATCATGAATATCTGTTTTCCCGGCCGTTTTGGCAATGAAAGCAAGTCCGCAGATTGCATTGCCGCTTCCCGGTGTCACACACATTGTGGTAACGCCGCCTTTACAGGCATCCATAAAACACTGGTCATGAATATTGCAGGCATCTAATGCACGCACATCCGGAGTAACAGGATCCGTCATTTCATTGAAATCACACTCATCCACATTGACCATATTGAACCCACCAAGATGGGAATGCGCATCGACCAACCCAGGAAGTGCGGTAAGACCTTCCGCTTCGATCACTTCATCCGCACACACTGTCAGCGCCGGTCCCATTTGAGCAATTCTTCCATTTTCAATATAAATATCACCTTTATAAGGAGGATTGCCTTCCATATCATAAATAATAGCATGTTTAATAAGCATTGTCATATTATTCTGCCCTCCAAACTTCACCAGCTGTTATACATGTATGAATCTGTGCATTATATGTTTTCAGCGGATGTCCATTCCAGATTGATAAATCAGCATACTTTCCGACATCAATGGAACCGACTTTATCCGAAATACCCAGAATTTCAGCAGTCTGAATCGTCATCATGTCCACTGCCTTGTCCGGATCAAGACCATTTCGAACGGCTTTCTCCGCGCTCCACAGCATCCCTTCAAAACCGGAACCATTATTTGAAAATGCCATAGGAATCTGCTGTGCCATACCAACCAGAGCCGGAATATCTGCCTGATAGTAAGTCGCATAACTGCTATCCAGTAAATCTCCTAAAATAACAGAAGAATTTGCTTTTTTTAATTTTTCCAAAGACCGTTCTGCCTGATATGCTCCCATGAGAATAAGCCTGAATCCAAATTCATTTTGCAGATCAAGCATAGTCTCGATCTCGAAATTCTCACGTGCATTACACAGCAATGGAAGTTCGCGGTCTAGAACCCTTCTCAGGATATCTCCAGAAGGATCATAGGCGCCGTCTTCTTTTTTCAGAGCTGCTTTCTGAAACTCCTTCCGCAGAATAGCAGCCATGCCCATTCTTGTCATCGGTGCCATGCTGCGTGGCGAAAATGTACGCTTCACACTAGGCAAAAAATTAACTTTAAGTGCAACATTCTCAGATATTGCCATCTCAGATGCTGTCCGACCATTTGTATGGTAAACCCCCATCTGCCCCGCAATAAGAGCTGAATCGTTCGGTATTGCTCCAAAAGCTGTAATACCATGCCTTTCGTACCCCTGTAGTTTCACTTCAACAGGATCCAGCGAATACTTCACATGCAGGTCAGCATTGACAGGGTTTGATTTCTCGTCCGAATCCGTATGCCTCAAATCAGCATAATTATAAATTCCGACACTGGTCGTCGGGAGAATAAATCCCGGAAATACCTCACAGTCCTTTGCATTTATGACCATGGCATCTGCTGAAATATGATCACCAATCTTTATTATTTTTGATTGTTCAATTAAAATATCGGCTTTTTCCGTTTTACCTTTTGGGAAATGTACATTTCCATGCTTAATTAAAATCAAGACAACTCCTCCTTAAAACACGCTTCATAAGGAAACAAGGGGGATCTAAACTCCCCCTTGTTTAGAAGGCTTATTTAAGCTTTAACTGATACAGGTAGAGATTAAATGTAGCTGACCAAATATCCTGAGCGCCCTCCAGATCTGCACTGTATACGTTACTGAAAGTATCCTCATATATCGGAACCATATTTGCAAAATCATGCGTCATTGTAAGCGCTTCTTTACACATATCTTCACGCTCTGAGTCTTCCCAGATATTTGCCATATCTGCAAGCAGCTGGTCGAATTCCGGTGTGTTGTATACGATTTTTCCGTAATATCCTGTTCCTGCATGGAATCCCATCTGCTCTTCCAGAGATGCGTAGTCACATCCCCAGCTTACAATTGCGATATCACAGCTTCCATCTACAAACGCTGCTGAATATGTATTGGAGTCAAGCTGGTTGATTTCAGTTGTGATTCCAATTGCTTTCAGATCTTCCTGAATGGACTGAGCTATATTTGCTTGATCAGAAGTAACTGTAATTTTCAATGTCTTTCCGTCATAATTTGATTTTGAAAGGTAATCTTTTGCAAGATCAACATCATATCCGCCAATATCCATAAATCCTGCATAATCACCCATCATACGTTCAGAGTACATATTCTTTGCAACTTCTGTTCCTTCCGGAGCGTTGTCAAAGATAATTGCATTTTCACGGTTAATTGCATGGAAAATAGCCTTACGCAGATTCTGGTCACTTACAAAATTCGGTCCTTCAAGGAATACAGATTTCACACTCCATCCTGACGCACTTCTTACATCAAGTGTCGGGTCATCTGCGATAATCTCGATCTGATCCTGCGGAATTGCAGTTGCAATATCGATCTCACCATTCTGCAGAGCCACAACAGCCGTTGACGGATCAAGCGGTGTTCTGATTACTAGATTCTTGAAATATGGAGCTCCTCGGAAATAGTCCTCATTTGCTTCCATGTAAATATATCCGTCAGCACCGATCTCTTTGAATTTATACGGTCCTGAACCTACCGGGTTCGTTGCAAATCCTGTAGGATCGTTCTGGTATGCAGTCGGTGATACGATATAAAGGTATTCTGCCAAGAACTCCAGAAGCTTCGTGTAAGATGCAGCTTTGTTGATGATAACAGTGTATTCATCCACTACTTCAGCTTCTCCGATATAAGCTGCTGTCCATGCTGAGAGATCACAGGATCTGATCGTGTCAACAGCAAATTTAACAGCATCTGCATTGAAATGTGTTCCGTCAATGAAATCCACGTCATCACGCAGATGGAAAATGTATCCTTTTCCGTCTTCTGTCGGCTCAAAGCTTTCTGCAAGAGCCGGTCCCATGGAACCGTCTTCCTGGAATTCGATCAGAACATCGAATAACTGATGCCATTCCAGCTTGTAGTTCAAAGCGGTGTTCAATGGATCAAATGCCTCAACAACACTGCTACCTAAAACTACAAGCGTGTCTTTGTCCTGAGTCGTGGTCTCATTGTTTTCGGTTGTTTCTGTTGGTTCTTCTGACTCATTTTCTTTTTTGGAACATCCGGCAAGCAGGCTCACTGCCATAACAATAACCAACAATAACGACAAAATTCTTTTTTTCTTCATTGGTCTTTCCTCCCATAATTAAGAATGAATTGTAACTATATTAAGACGCTTCTGCGTACTTAATATCAAAATTAACTGCGCCGTTTCGGATCAAATGCATCTGCCAGTCCGTCCCCAAGCAGATTAAAGCAAAGCGCTGTAATGATAATCGCAAGTCCCGGGAATATAACCAGGTGCGGAGCTCGTCTCATATATGGCATCGCTTCTGACAGCATATACCCCCATTCCGGGTTCGGTGGCTGAATACCCATTCCGATAAAGCTTAATCCTGCAGCAGAAAGAATCAATCCTGCAATATTCATTGTTGCATTTACGATAATCGGTCCCATCGCATTCGGGAGAACATGTTTAAATATAATGGAAACATGGCTAGACCCGCAGCTTCTCGCCGCCTCAATATAATCCTGCCTTACAACCGTAAGAACAATAGATCGTATCATTCTCGTAAAACTCGGAACACTTGCCACAACCATTGCGATCGTCATACTTTTCAGTCCCGTTCCAAGTGCTGATACAAGTGAAAGTGCCATCAGCATAAACGGGATGCACATAAAAGTATCCATGATACGACAGATAATAGAATCGATTTTCCCGCCAAAATAAGCAGCTGTAGCTCCGAAAACACATCCACCGAATAATGCCAATGCTGTACATCCAATACCAAATATCATGGAATATCTCGCACCATGTATTACTCTCGCGAAAAGATCCCTTCCAAGATTATCCGTACCAAACCAGTGTTCTGCTGACGGCGGCTGCATTCTCTCCAATACGTTCTGTGCAATAGCTCTCGACTCATAGTCTGCAATCACATCCGCAAAAAGTGCAATGATAATGATTATAATCAAAACTCCAAGAGCACACATAGACATTTTATTCTGACAAAACCGCTCCCATATAAGCTGTCCTTGTGTCGGATTCGTATTTTTTACAAGTTTTTTATTTCTAAATACATTAAACATACTGGCACCTCTTATTCATACATGTCTTTCACACGCGGATCAATTACAGCATAGATCAAGTCTACAACCAGCATAATCAATATGAATGTTACCGACAGGAATATAATTCCTCCCATGACAACCGGTATATTCTTAGTCTTGATCGCGGTTACGATCGTAGAGCCAAATCCTGGAAGGCCAAAAACCATTTCTGTAATCAAAGCGCCTCCCAAAAGAGATGCAAAACTCATACCCAACTGAGTTACCACTGGCATCATAGCATTTCTAAGTGCATGTAAAAACATAACTCTCGGTGTCCGTGCACCTTTTGATTTTGCTGTACGTATATAATCCTGATTGATTGCATCGATCATGGTAGATCTTGTCAATCTTGCAAGATATGCCGCAGACGGCAAAACAAGAGTTATGACCGGCATGATATAATGTTTCCATGTACCGATACCACTGGAGGGCAGCAGTCCCAGCATGAGCGAGAAGATCAGCATAAACATTAGTCCCAGCCAAAAAGAAGGAACACTGGCAAAAAACAGCGACAAAGTTGTCAATATACTGTCAAGCACCGAATTCGGCTTTAACGCCGATATAATTCCCAGTGGTATTCCTATCAAAGCCGACAGTACAACCGACAAAATAGCCAATTTCAAAGT
>JALEUQ010000033.1 GCA_022780965.1 Clostridiales bacterium
CAATAGATAAATTAAGCGTAAAAGAATACGAAGACCCATTCAAAAGATAAAGAGCGCCTTTGAGGCGCGGCCAAAGCGGCAAAGGCAATGTAGCTTGAACAAAGTAAAAGCTAGCGCCTGGAGACGCTAGCCGGTATTACTTGGTCTTATAGCCCTTGAGCAAACCACCCTTTTGAAGGGTGGTTATGATTATAGGATAGATGAAATTAATCAGTTCCAGAGACAATCCAACATATAAACTGGCGTTGAAACTGACAAGGCGCAAGTACAGAGACGAGACCGGCATGTATCTTCTGGAGGGGGTCAAGCCCCTGGAGGATGCAATCAGCGCGGGAATGGAAATTGAGCAGATTTTCGTGGCTGAAGGAACAGGAGAACACAAACTTCCGGAAGGGAGTACGGTGATGCTGGAGAGAAACCTGTTTGCAGAGCTTTCGGATACCAGAAGCTCCCAGGGCGTCATTGCCATGATAAGGCAGCAGAGCTCAGAACCGGGAAGGCTCATGAAGCTTGCTTCGGGAGACAGAGGAATGCTGGTGCTTGACAGGATACAGGATCCCGGCAACATGGGAACAATGATAAGGACTGCGGAGGCTGCGGCAATTGCAGGTGTTGTACTGATCAAAGGATGCGTGGATCCGTATTCACCTAAGGTTGTGAGGGCAGCGGCAGGTTCACTGTTCCGGGTTCCCATAGTTCAGAAGGTAGAAACTGAGGAACTGCTTGATACAGCCCGCAGGACAGGCAGAAGAGTAGCGGTGACAGCTCTTGAAGGTGCGTCAGACTACAGAGATGCAGGTCTCGGCGGCAGAGACATGATTGTAATAGGTAATGAGGGTCAGGGCGTAAGCGAAAGCTTCATCGAAGCATCTGATCTTAAGATAAAGATTCCGATGGCTGGCTCCATCGAATCCCTTAATGCGGCTGTGGCTGCCGGAATATTAATGTATGAGTCACAAAGATAAAATTAAGTGTGAGGTAAAGAAATGCAAGCTCAGTTAAACAAAATTCTTGAAGAAGCTAAAGCTAAACTCAGCGAAGTTGAAACATTAGCGCAGACTGAAGAAATCCGTGTCAAAGTTCTGGGTAAGAAGGGACAGCTGACAGAAATCCTCAGAGGCATGGGCAAACTCAGCCCTGAAGAGAGGAAGACAACAGGACAGATGGCCAACAAGGTCAGAGCAGAGATCGAAGGACTCCTGGAGAGCAAGTTCGCAGAAGTCAAGGCTGCTGCCAAGGCTGCACAGTTCAAGCTGGAGAAAATCGACGTAACAGAACCCGGTGCTCCTGTGAACATCGGAGTCAAGCATCCGCTGACAATTACCATGGAAGAAATCTACAACGTATTCATGAGCATGGGATTCTCAATTGTTGAGGGACCTGAAGTGGAGACAGTAGAGAACAACTTTGACGCTCTCAACGCAGGACCTAACCACCCTGCCAGAGCAATGACCGACACTTTTTACATTACAGACGATACACTGCTGAGAACACAGACTTCATGTGTTCAGGTAAGAACTCTCAAGAAGCAGGCACCGCCTATCAAGGTTATTTCACCGGGCAGATGCTTCAGATGCGACACTCCTGACGCAACACACTCACCAATGTTCCACCAGATTGAGGGACTGGTAGTTGATGAGGGAATTACAATGGCAGACCTTAAGGGCACACTGGACAGCTTCGCCAAGCAGCTGTTCGGACCTGAAACAAGAACCAAGTTCAGGCCGCATCACTTCCCGTTCACTGAACCTTCAGCTGAAATGGACGTGTCATGCTTCAAGTGCGGCGGCAAAGGCTGCAGAGTATGCAAGGGCAGCGGCTGGATTGAAATCCTGGGCTGCGGCATGGTTCACCCTAACGTTCTCAAGGTTGGCGGAATCGATACTGAGAAGTACACAGGTTTCGCACTTGGCATGGGCGTAGAGAGAGTAGCAATGCTCAAGTACGGTGTTGAAGATATCAGATTGTTCTATGAGAACGATATGAGATTCATTAATCAGTTTAAGTAGGAGGGTGACATGTTAGTACCAGTAGAATGGCTTAATGACTATATTAAATTAGATGTGACAGACGAAGAATTCTGCGACAGAATGATAATGTCAGGATCCAATCTGGAAACCTGCGAACATTTCTGCGAGGAAATGTCAAACGTGGTAGTCGGCAGAATTGAGAAGATAACAAGACATCCCGATGCTGACAAACTGGTAGTGTGCCAGCTTAACATCGGCGACAGGGAAGCAAACGGCAAGGACGAAGAGACAGGACTCCTTCAGATAGTAACAGGAGCACCTAATGTGTTCGAGGGAGCATACGTTCCTGTAGCACTGCACAAGTCAGTAATTCCGGGACCTCTTCACGGACAGCCTAAGCAGGAAGGCGGAGTCAAGATTACCAAGGGCAAGCTTAGAGGTGTACCGTCATACGGTATGCTCTGCTCAGCCGGAGAACTGGGATTCGAGGACAAAGTGGTGCCCGTTGCTCACAAGGACGGCATCTGGATTCTCGAAGACAATCTGACACCTGGCGAAGATTTCGCTGAGGCACTGGGCCTTAAGCAGACTGTAGTTGATTTCGAGATTACACCTAACAGACCTGACTGCCTGGCAATCGTGGGAATGGCCAGAGAAGCATCGGCAACTTTCGGCGTACCGTTCTCATACCCTGATACTGCAATTCAGGAAACAAACGGTGAAGGCGAATCTTCAGACTACGTTTCAGTAGAAATCAGAAACCCTGAAAACTGCAAGAGATACGTAGCCAGAGTAGTTACAGATGTTAAGGTTGAA
Organism: Clostridiales bacterium; assembly: GCA_022780965.1. Lineage (GTDB taxonomy): Bacteria > Bacillota > Clostridia > Peptostreptococcales > Anaerovoracaceae > Lentihominibacter. The sequence goes on from JALEUQ010000033.1 coordinate 2,787, forward strand.
CAGTCACCATGGTGGCTCCAGAAGAGACTCATGTATGCAGGCATGAGACCTATCAACAACATCGTAGACATTACAAACTTCGTAATGCTGGAGTACGGTCAGCCGCTGCACGCTTTTGACATCAATCAGGTTAAAGGCGGCAGGATTATCGTTGAGAACGCTGCAGACGGAGAGAAATTCACAACTCTCGATGAGAATGAGAGAACACTGACAAGCGACACGCTGCTGATTAAAGATGCCGAGAGAGGCATTGCCATCGCAGGTGTAATGGGCGGACTCAACTCAGAAATCGAAGAAGATACCAAGACAATCATCATAGAATCTGCCAACTTCAACGGAGACAGCATCAGGAAGACTTCTAACAAGCTTGCACTGAGAACAGAAGCTTCATCAAGATTCGAGAAGGGCATCGACCCTAACCTGTGTGAAGCTGCAGCAGACAGAGTATGCAGACTTATCGAGCTGATCGGAGCAGGCAAAGTGTGCAGGGGAAGCGTTGACGTATACCCTGAACCTGAAGCAGCCAGAACAATCGATGTTAGAGTAAGCAGAATCAACTATGTTCTGGGAATTGAACTGGACAGACAGTCAATGGTTGACATCTTCGAAAGTCTGGAGATCAGAACAGCAGGCGAGGGCGACATTATTACAGTTACTCCTCCTACCATCAGACAGGATCTGCTGGGAGAAGAAGACTATATCGAAGAAATCGCCAGAATCTACGGATATGACAAGCTTCCTGTAACACTGCCTAAGAGCAACACAGAAGCAAGGATTGCTCCGGACATGGCAATGAGAAACAGCATCAGAGAAGCTCTGTGCAGCATGGGTCTCAATGAGATTCAGACATACTCATTCGTAAGCCCTAAGGGAGTGGACAACATCTGCATTCCTGAAGGAACATGGGAGAGAGAATTCGTAAGAATCATCAACCCTCTGGGAGAAGAAAACTCAGTAATGAGAACAGTCCTCACTCCTAACATGCTGGAAGTGCTCAGCAGGAACTATTCAAGGAAGATTCCTGCAGTCGGTGCATTCGAAATCGGCAACACTTTCATGCCTGACATGTTCAATCCTGCAGGACTTCCTAACGAAGAATACTCACTTTGCATCGGCATGTACGGAGACGGAGCTGATTTCTTCAAGCTTAAGGGCGTAGTTGAAGAAATGCTCAAGAAGATGGGCATCTCAGATACAATGTACATTGCCGAGAGCGAATACAGTGTATATCATCCTGGAAGATGCGCCAGAATCGCCGTATCGAGAGTTACAGAAGAAGGCGGATTCGAAACTGAAGAACTGGGCATCATGGGTGAGATTCATCCAGATGTAGCTGAGAACTACGGCATGGGCGGCGTCAGAATCTACTGCTGCGAAATCCTGGTATCAGCAATCATCAGAAACTCAGATACTGAGATTGTATATTCACCGCTTCCTAAGTATCCGTCAACATCAAGAGACATTGCTCTGCTGGTTGACGAAGACATGGAAGTCGGTGCAATAGAGAGAATAATCAAAGCACACGGTGAAACCATTCTCGAAAGCGTTAAACTCTTTGACGTATACAGAGGCAAGCAGGTTGAAGAAGGCAAGAAGAGCGTGGCATTCAATCTGACATACAGAGACAAGGACAAGACGCTGACAGACGAAGAAGTAACAGCTGTTCACAACGGTGTTCTCGAAGCACTCAAGAATGAACTGAATGCTGTCCTCAGAGAAATGTAGGAGATATTCTTATGGAAAACAACAAGGTTAAAGTCAAAATCTACGGTCAGGAATACGTTATTTCCGGAGCTAAATCTAGAGAAGAAATCATTCAGGTGGCTGCACACGTAGATGTGAGAATGCAGGAAATTGCAGAAGCTGCCAAAGCATCAGGAATTGCGACTGCCAACCTTGGAGTGCTGGCAGCAGTAAACATTACAAGTGAATACTTCCAGGTGATGCAGGAACTGGAGGAGAACAAGCGCATCAACATGCAGCTGGAGAAGGATGCACAGCATTATGTGCAGCTCTGGGATGAGACCAAGAAGAACTATCTGGATTACAAGGAGGAAACTCAGGCAATAGTAATGCAGAAGGAAGAACTTTTGGGACAGATCAAAGCTCTCGAAGAAGAGAACAGTAATCTCAAGGATGCTGTTGAGTCTGCAAGAACTCAGACACAGAACAGCATGGACGCTGTAGTCAGAGATGTGGAAGAGAAGTGCAGAGAACTGGAAAACAGTTTCTTTGACCTTCAGATGGAGAATCTCCAGCTCAAGAAGGAAATTGAGAAATACAGAAACAACGGATAAGACTCGATGAAAGATAAGACCTTAAATGTTCTGGAATACTATAAAATCATAGACATGCTCAAGACACAGGCGGGTTCTGAAATGACCGGGAAGGTCATTTCAGAGCTCAGGCCTATCTGTGACGTGTCCGAAATAAGGGAGAGACAGGAAGAAACCACAGAAGCAGTTAAACTCATCACTAGTAAGGGTGCGTTACCAATCGGTGGTTTTTATGATATTAAAGATATGGTGGCACTGGCCCGCAAAGGCGGCGTTCTCACCATGGCACAGCTGCTTCGTATTCTAAACAACATGAAGACTGTAGAGCGGGTAGTATCTTTCATGAGGGGCAGCGACGTGCCGGATGTTCCTCTCATCAAGTCAATTACAGACATTCTGGCTGTTACTGACAAGCTGAGCAGAGAAATCGACAGATGCATCATCACTGAAGACGAGATGGCGGACAGCGCCAGCACAGAGCTTAAGCATATCAGACGTGAGATTGTCAGACAGAATGAGGCTCTCAAGACCAGGATGAACCAGATCATCACCAGGTCCGAGAACAAGACACATCTGCAGGACTCAATCATTACAATGAGGAACGGCAGATACGTAATTCCTGTCAAAGCGGAGCACAGAGCAAGCGTGCCCGGCATAGTCCACGACCAGAGCGGAACAGGGGCAACCCTTTTCATAGAACCTCAGGTGATAGTCGATCTGAACAACAAGCTGCGGCAGCTGGAAATCGACGAGCATAACGAGGTTCAGAGAATACTCAAGGACCTTTCCGACAGAGTGGCGGAGAATTATCACGAGCTGAGAAACAATCAGGATCTGCTTGTGGAGCTTGACCTTTTCATGGCCAAGGGCAGACTGAGCCTTGAGATGGACGGTGAAGAGCCTCAAATCAGCGAGGAAGGAATACTCAGACTGAGACAGGCGGCTCATCCCCTCATAGACAAGAATAAAGTAGTGCCGATTAACCTGGAGCTGGGAGAGAATTACAAGACTCTGGTAATTACAGGACCCAACACAGGCGGCAAGACTGTAACCCTGAAGACAGCAGGACTTCTCAGTCTCATGGCGCAGACAGGACTTCACATACCG
>JALEUQ010000036.1 GCA_022780965.1 Clostridiales bacterium
TTCTTGTCGTCAAATACGAGCTTCTTGATAGCTGCCATTGAGTCAGCGTAAGTAGCAAGACCAGACCATACAACACCAGGTCCGAAGTTGTACATAGCGCCGCCTGCAGATACATCCTTACCCTTTTCCATGCAGCCTTCATACATGATAGACATGAGTGGCTTTGGAGCGAGGTCTCTGTGTACTCTCTGTGAAATTACAGTAGCAACGTCAGTCCACTTAGTAACGTACTTGATCATTTCCTTTACAGCGTGATCAAATTCTTCATAAGTCTTGTACTGTTCGATATCGCCGAAGTCAGGGCAGACCTGCTTACCATACCACAGTGGAACACCATGGTTGAGAACGAGTTCGATGCAGATAGGCCACTGAGTGTACGCTGTAGAAGTCCACTGGTAAAGTCTTCCTGACTTCTGTGGCTCTACGCAGCCCATGAGGCAGTAGTCTCTCGCGTCTTCGATAGAAACGCCCTTAGCGAGCATCATCTTGATATGAGTATCATCGAAGTGGCAAGCAGGGAAGCCCATGCCTGAACGTACAACGTCAACGATCTTCTTGAGGTACTTCTGTGGTGACTTGTTGTGGATACGGCACGCGAGTGATGGCTGGTAGATCTTTACGTGTCTTACTGCATCCATGAGGAGGTAAGTAAGTTCGTTTGTAGCATCCTGACCTGCTCTTGTAACACCGCCTACGCACATGTTAACGAATGGCTGATAACCAGCGAAGAACTTAGAACCGCCTTCACTTGTGATCCACATCATTTCAGACATCTTGATGAGCATGCAGCCTGCGAGCTCGAATGCCTGGAAGTTATTCATGTGGCCTGATTCGATATCATGCTTGTAGAATGGGTACATATACTGGTCAACACGGCCGATAGACATACCTGTCTGGTTTTCTTCTACAGGGAGGAGTGATTCGATAGTCCATACTGCCTGGATAGCTTCCCAGAATGTTTCAGGCTTGTGCGCAGGAACCTTTGCATTTACCTTAGCGATCTGGAGGAGCTCAGCCTTTCTCTTAGGATCAGCTTCCTTGGCAGCGAGCTGTTCAGCATACTCAGACATACGTCTTGCATAAGCCATAACACCCTCTGTAGTTTCGATTACTGATTTATAGAAATAGATCTTATCCATATCTTCAGGATTCTCGTAGTCGAGCTTTTCGAGATATTCCTTAGCTTCGTTCTGGATGTCGATCATACCCTTCTTCATGAGGATAACGTCATAACCAGGGTTTGAGTCACCGCCGCCGTTTACTGCGTGGTATGAGCAGTCAGAAACGAAAGATTCGCCTGAAAGTTCCCATACGCCTGCTTCTCTGTACTGAGTTTCGCAGTATTCGTCAACTGACTTGCCTTCCCAGAATGGGAAGAGCTCTTCTCTCATGATCTTCTTATCTTCTTCTGAAATGTAGAATGGGTCCTGAGGACGTGTTCCGATTGTATCGAGTTCCTCTTCCATCCAGTACCAGCAGATATCAGGAGCAAATGCGCCTGTTCTTGGTGATCCGTTTGGAGCACCAACAATCAGTTCGTCATCCTGAATTACAAGCGGTGCTGTTTCACAAGCGTATCTGAAACACTTAGCTCTGAGCAGAATCTTAGGGAGACCAGGGTTTTCTTTGGTTACCTTAGTGAAAGCCTGTGCTCTGTATGTTGAAATTGAAGGAACCTGCTTAAGGAAGTTAGCCTTAAGGTTCGCAATTCTCTGTGTAGGGCCAACAGGCACACCATCTTCGTCAACTTCTGTTGTAGGAGCAGCAGTTGATGAATAGTAAATGAATTCTCCCTTGTTTGGGGATGCTGGCTGAGCCGGTACTGTTTCGATTTCGCTTGAAACCTGCTGGAACATTCTCATGAGGTTATTCTTTTCAGCTTCTGACATATTCTCAGTTGCCTTTGCAATCTGTTCTGAAAATTCGCGAATATCCAAATCTATTACCTTCTTTCTATTACGCTGAGTTATAACTTATTTAATATTTGCCAGTGCTTCTTCAAGCAGTTTCTGCAGAACCTGCAGATTTGCTGTTCCGCCTTCTGGCAAACTGTTGCTCTTTGTTACCGAACCTGCCGGTGTTCCGATTCCCAGTTCTCCGATTCTTCTTACGCCATATCCAACTTTCCTTGTATATGTAAGATTCTTCGGTGACACATTATCAGATGTAATACCCTGGCCTGCTGAGCCGCTTCCCAGAGTAAAAGCAGGGAAAAGGTTTGTCGTAGCACCCATGCTGCCGAATACAGCAGGTGTATTGACCAGAACTCTTCCGACCGGTTTTTTAATGGCGAACTGCTCTATTACTTCAGGATCGTTGGAGTGGATTACCAGAGAATGTCCCTGTCTTTCTGTAAGGAGAAGCTCAATGCACTTCTCACATGCATTCATCCAGTCGTCTTCAATGAAGTATGAAAGCACCGGAAGCAGCTTGCCCTTGGAATAAGGGTTGTCTTCCGACACATACTTCTGTTCGGATATGAGCAGCTTAACATCCTGCGGAGCCGGAATGTCGGCCCACTTCGCAAGGTCTGCCGCACACTTTCCTGAAAGTTCAGGATTCAGCGAACCGTCCTTGAAGTAAAACAGCTTACCAAGCCTTGCGGCTTCTTCATCTGTCATGAAATATGCCCCGTTAGCAACGAATTCACGTCTTACTTCCGCTTCGATGCACTTGTCTACAACTACTGACTGCTCAGCAGCTGAAGCAACACCGTTGTCAAAAGTCTTGCTGGCGATTATGTCAAGTACCGCCTGATGAATATCAGCAGTTCTCTCAATGAACGCCGGGCCATTTCCTGCACCGCCATAAATAACCGGTTTGCCTGACTGATATGCATAATCCAGCATATCCGGTACACCAGTATTAATAATTAGAGCGGTTGAACAATGATTCATCAATTCAATGGTTCCGGACTTGGTAACAGTCTGAAGATATGACAGTGCTCCCTGAGGAAGTCCTGCGTCTTCTGCTGCCTGAATCATGATGTCCAGCACCTTGCCAATCGTCTTTACTGCTCTTGGATGTGGCGAAAAGATTATGGAGTTTCCTGACTTGATGGCAATTAGTGTGTTGTAGATAGTTGTAGATACCGGGCTTGTCGCAGGGCAAAGGCTTACTAAAACACCCATTGGCACTCCCACATCTGCCAGCTTCTTTTCTTCGTCAACATCAACGATGCCGACACACTTCATTCCTCTCAAATTTGCAGTTAAGTATTCGCTTGCAAATCTGTTCTTGATGAACTTGTCTTCCCATCTGCCGTAATCCGTCTCTTCAACTGACATCTTGGCCAGTTCTTCTGCATGAACCGCAGCCGCAGCAGCCGTCGCCTCAACGATGGTATCCAGCTTCTTCTGAGAGAATGAAGCCATTACAGCCTGCGCTTCTTGTGCGTTTTCCGCCAGAATTCGAGCTTCCTGGATAGAGAGCAAATCGTTATCAATAATGTTTAAGTTCATTTGCAACTCTCCATTTCTGTCTGCTTACCGATGATTAGTCTTCGTATGGAAGCAGATCTTCAAGAGTGTAAATCTTGGTAATCTTCTGCAGATCTTCGTGAGGTCTTGCGATTACAACCTTACTATAGAGATTACCTTCGATTTCTTCCAGTCTCTTAACTCCTGCAGCAACTGCAGTCTTGCATGCGCCTACATCACCTTCAACCAGTGCGGAAATGTAACCTGATGCAGTGTTTTCGAAACCAATCAGCTCAACATCTGCAGCCTTGCACATAGCATCGGCAGCTTCGATACAATAAACGATACCAAAGGTTTCGATTATTCCTAATGCTTCTGATCTTGCCATTTTATAATCCTCCCTTTCCTACAGTTCATCGATATCATAGATTGATACGATATCTCCGATTGGTCTAATTGGACGTGGAATTACTCTGGCGGCTGTCAGATTGCCAAGCTTTTCGGCTGCTTCAGCGCCAGCCTTAACTGCAGCCTTAACTGCTGCTACGTCGCCCTTAACGAACATTGTAACGAGAGTTGAACCTACGTTTTCGTATCCAATCAGTTCAACATCAGCAGCCTTCAGCATTTTGTCGCAGCCATCAAGCACTGGAACCATACCAACTGATTCGATCATTCCGAGAGCTTCATTTGCATAATACCTCATGCTAAATTCTCCTTTCAAATTCCAGAAACGATTTATTACCCGCCGAAGCCCGAAGGCTCCGGCGATATTAACAATCCTAATTAGTCAGCAATGTAGCTGTTAATTGTGTCGATACCTTCCTGGCTTGATTTGTAGTAGATAACCAGGTTACCCTTGTCGTCCAGTTCGTATCTGCTTTCGTCAATAAGGCCGTTTGAGCAGGCTGTCATAAGAGCCTCATCCATTGCCTTATCTTTGAATGCCTTGAAATTGCTGTATTCTCCAGCCAGTGCTGCCTGAACATCTGCTCTGCAAGCTTCGTTACCTGCAGCGAAGTACTTAAGTACTGCAAAGAATAATGGTCTCATTTTATAAATCCTCCTTTATCATTAAGCTGCTTTTGAAGCTCTATCCTGTGAAATAGCGAGAGTCATGATACCTGCTACCATTACCAGAGCACCAACCCAGCCCTGCCATGCCAGCATCCAGCCTTCTCCTCCGAAGATCAGGCCGCATACGATGAGGCAGTAGAATGGTCCCCAGAATGCATATGATCCGTTACATCCCATACCGAGAGCAGCTCCGCACATTGAAGAACCCTTGTACCAGAACTTGAATGACCATGATGCGAATACACCTGCGATGAAGAACATCCAGATTGAAGGTCCGTCTACCAGAGCGTGTCCTACGAGAGCAAGTCCCTTGCCAACGCCGTCTCCGCCCATAGCTCCGAGGATTGAGCAAAGTACTACAGCGTTTACGAGACCTGATGTGCACTGACGGATGCAGATAGCAACTTCTGTGTCAACCATGCAGCAAGCATATCCGCCTACAGCACCTTCAACACCCCAGCCTACTGCAGCAAGGAATGCAGCGAACATACCAAGACCAGCCTGACCTGAAATGTTTCCGAAGATAGCACCGATACCGCCTTCAGGCATTCCGTATCCGAACAGACCGATGATTACTGCTGCGATGAAGCAGATAATGATACCGCAGATCATGCCGCCTGAAAGAGGCTGCTTGTAAAGAATTCTGCCGATGATAGCACCGATTGCTGCATTCAGAGCAGCGATAGGAACGATGATTGATCCTGCCATCTGCAGACCGATTACATAGCATGTTGATGCGATTGGACCACCGATGATGGCAGCAATGATAAGAATTCTGCCAGGCTTAGTATTGATGCATCTTACGAAGTCACCAAGTCTTCCGATGATTCCTGCATAGATAAGTGTCCATACAGCTGAACAAAGGTCGTTAACAGCTGCACCTACTGCTGACAGTGTGTATACCAGTGCAAATGCTGAGAGTCCAGCTGCAACACCGGTAGCACCATAATAATCAACCCATACTCCTGTTGCCATGCCCTGTGTCATGAATGCTGTATAACCTCCATACAGAAAACCTGACATCAGTGCAATAAAGATACCCTTTTTACGGTATGATTTTTCCTGCGCCTTCTTAGCTTCGAGAGCTGCTGACGCAACATGCATTTCGCCCATTACTTTTTTCCTCCTTTTTCGATAATGAACAATAACAAATAAATAAAGATATACACATAATACCGTCGACGATATTATTTCTCGTCCTCCCGTAACCCTTCCTGTGTAATACAGCAAGCCGTGCTCCCGTGAAACTCAGCTGTTCACTAGACCACTCCTACAGTACTATACACTGTAATGATACAACATTCGCCTTTAGGGTACGTCAAACATAAATTTCGTTTTTGATTAAAAAATAATTTTTATATTCAAGTAAGTATTTACTTGCTAAAAAAAAAGAAGTGCTCATGATATTACGGAGCACCACTGATGCTACATATTGCCTAATTCATTGAAAATGCAACAACTGCTGTCCCCTCACAAACCACCATCCAACACCTGGCAGAACCGGCGCCAAAAACTCGATTGGTCTCGTTTTGTATACAAAAGTTTAAAATTTTCATAAAAAATGCAAAAACATTCCCCTTAGGGTAATACCCAAAGGGGAATGTTTTGAATGTTTACTCTATTTTACAATATCAATCAGCACCTCAGTAACGAACTCGGTAGGATGCTTAATTGTCCAGTAATCTGTAACATACCGCTCAATCGCTGAATCTCCGCACTTGTAACCATGAGATTCAGCCCATTTGTACATCTTGTCGTAGGTCTCTCCCAGTGTTTCATGAGAACCTATGTGATAGGCAGAAATCATCATCCTTCCACCAACGGTAATGGTCTCACCTTCCGTTATGTCACGCACGTTCTTCTGGAAAATCACAGCCTTCGTATTCTTGCCTTCAAGTTTTTCCTTGACTTTAGGGTAATACATGTACACCGCACTGGTAATTGCCTGATTTATCTCGTCAAGATGATTCACCCACGCTATGTTTATTATCGATTCTCTGTAATTGTGATGAAACTCCTGCATCATGCAGCACGCTGTAATTGACTCTACAAACTTGACCGACACTTCGGTGGCATTGTTCTCCAGCACACTTTCGGCTTCCTGAATCAGGTTGTACCAGTCCTTGACGGATCTGTACGCCACATTTATGTTCTCTCGTTCCGTCCTCAGCTCCTCAATCTTCTTGGAGAACCCCAGAAGCTGAACATCATATGTATCTCCGTCCAGCAGATTCTTCATTTCCTCAAGCTTGAAACCCATCTGCTTGTAGTACTTGATAATTGGAACGAAAAGAAGTGTGTCCTTACTGTAATACCTGTATTTGCTCTCTTCCGAAATGTAATCGGGAGAAATCAAATTAATTTTGTCATAAAAACGCAAAGTTTTCTTTGATACATTGCATATTTTGCTTACTTCACCAATCGAATAAAGTTCCTGTCCGTTTACAATCATATCCGTCTCCAATCAGTTAATACGCTGCATTGCCTGTATGACTAAATCCTTCCCGAAAGTATCTTGTTCTCCGCATCTTCAATGTCATCGTAACCGTAGAATTCAACCGTGTTCTTATGAATCATGTACGAAGGGCTTATTCCCTTGGCAATCATTTCTGTCAAAGCCGCATACATTGCAGCCAGAGTTCTCTCTGAATATGTCTTCAGCTCTCCGATTGTATAAATCATGAATGAAACATCCATTTTGTTTGTACCGGTCAGCGGTCTGCTGTTGCCGCTGATGCCCGGATACTCCTGTGCGAACTCCGCTTCCTTGGTTACAAGTATTCTCAATATCTTCTCAACCAGATCGAGCTTCTCAGCTGACGGAACAGGCATGTAAGCTTTAAGATTAGCATCATAATTGGCCTTGTCTGTAAATTCCATCATGTATGCGTATTTCTCAGTAATCAGATTCCTGCCTTGTCTCTGAGCCTCTGCCAGATCTGCTCTGTACATTGTCAGTACATCAACATTGTAAATTGCGAACTGGCTGAATCTGTTCACATAGAAAGTCCAGCCGTCGTCCTGGCATCCTGCTCTGCCGCCAATGTTGTTCACCTTGTCGAACATGTTCCATTCAATGTCGATAATCTCATTTATCAGATTATCCTTGGGTGTTGCTGTTCTTCTGATATCATCTCTCATTTCATACACTCCACTATCTTGTAATATCGTGCATAATATGCATGTTTCTCAATCTTGAATCTTCAATGGTTCTCATGATTTCTTCACCGTGTGACACAAGGAAAGAGTCCGTGGTTCTGGTGAATCCGCGTCTGTTCAGTTCCATGCCCACTGATACCGAAATCGCTTCAATCATCTGCTCCTTGCGTGCCGCATTCTCCGGAGCATC
>JALEUQ010000060.1 GCA_022780965.1 Clostridiales bacterium
ATGAAACTGCTGGCAATGCCTGCATTAACACTGGCAATTGTTTATTTCCTGCCTCTTGACCCGATGGTTAAGATAACAATGGTGCTCGGGGCAAGCTTCCCGTCGGCTGCTACAGTGAGCATGATTTCTGAACAGGAAGACCTTAACCCTCGAGTTGCAATAAAGATACTATTTATGAGTACGGTGGTCTCAGTGGCTACTTTACCGCTGATAATCAAGATTATTTCATTAGTTTTATAAAAATTTCCGAAAAAGCTCTGAATGTAACCGAAATGTAACCTTGAATTACTATACTAAACACAGATAGAAGGTGACTCGGTCACATTTTGGTAAGTATTGATTAAATATAATGAGGAGCTGATGCTGTATGTGTCGGCTTCTTTTACTATCTGTCTGCCTTGGGCAGAATTCGTTATCATCTGTAAACGCCGTCTTCAAGTTCCCGAAGCAGCTTGATTTCGTGCATGATTACTTTCTTTGATACATAAGAAAGGCCAAGGTATTTTCGAACCAGCAGGCTGAACCCTTGATCGGCAGCAATATATCTTGTATGAACGGTGCAGTCGGTGAGCAGAAGACCGATGGTAGTATCCAGAAGCTCGGCAATCTGCAGAAGCTTATCTAAAGGAGGGCAGGACAGCCCTGATTCATAACGTATGTACATGTTTCTCGATATTCCTGCAGCGGAAGCCAGTTCTTCCTGACTCATCTGAGCAGCAACTCTTAGACGATGAAGATTTTTACCCAGAAGTTTTAAATTGACATTCATATTTCGGCCTCCCGGCAATAGTATTCGGATATGTGCCGGGCGATTATCCGGCGACCTTTATGAGACAGTCTGCAGTACTCGTGTATGAACTCAGTAATGCCCAGAAGTGAAGCTCCTGATTCGAATTCATCACGGAAACTGGTTCTCATGTTCACATTCAGCCATACGTCCATGCTGATGCCGCTAATACTTTCTAGAGTGCTGATATCATGCAAAGTTGCGTCGCGTGCACCGACTTCGAGCGCGTTGTAAGATGACCTGGAGATTCCCATCAGTCTGGAAGTCTCCTCCTGACTTAATCCTGATATTCTGCGTATGAATCTTAAGTTGTCGGATATTTGATATTTGCTGGTTTTGGAACCGGTCATAACTATACCTCCTGGCAGTATTTTACGTTATGAGGGGTAATTGTTAGCGCCCACAGCGCAAAAAACTGCTCGCAGCGCTAAATAATTCTACTCTAAGCGAAATGTGAAGATATAGTAAAGTGGCGGCCCGCTGTTGTTATGGGTGCGTGAAAGTTGTATATTAATTGCAGAAAGGAATGCATTATGTGGAAGACGATTGATAAGGAAACCCTTAAGGCAAAGAAGGTTGCTGAGCTTCGAGAAATAGCATCAACTTTCGGTCTGAAGGGCTGCGAAAAAATGAAAAAAGCCGAGCTGATAGAGGCGCTCATGTCTGATGAAGAAAATACGGCAGAGAAAGCTGCGGAACCTGCGGCTGCTCCTGCACCACCCCCTGCAGCGCCCCACGCTGATCCTGAAAAGCAGCAGAGCAGCAGACCTGCAGCACGCAAAGACAGAGAGAACAAGAATGTTGTTCCTGACAAAGATGACAGGTTCGAAGTGGAAGGCATACTGGAACTGGCAGATGAGGGCGGATTCGGATTCCTGAGATTTAACAACTTCCTGACAAGCGACAAGGATATTTACGTTGCCCCTGCCCAGATAAGAAGATTCAATCTCAAGACAGGCGACAAAGTGCGGGGAATATGCCGACATGCCAACGAGGGCAACAAGTTCGGTGCGCTTCTTTATGTTGTTGCTGTAAACGGCGACGAGCCGGGAGTGGCAATCAAACGTCCGGACTTCGATAAGCTCACACCTGTTTTTCCTGACGAAAGATTCGTGCTTGAGGATGGAGCCAGAGACCTGAGCCTGAGACTAATCGACCTGATTGCACCTATCGGCAAAGGTCAGCGAGGACTTATTGTGGCACCGCCTAAGGCAGGCAAGACAATACTCCTCAAGAAACTGGCCAATTCAATTGAGACCAACTACCCTGACGTGGAGATGATAGTCCTTCTGGTTGACGAGAGACCTGAGGAAGTAACTGACATGAAGAGAAGCCTCAAAGGAGGCGAAGTAATATATTCAACTTTTGATGAGATGCCGCAGCACCACGTTAAGGTGGCGGAGATGGTACTGGCAAGAGCGCAGCGCCTGGCAGAGCACGGCAAGGATGTTGTCGTTCTTCTGGACAGCATTACAAGGCTGGCAAGAGCATACAATCTGGTAGTTCCGTCATCAGGCAAAACACTCAGCGGCGGTTTCGATCCGGGGGCTCTTCACAAACCAAAGAAGTTCTTTGGTGCGGCGAGAAACCTGGAAGAAGGAGGCAGCATAACGATTCTTGCAACTGCACTTGTGGAGACGGGAAGCAGGATGGACGACCTTATCTACGAAGAATTCAAAGGCACAGGAAACATGGAACTGCACCTGGACCGCAAGATGAGCGAGAAGAGGATATTCCCTGCAATCAATCTGAATAAATCCGGAACAAGAAGGGAAGATCTGCTCATGAGTCAGGATGAACTTGAAGCTATCTGGTACATGAGGAGAGCTCTGGGCAGCAAGGACAACCAGGAAGCGTCAGAAATGATTATTGACAATCTGGCGCATACCAGAGATAACAAAACATTCATTGAAGTCATCAAGAAGACAAGACTTGAATAGCAAGGGGAACCAATGGATTTAAACAAGATTTTTCTAAAAGACGCATGTCCGACCAAGATGGGAGGGCAGGCTGTCATGGAAGGCATCATGATGAAAGGGGAGACCAAGACGGCTCTGGCAGTGAGACTTCCTGACGGCAGAATAAGAATCAGAACTACAGAAAACAAGAGGCCCGGCAAGTGGATGACATATCCGCTGATACGCGGCGTATGCGCCTTCGTCCAGTCGATGGTGCAGGGAACCAAAGTGCTTATGGACTCTGCAGATATTCTGGCGATGTACGACGATGAAGAATACGAAGAGGGCAGATTCGAGAAATGGATAAACAATCGCTTCGGCAGCAAGGCGGCATGGAATTTCATGCTGTATTCGTCGGTGGCAGTTGCAATAGTCCTTTCTGTAGGCTTGTTCATAATAGCACCTACCTGGGTTGTGAATCTGATGAAACACTTTACTGACAGCATTTTCTGGCTGAATTTCGTTGAAGGAGCGCTGCGAATTGCCATGTTTGTGGGATACGTATGGGCAGTGTCCTTCATGCCGGACATTCGGACTGTATTTAGATATCACGGAGCGGAACATAAGACCATACACTGTTTCGAGAACAATCTTGAGCTTACACCAGAGAACGCGGACACTTTCCCTACACTTCATCCAAGATGCGGGACAAGTTTCCTCATGTTCGTATTTATCATAGCATTTGCACTGCATTTCCTGCTTGGATGGCCGGTTCTGTGGCTGAGAATAATTACGAGACTGCTGCTTCTGCCGGTAATTGCAGGACTTTCATATGAACTGCTCAAGTGGGCGGGAAGAAGTGACAACATCATAGTCAAAATCCTCAGTCTGCCGGGGCTTTATCTGCAGAAGGTTACAACCAGACAGCCGAGCAGAGAAGAGCTTGAGGTGGCCATAGCATCAATCAAAGCTGTGCGCGACGACACTCCGGCACGAGAATATATCATAGGAAAGGACGGCGGGGAGGAGCCTGTCGATATTGTTGAAAATGAAGACGAGAATTCTGATTAATGAAGGCAAACACAGGCTGGCAAATGCCTTTGTCATGGACCCGGGCGTAGATGCGGAAGCACTGTACAGTTACCTGACAGGTGTTGACAAAGTGGCTGTTTTCATGAATGCGGAGAAGGAAGTGGATCCTGAAGTAGAGGAGGAATACTTCAAGCTAATAGAGAGAAGAGCAAGTCGGGTGCCTCTGCAGCACATTACAGGCTGCCAGAGTTTCATGGGCTACAATTTCAAGGTTAACGACAAGGTGCTGATCCCAAGGCAGGATACGGAGACTCTTGTTACTGAAGCGGCGAGGGTGATTCAGGCGATGCCTCGCAAGAGGCCCGGTCTCATAGACAGAATCAGAGGCAGAGACGCCATGCAGGTTCTGGACCTTTGCACAGGCAGCGGATGTGTGGGAATATCTCTGAGCAAAATATGCACGGGTATTCATGTGACGTGTTCGGACGTCAGTGAGGATGCGCTCACGGTTGCCAGGGAGAATGCATCAGAGCTTCATGCTAAAGCAGACTTCTGCTGCGGAAATATGTTTGAGCCTCACAAGGGCAGGAAATTTGATGTGATTGTGTCCAATCCGCCGTACATAAGGAAGGCCATGATACAGATTCTGCAGGAAGAGGTAAAAGATCATGAGCCTGTTGGCGCTCTGGACGGAGGCAGGGACGGACTTGACTTCTACAGAATAATTGTGGGTCAGGCTCATGAGTATCTGAATCCTGGAGGATGGCTTCTAGTGGAAATCGGCCATGATCAGGGCGAGGAACTGCGCAAAATGATCAAGGACAGCGGCAGGTACTCGCCGGCTGAAGTTATTCGTGATTTACCGGGCAAAGATCGTGTGGTAAAATGTAAACTAATATAATATTTGTTAGCTGACGTGAAAGGCGAGAATCTGACGGGTTCACGTACTGACGCAGAAGGTGACGGCTTGATTTAATAAATGAAGATTCACGGGACAAGTGTATCCTCTGACAGCCGTTGCTGTCGGAGGATTTATTTATTGAGGAGACAAATACATGAGCAATTACAACAGTAAATCACCAAAGGCTGAAGAGTTCATCAGCCACGAGGAAATTCTCAGTACATTACAGTTTGCCGAGGAACACAAGAACGACATCGAGGAAATGGACAAGATCCTTGAGCGCGCCAGGGACTGCAAGGGACTTACATACAGAGAGGCTGCGCAGCTTCTTGAGTGTGACGACAAGGAGATAAACGACAAAATTTTCAGCGTTGCAAAAGAAATCAAAGATAAATTCTATGGAAACAGAATTGTAATGTTCGCACCGCTTTACCTGTCCAATTACTGTGTCAACGGCTGCAGATACTGTCCATATCACGGACAGAACAAGCACATCAGAAGAAGCAAACTGACTCAGGAAGAAATCCGCCGTGAGGTAATAGCACTTCAGGATATGGGACATAAAAGGCTGGCAATCGAGCTGGGCGAGCATCCGACAATGAACCCTATCGAATATGTGCTCGAAAGCATAGATACAATCTACAGCATCAAGCACAAGAACGGAGCGATTCGCAGAGTCAACGTGAACATTGCGGCCACTACAGTAGAAAACTACAAGAAACTCCACGATGCCGGCATAGGCACGTACATTCTTTTCCAGGAGACATATAATAAGGACCAGTACGAGTATCTGCATCCGACAGGTCCCAAGTCAGACTATGCGTACCATACGGAGGCCATGGACAGAGCAATGCAGGGGGGCATTGACGATGTAGGATGCGGAGTTCTGTTCGGGCTGAATCTGTATAAATACGATTTCGTCGGAATTCTCATGCACGCCAAGCATCTTGAGGATACTTACGGATGCGGGCCGCACACAATAAGCGTACCGAGAGTAAGACCGGCTGACGACATTGATCCGGACGAATTCGATAACGGCGTGCCTGACCATATTTTCAAGAGAATAATTGCAATTCTCAGGATAGCCGTTCCGTATACAGGCATCATAATGTCAACAAGAGAGTCAGAGGAAATGAGAGGCGAGGCCATCGAAATAGGCGTTTCCCAGATTTCCGGCGGCAGCCGTACCAGCGTAGGCGGTTACGTTGAGGAAGAGACGGAAGAAAACAACTCGGCTCAGTTTGATGTAAGCGACAGAAGAACGCTCAATGAAGTGGTGGACTGGCTCATCGACAAAGGGCACATTCCTTCCTTCTGCACTGCATGTTACAGAGAGGGCAGAACGGGAGACAGGTTCATGAGCCTGGTCAAGTCGGGACAGATCGCAAACATCTGCCAGCCTAATGCCATGATGACGCTTAAAGAATACCTGGAAGACTACGCTTCCGAAGAGACCAAAGCCAAGGGGCTGGCTCTCATCAATGAGCGTCTTGCCAGCATTCCTAACGAGAAGGTGCGTCAGCTGGTAGAAGAACACCTCAAGGATATGGACAGGGGCAAGAGAGACTTCAGACTGTAAAGGAGGAACCATGAGCCTTAATGACACACCTAGAGCCGACAGACTGCATATCGGCATTTTCGGCAGGAGAAACAGCGGCAAATCGTCGCTGATAAACAGGCTTACAGGGCAGGAAATCGCTATAGTTTCCGACACGCCGGGGACTACCGCAGATCCGGTTTACAAATCCATGGAGCTGCATCCGGTGGGACCTGTGGTTTTCGTTGATACTGCAGGCTACGACGACGAAGGCGAACTGGGCCTTCTCAGGGTGCAAAAAACTCGCGAGATTATTGATTCTGCAGACATTGGCATAGTGGTGGTGGACGGCACTGAGCGAAGAGAAGACGGCTTCGCTATGGAACATGAGTGGATTGGAGCACTGGAGGATAAAGGGATTCCGGTGATTGCTGCTGTAAACAAAGCGGACGTGGAATCGTCCTGCGGCTTCGGAATTATCGGAGTTCCTGTGGTTTCTGTCAGTGCTGTGACAGGAGAAGGCGTTGATGAACTTCGAAGACTCATTGAAGAGGCGGTGCCGGAGGACTACCTGCGCAGGAGAATTCTAAGCGGCATGGTTGATGAGGGCAGTCTTGTTGTGCTTGTAATGCCTCAGGATATTCAGGCTCCTAAGGGCAGACTTATCCTGCCTCAGGTTCAGACTCTGAGAGAACTTCTGGACAGGAAGTGCACGGCAGTAGCCACAACCGCTGACGGTTTTGAAAGAACCCTCGAAACGTTGAAGAGAGAACCAGACCTGATAATTACTGACTCGCAGTGCTTCAGACAAGTATACGACAGCAAGCCGGATGGAAGTCTTCTCACATCTTTCAGCGTTCTGTTCGCAGCATACAAGGGAGATATTGATAAGTTCATGGCGGGAGCTGAATGTATCGACACCCTCCATGACAAATCCCGGGTGCTGATAGCAGAAGCATGCACACATGTGCCCCTGGGAGAAGATATCGGCAGGGTGAAAATACCGAGAATGCTTAGACAGAAGGCTGGAGACAGCGTTGAAATCGTCAACGTCTGCGGCAGCGAATTCCCGAATCGGGATGAACTGGAAGGCTTCGACATGGTGATTCACTGCGGTGCATGCATGTTTAACAGAGCTCACGTAATGAGCAGGATTGCAGAGGCAGAGGCGGCCGGGGTGCCGATAACAAATTACGGCATAGCCATTGC
>JALEUQ010000055.1 GCA_022780965.1 Clostridiales bacterium
AGGAGTATCCATCATTGAGAAATCCGGAAACACAGTCAGCAAAGAATGTTTTTATGAAACTACACAGGTGCATTTCACCAGCTACTCAGACGAAGAACTGCTGGCCTATGTAAATACTGAAGAACCTTATGATAAAGCAGGAGGTTATGCTATTCAGCAGACCTTCGGCAAATATGTAGACCACATAGAGGGAGATTATGACAATGTGGTAGGTTTCCCTATCACGCGGGTTCTTGAATATCTTAACAAAAAATAAAAACAAAAAATGCCGATGATGCGGCCTATAGGACAAAAAGAGTTGGTGAAAATCGCTACAACCGTTGAAAAATAAACGGGTGTAGCGATTTTATCTTGTTTGAAACAAGATACACCCTGGACAAAAAGAGTTGGTAAAAGCAACTGTATATATTGAAATTTCAACGTGCATTAGTGTTCTATCTTCTTAGAAATTATCTATTTTGGAGGAGAGAATATGAAACATGTTGTTTGCCCCGTTTGCAATAGTGTGTGCATAAAGTATGGAAAGAATAAATCCGGCTCCCAGCGATGGCTTTGCAAGAATTGCAAAACCATTAATACCAGCAAAATTGACAATTCGTCAAAGCGGCTGAAGATTTTCCTTAAATGGCTGTTTGGTAAACAGTCTCAAAAGGAAATGCCGGGTGAAGGGAGGTCGTTCAGAAGAAAAACCGGTCAGTTCTGGAACATATGGCCTCTGCCGCCCAGAATTGAAGATGCAAGAGATGTAGTATATATTGATGGACTATATATTGGACGCAAAGCATGCATACTGATCTGCTGTGATGAGAAACATGTTCTTGGATGGTACTTATGCAGATACGAAAACGCTCGCGCATGGAAAACATTGATGTCACGCATTGCAGAACCTGCAATGGTCGTTTCAGATGGCGGCACCGGATTTGCAAAAGCTCTTAAAAAGATATGGCCAAATGCAAAACACCAAAGATGCCTGTTTCATGTGTTTTGCCAGGTTAAACGTTATACAACCAGTAAACCTAAGACTGCGGCAGGAATAGAGCTATATGTGCTAGCCAAAGATTTGCTCCATTTAGAAACAAAAGAGGAAAAGGACGCATGGGAAACAAGATTTATTGAGTGGATGCAAAAGTACAACAGCTTCCTCAGTCAGCTGACATATGATGAAAATGGAAACAGCAGATATACGCATGAAAGACTAATTAAAGCACAAAGGTCAATCATGAAACTGATTAAAGAAGGTACGCTGTTTACTTATTTGGATGAGAAACTGCAGTATGAAATTGACAGGATACCAAGAACAAACAATCAGATTGAAGGAGGCATTAATTCAAGGATTAGAGAGATGCTTAGGATACATAGAGGTCTATCTGTGGAAAGAAGAATAAAAGCGGTCTTCTGGTGGTGCTATATGCACTCACCAGAGCCGCTCTCTGCTAATGAAATATTAAAAGTTATGCCTACGGACAAAAGCATCGCAGAAATATATAAAAAGATGACCAATCAAGAGAAACTATCCGGTTCAATTCCTGATTGGGGAGATGCTGTTGTATGG
The DNA here is from genome assembly GCA_022780965.1 of Clostridiales bacterium. Lineage (GTDB taxonomy): Bacteria > Bacillota > Clostridia > Peptostreptococcales > Anaerovoracaceae > Lentihominibacter. The sequence goes on from JALEUQ010000055.1 coordinate 1,553, forward strand.
AGTGAACTCCATAATTCAGGTGAATACCCTAGTTATTGGGACTAGGGTGTCACCAACTCTTTTTGTCCTATAGGCCTACAATGTAGCTTGAACAACCACATGATAACCTAGAAGGTGATTTTGGGGTTCTGTTAAAAATGGGCCTATAGGAAACTTTGGTTCTTGGCGACCTTACCTTTATTCCCATCTAAAGAACTTGACAGCGACAGCTGTACATATGATCGTTACAATCACCATCACAGGAACTGCAGTCATGGCGCCTGTCTCGCCGGCACCAAGGAAAGTTGCCTTCATCAGCTGAATACCCTGAGTGAGAGGAAACACACCGACAACTTTTTGCATCAGAGCAGGCATTACTTCAAGGGGCAGTGTTGCTCCTGAGAAGACAAGCATCGGGAAGTACAGCATGCTGGCAATCACGCTGGCGCTCTTGGTATTGGACGCTACGCCGCCCACCATCATGCCGATGCTCAGAGTCGAAACTACAGTCAGCGCCCAGCTTCCGGCGAAAGCCAGCCAGGATCCGTCCATCCTCACGTGCCATACTAATGCTGCCGAAACAGCCAGCGTAACAAGCGACACCAGACAGTAAATCACATAAATGACCAGCTCCACCGCCAGCAGCTTAAGCGGGCTCACCGGCGTAACGCGGAACCTTTTGAGAATTCTCCGCTCCCTGTATTCCGACACGACCAGCGGCAGTCCCATGAGACCGCCGGCACATATGCTTATGGTGCAAAGAGCCCCGAAGGATTGTTCCATAAAAGTATAGTCCGCTCCGGCCGACGCAGCGTCTGTTCCGTAGATGACTCCCAGAACAATCATCACCGCCAGCGGCATCAGTACCGCGAAAATCACCATGTTCATGTTTCTAATATTCAGTTTCAGCTCCACCTGAAGCAGTGTTGCAAATGATCTCATTTCTATTCCTCCTCTCCCGAAAGCGCCAGATATGCTTCCTCGAAATCCGTGCAGCCCGTCGCCTCCCTGGCTCCGGCCACCGTTCCCATGTACCTGATTCGACCTTTTCTCAAAATGCAGATTTCATCGCACAGCGCCTCAACTTCGTCCATAAAATGCGACGTCAGCAAAATGGTGATGCCCGTCTTTTTCAGTTCCTCGAGTATCTGCCACACCTGGCGTCTTGCTCTGGCGTCCAGCCCGGTAGTCAGCTCATCGAGAAATACCATCTTCGGGTTAGGAATCAGTGCCAGCACGATAAAAAGTCTCTGTCTTTCTCCTCCCGAAAGGCTCTTCACCTGATTGTTTATCTTATCTCCGATGCCGAATCTTTCGCAAAGTTTTCTCCAGTCTGCCGGTTCATCGTAAAGGCAGGCAGTTTCCTCGCAAAGCTCGGAAACTCTGATTTCCGGCTGATAGTCGCACTCCTGAAACTGCACACCCACCTGACTGAACAGCCGGCGCCTTTCCCTGTCAGAAATCCTGCGCGCACTTCCCTGTTCCTCGTCCAGGTTTGCGAACATTTCACTGCCCAGCATCACAACTCTGCCCGCGTCCGCTCTCCTGGTCCCCAGAATACACTCAATAGTAGTGCTTTTGCCCGCGCCGTTTTCACCCAGAAGGCCATATACAGTCCCGGATTTAACCGTCAGACTTAAATCATCAACAGCAGCCGCATCCCCGTAAAACTTGGACAGATGGCTGATTTCAATTGCATTCTTCATTTTCGCTCCCTCCTCTTCTTACTCTCCGGCCGCCCTGCGCTTCAGCTTCCGGGCAGCCTGATCAACGCTGCAGATACAGCAGCTTCGGCTCACGCATTCTAAAATACCACCAGCGCAAAGTCTGGTGGCAAAGTGGAGGGTTTGAAATTATCATTTTATTGGGATCTTTTTTCCCATTGGAAGTTTCCTGCGCGCATTTCGTCGAGCAGCCTTCTGACTTCAAGTGCATTGGCCTCTGCCTGGGTCAGCGAATCGATAAGCTTGTCGCACACGTATACGATAGTATCCGATTCTTCGGGTGTGTTAAGGACCTTCTCAATGTCAGCACCCGGATTCCTGTCAATCTGCCTCAGCAGCCTGAGGATTGACTCCAGAGAGTAATTGGCCAGGCGCAAAGCCCGGATTATTTTAAGCCGCCTTATGTCATCATCTGTGTAGATCCGGTAGCCGTTCTGCATCCGCTTAACTGTCAGCAGCCCGTTCATCTCCCAGTTTCGCAAAGTATCCATGGTTATTCCCAGTTCGTCAGATACTTGCCTGCGGCGCAGTTTGTGTGATTCAGGCTGCAGGCAGCCCTTCCCGCTGCCGTTCCCGCTGCCGTCACCGGCCTGCTGCTCATCATCGCCGCCCCGTTCCTCGGAGAGAATCACCTTGACTATGGCAACAGCTTCGTCAGCGTTCCTGTGCTCCCGGCGCACCATATCGATATACTCATCGATGAGCGTGATTGCGCCTTCGTAATCGCAGGCAGCTGAAGTTTTCACCGTTTCAACCGCTTTCCTGCGAAGACCGTTCTGGACTATCTCTACCTGCAGCGCCAGGCGAAGCACCATGCACTGCTTCACATGCCTGTCGGTGAACACCCTGTATCCGTTTGGCTCACGTTCCACAGGCGGAATAACCTTAAGGTTCTCATAAAGGCGAATGGTATTGGGATGAACTCCGATGATTTTTGCTATTTGTGATGTTCTGTATTTTGCTGTTTGTGATATTCTGTATTTTGCTATTTGTGATGTTCTGTATTTATCAGACATTCATATTTCTCCCGCCAGCATCTTAACAAAGCGACGCATACTGCGCTGCACCGTTATAACCTCAGCCCCATTATACCAAAAGCGACGCAATACTCAAACACGGTGCTGCGTCGCTTAATGTTTAATCTTAATTTACTGTTTATTTCTTGCTGCCCAGTCTCTTCACCAGGGTCTTCTTAGGCTGATCTTTGGCACCGTCCTTGCCGGCACCCTTCTTGCCATCGCCGTCTGCAGGCTCATCCTCACGCTGACTTTCATCAGTCTCGATGTATTCAGGCTCCAGCTTCTCAGGCTCCTGCTCCTGAATCTTCTTGTCTTCAGCCTCAGTTTCCTTCCTCAGCTTGGCCTGCTCTTCAGCCTGAGCCTTCTCGATAAGCTCAATCTTCTTGGCGTACTTGTTGATGCCCTCCTTGTCACCCTGTGACTCGTAGATTGAAACCAGCTCTTTCATTGTCTCCAGGTGGCTGCCGTTGATTGCCAGCACCTTTTTGAACTCTGTTACTGCAGCCTTCACGTCTCCTGACATCTGATATCCGATGCCCAGATAGTAGTGGAGTGGCCACCAGTCGTTAAACTGAGTCTTGGTGTATGCTTCCAGAGTGTTGATGCCGTCCACGTAGCGTCCGGCCATAATGTCGTTGCATCCTTCTTCAATCTTGACAGGGTCCGAAATCTGCTGAATTCTGTTGCGGATTTCCTTCCTGTCCTTGTTGTTCTTGGTGTACTTGAGGAATCCGTTCCATGCTGCCACTGCCTTGGCATAAAGTCCCATGTTAAGGTATGCATATCCCAGGTAGTAGTAGCCCATGGCAAATCTCGGGTGGGTTTCTGTCAGCAGCTCCAGCCAGTCCAGACACTCAGCCTTGACTCTGCCTACGTATTCCTCGTTGCGGCTGCTCATGTACATTACTCGCAGCGCTCTCGTATATGAATACATGGCGTGGAGATAGTCGTACTGCAGGCACAGGCAGGCTCTGAACATGATGCATGCCTGGTCCATTTCACCCTGCTCTGCAGCATCTCTTCCCTTCTTCAGGATACCTTCTGTCATCTTCTTGCCGAAACCTCTTGTGAGGAATTCGCAGTACTGTTTAGTGTACTTGAAGTGCGGATCGCATCCCATTACCCATGCCATGTTCTCGGCCAGAACCATCATGTCGACACCTTCACCGCCGGCAAAAGCCTTAACCTCCTTCTTCCTGAGAGGTACAGGCACGCCTTTCATCACATCGCCTGTTTTGCTCTTGGCCAGAAATTCATTGGAAAACTCAACGAAAACGAACTTGTTCAGGTACTTTCTGAAGTACTTGCCGATTCTGTCTTCTCTCAGCTGAATATCCGATTCCTCTCTAGGTCTTACGACAGTTCTGGTAACGCCCATTGCCTGAGCGAGACTCTTCTTTTCTCTTGCCATAGTTTCAAACACCTTTCCTCGGACGCCCGGCGCCCGGAATTTCTCATCTGTTCGGGTCTACAGAGCCCTGAATTCGGGTCTACAGAGCCCTGAATCTTTCATCTTTAAACATATCGTGATTTTCCATTGCTCTTCTGAGCAGGTCCATCATCTTCTCCTTGTCATCAGGCAGGTTGCCTCTCAGCGAAACGTAGTTGGAAGCGTGGTTGCTTCGGAGCACGCACTTCTTCTCAACATTGGTGTGCTTCAGCATGAGCAGAGTTTCGGCCATGACTTCTTCCGGTGAAAGAAGCTGCAGTTTGCCGCTCTGAATGTCGTCGTACATAGGAACGCTCGGCTCTACCATGAGAGTGAGCAGACCAACGTATGAAGGCTGCATCTCGCTGATCATTGTGCCGGTTTCGATGGCGTGATCCTCCCAGCCGTCCTTGCCGGCAAGACCCGAAATGAAAGTAACCGACGCCTGCATGCCGCATCTCTCGATTTTTTTGACTGCTTCGATGAGCTCAGCTCTTGTTTCTCCCTTGTTGACAGCCTTGAGAACCTTGTCGCTTCCTGACTCGGCACCGATATATACCATTGTCAGTCCCGCTTCTCTCAGCTCTCTCATCTCTTCATCTGTCTTCTTGTTGATGGCGGTAGCTCTGCCGTAGATGGTAGTTCTCTCGCATTCAGGGAAGTTCTCATTGATGTATTCCAGAATAGGCATCAGCCTTGCGTTTGACAGTGCCAGCGCATCGCCGTCGCAGAGAAAAATTCTCGGAACGCTTCTGTAGTGAGCTCTTGCCCATGCCAGATCTTCGAAAACTTCCTCAGGCTTCCTAACTCTGAACTTCTTGTCCTTGAACATCTTGCAAAATGTGCACTTGTTGTGTGTGCACCCGATTGTCACCTGCACCAGCAGGCTGTATGCCTCACTGGGCGGTCTGTAAATGTCACCTTCGTATCTCATATATTACCTCGCTTTATTAATTCCTTTGTCCTTGTCTACATTCTTTCCGGAGCCTTCATTCCCAGAAGTCCCAGACCGTTTCTGATTGCTGTCTCAGCAGCCGTTACCAGAGCCACTCTTGCTGTCTTCTCAGCCTCGTCATCAACGAGAATGTGCTCGTCGTGATAGTACTTGTTGGCTGCCTGTGCAATATCCACAATATGCCTTGTAACGATTGACGGCTCGTACTTCTCGCCTGCCTCCAGGATAACCTCAGGCAGCTGATAGATCAGCGTAATCAGCCTGTGTGCACTGTCTCCTGTCAGCTTGGACGCATCGAATCCTGCAGCCGCTGCCTCCACTGTCTCTTCGCCTGCTTTCCTCATGATACTGCAGAGTCTTGCGTGTGTGTACTGAACATACGGACCTGTCTCACCCTCAAAGTTGAGCACGTGATCCCACGAGAAAACATAGTCCTTGATTCTGTAGTTCGACAGCTCGTTGAAAACAACTGCTCCGATTCCTACAGCCTTGGCGATCTCTTCGATGGACTCTTCATCAAGGTCAGGATTCTTCTCGATAATGATTTCTCTAGTCTTGTCAACTGCACCGTTTAAAACATCCTCCAGGAAAACAACCTTGCCCTTCCTTGTCGACATGGTGCCGCTCTCCAGGCTTACAAGGCCGAACGGCACGTGCACGCAGTCCTTGGCCCAGTCATATCCCATCAGCTCCAGCACCTTGAACCACTGCTGGAAATGCAGGTTCTGCTGGGATGCCACAACGTATATGTTCTTGTAAAAATCGTAAGTTTCCTTCCTGTATACGGCTGCTGCAATGTCTCTTGTAATGTACAGGGTCGAGCCGTCGGACTTGGTAATCAGCGCCGGTGAAAGTCCGTACTCATCCAGTCTTACAATGTTGGCACCCTGATCCTTCTCCATGATGCCGCTGTCAGCCAGTTCCTGAACGATTCTAGGCATCTTGTCCGAGTAGAAGCTCTCGCCGTTATATGAATCAAACTCAATGCCCAGCATCTTGTAAACTCTGTTGAACTCCTTGAGTGATTCTTCTCTGAACCACTGCCACAGTTCCACTTCCTCCGGTTCGCCGTGCTCAAGTCTTGTGAAAATGGCGCGGGCTTCGTCGTTAAGCGAAGGGTCTTTCTCTGCCTCTTCGTGGAACTTGGTGTAGTATGAAAGCAGTGACTTGATAGGTTCTCTCTCTACATCCTCTTTGCTGCCCCAGCGTCTGTAGGCGCAGATCATCTTGCCGAACTGTGTTCCGTAGTCACCCAGATGGTTGATTCTGATTGTATCGTAACCCAGGAAATCGTAAATCTTGTAGATTGAATTGCCGATTACAGTGCTCCTGATGTGGCCGATATGAAACGGCTTGGCAATGTTAGGCGATGAGTATTCGACAATAACTTTCTTGCCTTCTCCAATAGTGCTTCTGCCGTAGTTTTCTCCGTCTGCCAGCACCTGCGACACAACCTGCTGCGCCATGTTCTCCCTTGAAATGAACATGTTCACATAGGCGTTGACCTGCTCCACCTTGTCAAAAATGTCCGCGTCTCTTATTGCATCGGCGATGGATGCGGCGATGAGAGGCGGTGCCTTGCGGAGCACCTTGGCAAGCTTGAAGCACGGGAATGCATAGTCTCCCATCTTGCTGTCCGCAGGTACTTCTATCATGTCGAGAATGTCGCTCATCTCAAGCCCTTCAACGTGAGGTGCGATAATCTCTGCAATTTTTTCTCTGTAATTAATCATTGTTCCGGTTCTCCCTCGTATGCTATCGCTTCAGCTTGACTACGGTGACACCGTCGCCTCCTTCGTCGAAGCTGCCGCGTCTGAATTCGCTGACACTCTTGTTTCTCTTCAGCATGTCGTGAATTCCCTTCTTGAGAATTCCCTCGCCTCTGCCGTGGATGATGGTCACACTTGGCAGTCCCGAGATAAAAGCGTCATCTATATATTTTTCCACATCCATTACGGCATCGTCAAGATTTTTTCCTCTCACATCCAGAGAAGTGCTCACGCTCTGAGCCTTCCTCTTATAAATGCTGCCGTATGCTGTGTTTCTCTTCGGTTTTTTCTTCTTGCCGGAGTCGATGAGCATCAGGTCTTTAACGTTGACGCCAATCTTCATGATTCCTACCTGCACCTGCAGATTACCCTTATCGTCAGGCAGCGTCAGGATTTCTCCGTTCTGGTCCAGAGTAAGCATCTTGACTCTGTCTCCAGCCGCCAGCTTGGAAACATCCACAGGGTTCTGATTGGTCTCCCGCTTGATGACCGTTCTGTTCTTCTTCTCCAATTCCTTGAGCCTTCGTCTGTTCTTCTCGAAAACCTGATTTCTCTCGCCCAGGCTCTCCACTCTGGCAAGTTCCTTAAGTTCGGCTCTCACTTCATCTGAAGTTTCTCTGGCCTCTCTTACTATCTCTCTTGCCTCTTCCTTGGCCTTCTCCATCATCTTCGCCTTGCGCGCACGGAATTTCTCCCGCTCGGCCTCAAGCTCAGCACGCATCTCTTTCATCTGAATGTTGATGGCGATGGCCTCGTCTCTCTCAGCTTCTGCCCGCTTCTTATCATCCTCAATGGATGTAATCACATCTTCGAAAGCAATGTCTCCTGCTTCCAGCAGACTGCCGGCTCTGTCAATTATCTCGTTTCCCAGGCCCAGTTTCCTGGAAATCTCGAAGGCGTTTGACTTGCCGGGTATTCCGATGGTCAGTCTGTATGTAGGGCTCAAAGTCTCTATATCAAACTCCATTGATGCGTTCTCTACGCCTTCAGTGGAGATGGCATACTTCTTAAGTTCTGTATAATGAGTGGTTGCAATCGATGCTGCTCCTGCAGCCGCCAGCTTCTCCAGTATGGCTATGGCAAGTGCCGCACCTTCTGTCGGGTCGGTTCCTGCACCCAGCTCGTCCAGCAGTATCAGACTGTCTTCGCCTGCCTCCTCAACAATATCCACAATATTTATCATGTGAGACGAGAAAGTCGAAAGGCTCTGCTCGATGCTCTGTTCATCTCCGATATCTGCGAAAATCTGCCTGTACACGGGTATGCAGCTTCCCGGCGCCGCCGGTATGTGAAGTCCTGTCTGCGCCATGAGACTGAGAAGTCCTGCTGTCTTCAGGGTTACAGTCTTGCCGCCTGTGTTGGGTCCTGTAATCACCAGAGTCTTGTAATTCTCTCCCAGTTCCAGGTTAATCGGCACTACTTTCTTCTTGTCTATGAGGGGATGAGCCGCCTGTCTCAGTCTGAGTATTCCTTCCTCGCTGATTTGAGGCTCTTCACCGTCCATCTCAAGGCTCAGTCTGCCCTTGGCCATGAAAAGGTCAAGCTCCACAAGCAG
>JALEUQ010000121.1 GCA_022780965.1 Clostridiales bacterium
GGCAGAAATCATGGACCTGAGCTTCGCTGTGCAGGCCATGTCCGCTCTTTACATCAAAAACAATTACAAGAAGCTGAAGAACAAAGTAATCGACGTTTCCGGTGAAATCGACGACATCATCGCCAGACGCAGACTGGAAGCCTGGGGCATTGAAATTGACAGGCTTACGCCGGAACAGGAAGAGTATCTGCATAGCTGGCAGGTATAGGAAATAGAATAATAATGCAAAATCAGCAAGAGAGCAGCCGCGGCTGCTCTCTTAGTATATTCCCTATTAAACTATCAGCGCCTTAACACGCTCTACAGTCCTTTCCTCACCGAGAATCTGCTGAATTTCCCAGACGTCAGGAGACTGGCTTCTTCCCATGATGGCGATTCTGATAACCTCGCTCACATGACCGACGTGACCCTTGTAGTCATCCGGATTCTTTTTGTAATCCTTAGGTCTGAGGGCGTACCCCATGCTGTCGGCAATCTGGCGAATCTTCTCAAACCACTGGCTTTGGTCATCGCTGTGGTCGTAAGTCTCAAGATACCTTGTGAGAATCTCAACAGCGTCCTCATCGCTGACATTCTCCGGAATCGTAGCTTCAATTCTGAAATAATCATCGTAGAAATAGCTGATGAACTCAAAAATCTGCTTAGCATAAATCAGATCCTTACGAGGCTTCTTGCCGTCTCTTCCTAAATCCAGAATACGTGTCAGATATTCAGGGTCCGACTCGAAGAGAGGCAGGATTTCAGGTCTGAATTCTCTGGCCCACTCAATCATGAACTTGGTAAGCTCTGCAGCAGGTATCTTCAGGAGCACATCCTTGGAAACATCGTTCAGCTTATTCAGATCAAAGAGTGCGCCGCCGCTGCTCATTTTATCGGTTGTAAACAGGAACTGGTCTGCAGGTGTGTCAGGATTTGCCATGCGCCATTCCTCGAAGTTTGAGTTGAGAATGGTCAGCAGATACTCTTTGACTGCCTCCGGATGATAGCCCTCATTCCTGTAGTAGTCCAGCGAAAGCTCAGGATCCTTACGCTTGCTCAGCTTGCGCTTATTGCCGTTTTCGTCGTCGATTTTCATGAGAACTGCAGTGTGGCAGTAAGTTGGAGGTTCCCATCCCATCTTTTCAAAAAGTTCCACGTGTATCGGCAGAGACATGAGCCATTCTTCGCCTCGTACCACGTGAGTTGTCCTCATGAGATGGTCATCAACAACATGGGCGAAGTGGTAAGTTGGAATGCCTGTAGCTTTGAGGATAACCACGTCCTGGAAGTTTTCGGGCATTGAAACAGTGCCTCTGATTGCATCCTCAACCTTTATGTATTTGAGCTCCTCCGAAGGAACATTGCCGGTACCGGTTGACTTAAGTCTGATTACGTACGGCTTGCCTTCATTAATGTTAGCTTCGATTTCCTCATATGTCAGATTTCGGCTCTTGGAGGCATATTCACCGTAGATGCCGGTTGTAACCTTGGCGGATTCCTGTTCGGCTCTGATTTCAGCCAGCTCGTCCTCTGTCAGGAAACAAGGGTAGGCCTTGCCTTCCTGCACCAGCTTTTTAACGAAACACTGGTAAATCTCGCCTCTGTTGCTCTGGTAATAAGGCCCGTAAGCGCCTTTGTCTCCATCTTCAGAAGCACCCTCGTCGAAGTTTATGCCGAAGAAACGGAGAGATGAAATTACTGTCTCTACAGCGCCTTCCACATACCTTTTGTCGTCAGTGTCCTCAATTCTGAGATAAAAAGTTCCGCCGGACTGGTGTGCCAGACGTTCATCGATGAGCGCACCGTAAAGATTGCCCAGATGAATGAAACCTGTCGGGCTTGGGCCCAGACGAGTCACCTTGGCTCCTTCAGGCAGGTCGCGTTCAGGGTACATGGCCTCGTAATCTTCAGGCGTTTTATCAATTGAAGGGAACAGCAGTTCCGCAAGTCTGTTGTAATCCATGATATTGTCAGTCCGAAGACTGCTCCTTTCTTAATAATCGTTTAACTTAAAATAATCACTTAAACAGCCAAATTCCGCAGACAATTTTATCACATATTATCAGTCAACGTCCACCCTTTTGCAAATGTGAGCAATGGGACATCTGTCGCAGGCAGGTTTCCTGGCACTGCAGCAGTTGCGGCCGTGAAAGATGAAAAGATGGTGAGCTCTTGTCCACATGTTTTCGGGCAGTGCCTTCATGAGTGCAAGCTCTGTCTTGAGCACGTCTTTCTCACATACAATCCCTATACGGTTGGTGACGCGAAAAACGTGCGTGTCTACTGCAATGTGCTGTTCTCCGAACCCTTCAGCCAGCACCACGTTGGCTGTTTTGCGTCCAACACCGGGGAGGGTGATGAGGGCATCGTAGCTGCCGGGAACCACGCCGTCAAAGTCTGTAACCAGTTTACGTGCCAGAGCAATGATGTTTCTGGACTTGGTTTTGTACATGCCGATGGTTCTAATCAGCTGAATTATGTCGTTTTCGTCGGCCTTGGCAAGGGCTTCAGGGGTGGGATATGCAGCGAAAAGTGCGGGTGTGACTTTGTTGACGCTTTTGTCTGTAGTCTGCGCCGAAAGTGCCACCGCAATCGTCAGTTCGAAGACGTTTTTGTGGTCCAGTGCGCACCCTGCATCGGGATATTCTGCATTAAGATTATCTAAAATTTCCTGTATTTTTGTCTTTGAAATAGTCATTTTTAGGCCTCCAATGGTTTTATTATATAAATAAGTAGGAAAAATGTAAATATGACAGCGAAGTTAAAATTTTTTTAAAAAAGATTTCCGGCGCCAGTTTCTTGAAACTAGTGATTGCAACGGTTCCATAATGCATGTATTCGCAATTGTCAGAATATATACAAAAAATGATAAAAAACTAGTTACAACCGATAGAAATTAATGTATAATTACTGTTGTAATAATTATAATTCAATTCTTTATGGAGGTGTTTTATGTCAACTTATACACAGGTTGAGAAAAACGGGCTCTTTGAATTATCAGAAGCGGCTCGTGCGGAACTGGCTTCATCAAAGTACTACAATGAAGACCTTTCCCCAACAACAGTTGCAGAAAGAACATGGACAACATACAGTATCACAATGCTGTGGGTTGGTATGTCAATCTGTATTCCATCATTATCACTGGCATCAGGCCTGATCGGTATGGGTGTATCACCATGGCTCTCAATTTTAAACGTAGCTCTTGGTAACATCATCATCCTTATTCCAATCCAGCTGAACTCACAGATTGGTACTAAGTATGGTATCCCATTCCCACTCTTCGCTAGACTGACATTCGGTACTCTCGGTGCTCAGGTTCCAGCTCTCCTGAGAGCACTCACTGCCTGCGGATGGACTTCAGTACAGGCATGGGTAGGCGGCGGCGCTGTTGGTGCTATCATCGGATGCTTCGCTAGCAAGTTCGCTGATGCATCATGGACTATGCAGCTTCCTTCATGGGGCGGCATGCAGACTGCAGGCGTATCACAGTTCGTTGGATATGTAATCTTCATCATCTTCATCGGCTGGGTTGCTTACACTGGTATGGACCAGATCAAATGGATCCAGAACATCGGTGGTCCACTGCTTATCGCTGTAATGCTCGCGCTGCTCCTCTGGTCAAAGTCAATCGTTCCAGAAGGTGCTGGCAGTGTAATGTCACAGCCTAACGACTATGCTCTTATCGAAGCTAACGGAGGAATGACATTCGTTTACCTCTCAGCTCTGATGGGTAATATCGCATTCTGGGCTACAATGGCACTTAACATTCCTGACTTCTCAAGATATGCTAAGTCACAGTCAGCTCAGTTCAAGGGTCAGATGTTTGGTATGCCTCTTCCAATGGCATTCTGCGCATTCGTTGGTGCTTACTATGCTCAGGCAACTAAGCTGGCATTCGGCGAAGCTATGTTCGACCCAACAGGCGTACTCTACGCACTGGACAACAAGATTATCGTATTCATAGCTGCTCTTGGTACAATTGCTGCTACAGTAACTACTTGCGTAGCTGCTAACGTAGTTGCTCCTGCAAACGGAATTTCAAACATCAACCCTAAGAGAATCTCATACAAGAAGGGCGTTGTTATCACTATCTGCATCGCATTCTTCATTCTGCAGGCATGGTGGATTTATGGTTCCGGTGCTGCATACTTCACTTGGATGAACGCTTACGGTACTATCCTGGCTCCAATCGCTGCTATCTTCATCGCTGACTACTTCTTCGTTAAGAAGAGAAGAATCGACGTTGCAGATCTGTTCAAGGGACCAGAAGGCAGATACTGGTATTCAAACGGTATCAACTGGGCTGCAATCATCGCTTGGGTTGCTGCATTTATCCTGCCACTGCTTCCATACTTCGGCGTTGGCGGATCATTCATCACAGTTGTTAACTCAATCAACTATGTATGGTCATTCGTAGTAGGCTTCGTTGTTTACATCATCCTGATGAAGACAAGCCTGGCTGGAAACTCATACGTAACAGAGGAAGAGCACGAAGCATTTACACAGGCTGAATAATTTGAGCCCGTAAATAATAAAGTCTTAAATAACTTTATATAAAAAACGTAGGAGCCTTTGTGACCCAAAGGCTTCTACTTTTATCACAGCTTTCGCTAAAGGAGGATTAAGTTATGGATTTATTAATTAAAGGCGGAAAAGTCGTAACAGCTACAAGCACAATCAAAGCTGACGTTGCAGTAACAAAAGGCAAGATTTCAGCAATCGGTGCAAATTTAAAGGCTGAGAAGGGAGCTCAGGTTGTTGATGCTAAGGGCAAACTGGTTCTCCCTGGTGCTATCGACGGACATACTCATCTGGCTATGCCTTTCGGCGGTACTATTGCTACTGACGACTACTTCACTGGAACTAGAGCTGCTGTATGCGGCGGTACTACTACAGTATTCGACTTCGTTCTTCAGGGAGTAGGCGAAACTATGGATGCAGCTCTTGACAGAAGAGATGCTATCTGCCAGGCAGACGGTCCAGCAGCTGACTATTCATACCACATTGGTGTTGGTGACGTTACAACTCCTGAAATGCTCGCATCAATGGACGAGTGCGTTAAGAGAGGCGTTACTTCATTCAAGGTATTCATGGTTTATGATTTCGGTGTAGATGATGGTCAGTTCTATGAAACTCTGGAGCACGCAGCTAAGATCGGCGCTCTCGTAGGCGTTCACGCTGAGAACAGAGACGTTAACAACGCTCTCGTTAAGAAGTACCTGAACGAAGGTAAGACAAGTGCTTGGTGGCATTACATGTCAAAGAACGAAGACGTTGCCGGAGAAGCTGACGTAAGAGCTATCAACCTGGCTAAGATGGCAGGCGCTGCTCTGTACATCGTTCACCTGGACAACAAGCAGGGTGTTGAAGCAGTTGCTGCAGCAAGAGCAGAAGGTTACCCAATCTTCGCAGAAACTTGCCCACAGTACCTGGCATTAACAAGCGATGTTTACAAGGATGAAGATAAGGGATTCCCTAAGAAGTACGCTGATCTGGGACTCAGACCAAGAGACTTCGTATGCTCACCTCCAATGAAGGGTAAGGCTTCACAGGATGCTCTGTGGAACGGAATCAACAACGGTTCAGTAAGCACACTGGCTACTGACCACTGCCCATTCCTCCAGTCAGAAAAGGATTGGGGAATCACTAAGAAGGACGGAACTCCAGGTAACTTCACAACTATTCCTAATGGTTGCGCAGGTATCGAAAACATGTATCCTTACATTCTGTCAGAAGCTAACAAGGGTAAGACTACATTTGAAAAAGCAGTTGCTATTTCAGCTACTAACCCTGCTAAGCTGTTCGGTATCGATGACAGAAAGGGTTCAATCGAAGTTGGCAAGGATGCTGATATCGTAATCTACGATCCTAAGAAGAAGTTCGTTGTTAAGAATGCTGAGAACCAGCACGGTGCACTGGATCACACTGTATGGGAAAACACTGAATTCAAGGGATATCCTGAAGCAGTATACCTCAGAGGTAAGCTGGTATTCGACGGTGTTGACTACGTTGGTGAAAGTGGAGACGGACAGTTCGTTAAGTGCAACAAGGTTAAGTTCACTGGTCCTGAATTCTAAGATTCATGATGAACGAAAAAAAGAGAGCTGCAAATTGCAGCTCTCTTTTTTTCGGTATGACGGGCATGCCGTCAGTCTGTGGTGAAAGTCCACAAGGGGCGTAGTTGCCGACGAACCCCATAGCGATTCCCAAGGTGTGCACCGCGAGATGCAGGCGAGAAGAAGGGATAGCGAAATCGTAGCCTGACGAACAGAAACCTAATACCAAGGCTTGCATAGCGGATGAGCGGGCCGAAAGCCGTAAAGTCCAAAGGGCAACCGTAACCTATG
>JALEUQ010000125.1 GCA_022780965.1 Clostridiales bacterium
CATTATCGAGCTGGAAAGCGCCTCCATGATACTTCGGCTTTCCAAAGTCTGAGAAACCTTCTGCGAGAAGGAATTAATCAGTCTGTTCTGCTGCTCCTCTCTCGTGAAGAGTGCGTCGACCAGTTTGCACAGACCGTAGTAACACAAAGCTACAAGCAGCACAGTAAATAGAATTATCACTGTCGTCGCCGCTTCATACGACAACCCGAATCTACTGATCAGCACACTGCTTAGCGGAATAACCACGTTCACTGATGCGAAGAGACAGATGATTACTGCAACACATACTACCGCACCCCTTGACACAAGCAGGGTGAGCCTGAACATTCTCTTGCGGTACATTGCCCAGACAAGGAACATCACGGTTATTATTCCCGAAAGAGTGTCATACGGGAAAATGTTACCCGGTATTATCTGAAGCAGATTGCCGATGGCGATTATTATGCATCCTGCCGTCATTGCAGTCATTCCCGGAGATCTTGTTCCCGTCTCTTTGCGCTTGCGCTTGATTACTACTGCAATTGAGAATACAATGCATGCGAAGAAGGCATACGGTATTGCCACCTTCCAGTCCATGTTATAAACAAATACTGTGCCTCTCTCAGTGTCAATAGGAGTCGGCGGCTTTAGGAAAACGCCGTTTGCGGTGAAAATGAGTATTATCACCGTACCTATCGACCATAGCACTTTCGTAAATGTCGCTCTGGTTTTGGTAAATGAGCATACGAAAATGTACGTCAGATCGGCTATGCAGAACAAGGCCAGAATCGATACGTAGTACCAGAATTCCAGGCCCGGATACACCTGCAGACGCATGAGAATGGACCCGCTCGTCCAAAGCATGAATGCAGTAAGCAGCGCAATAAATGCTTTGATTTCAGTGGTCTTCCTGGCTGCAATAAACGATACGAAAATTATTGCATAGCCGCACATCGCTATTAAGTTGACGTATAGGAATGGTACGTTGCTCATTGTGAATTCTCTTTAAATGAAATAACTATCGCTGGTATCTGAGAAGTGCCGACAGATCACTTGCGCTTGCGTTGATTCGCGGAAGCTGTCTGTTCATCTCTCTCTGATATGATCTGATTGTGCCGTGTTTAAGCACTGTTATCTTGAGCGGCTCCATGTTGAGCAGCTTTTTCAAATCGTCGTAATCACTGTCAAATGCCTTGAAATACGTGGACAGATGCTCTGTCAGAACCCTTTTGCTTACAACATCGTTTTCCTGGGCATCCTCAGAAATCTCTATGTACATGTGCATGTACGGGTTGTCGTTTCTGTCGAACTCCTTGCGTGCAATCCAGTCATCAATACCCAGTTTGCTCAATCTGACAGCTTCACTTATTGCTTTCTCTGTAATTCGTGTAAAGCTTGCAATATCAATGACGCTCGGCACTCTGTCGTAGAATGTGAACCGTGGCAGTCTGCCCGTAGGCGAAGCGCTGACGCAGTGGTACACGTCTCCGATTCTGTACCTCATGAAAGCCCCGCCGTGAAGAACGCTGAGCACAATCTCATAGTTCTCACCTTCAGTTACCTCATTCATGAGCACAGTCTGGGGTTTGTAAGACGGGTCGTTGATGTTTCTGACATACTCCTGCTCCGGAATGAACTCGTAGAAGCATGCGTCCGGAAACAGCACCATTCCTCTCTCCAGCAGTGACTCCGAGCCAATGCATGTTGCCTCAGTTCCTGCAGCAATTTCGATTGGATCTATGCCCCATGCTCTAGTCAGACGCTCTCTGTAGTGAGCCGCATCTGCGCCTGTGCACACGAACCCTTTTATTTTAAATACATCTTTTGGATATATAGGTCGACTTTCCTTGCGCGCCACGTATTTAGCCTTAAGGAATCTGGCAATGAACAGCGGCGATGCAGGAAGCCCCCCGGATTTACTGCTGCCCGATGCTGATGAGGCCGATGATGCTGATGAAGCACTGCCTGTCATTCCTCCGCCTGTCATGGCGCTGAAACTCTCTGTAATGTAGTTGGCAACAGCAGCATTGGCAAAAAAATAGTCTATGCCGCCTGCCATTCCCATCTTGAAACCCTGCTTGATTCTTTTGCTGAAGCTGCCTTCGGAAGTATCATTGCTTGGCAGCCACTGGAAATCAATGTCCTCATCTAGCAGCGACGGAATCAGTCCCGTCATGTATGGCAGAGGTGCACCGCCATAAAGTACACGGTCACCTTTTTCAACGTTAACCTGACCTTTTTCTCTTGCAGAAATAAGAATTGTAAGTGCCGACAGGTTATGTCTGTATGTATCCAGCATGCTTCTTGTATATGGTGCCACTTTGATAGGCTTGATTCCGCCCTCCCATGTGGTCTGAATCCATATTACAGGCTTGTCCGGAAGCATGCTTTCTCGCTTCGCCAGAAGGATATCTGCATAATCCTCATATGTTGTAAGCGGGAAATTGTCTCTGAACTCATCTATGGTTCTGTATGAACCACCCTTGAGAAGGCTTCTGCCGAGTCCTGATTCGCTCCAGACCCTCAGCTGTTCAGACATGAGTCTGTTCTGGATGCTCATATATGATTCTATGTCCAGATCCATGAAACCGCAGTACTCCTGCCATATCTGTCTGCTGGAATTTTCTCTGATTTTCTGCTGAAATCTCATATCTACCTTCTAAAGTCAACAATACATTTCCTGACGCTTCTCATATTGGGAATGAGAAACGGTGTCTCCTGCTTATACCTGTCGTATTCCCTGAAAATTGCTGGAAACACTGCAGTATCTTCGAACAGTATCAGCAGCAAATTAAGGGTGCACATTAATGCCCCTCCTGCCGTCGACATGTTCGTCACCAGGATAAGCCCCGCATATATGATTATAAAAAACAGTACGCCGGGATGTCTGCAAAGAGCGTACATTCTGCCAGTGCTCGGATATCTTTCTTCAGGACTGCCTGCACCCATATATGCTTCATCGCAGCTGAAAGAAAAAAACAAAGAATATATTTCACCAGCCATCGCAGCTGCGCACACAATCCACACTGCCGCAGCAGGTATACCTGACAGAACTGCATGTCCGCTTCCAAGAACGCACATCCACACTGCAGACACTGCGAGGAGGAAAGCTCCGGCTATGAACGACATGCCAATCCAGCGCTTCTTCAGCTTCCAGTCATTAATGTCGTTAATGAAGAACAGCACAAATGCAGCTATGCCTGTCATGTACAATCGAACATTCCTCCAGTCTATTTACACCTATCATACATTATACCTTAAATCTACCGCCCTGGTACACAAAAAAAACCATAATATTACAACAAAATCACACCCAACCACTATGAATCTGCAGTCAGATGTGATTATTTATCAATGAATATACCATATGTTGAACTGTTGCGAAGGTCGTCAACTACTCTGCCTTCCTGAATGAGAAAGGCTTGTGCCCATTATTCATCTTGCGAATCATATACCTGCGCTGCGGCATTTTGATTTTGCCGAGACCTCTGTTGTAAATTTTGTACCCGAGCTGACTGAACCACATTTCCTTGGCCCTGCCCTTTAATGTTTCCTCTCTTACGGTGCCTTCTGTTCTTATCGGCGCACCAGCGCCAACTGCGGCTATCAGGTCGTTATTGCAGTGAATGTCCCACTCGATTTCTGTAGCAGCCATGCCAATAAAACGGGCATTGTGAGCATCAGTTCCGGCGAATCCGGGCAGACTGGATTCCTCAGCCAGCTTTGCTGCCTGTTTATTTGACAGTTCACTCTCACATGTATTGAAAACTTCAATAAAGTCCATTTGCTTCAGTATGTTTTCATTCATCAGTTTGAAGCTCATTGCCGATGATGATGGGATTCCGTAAGGATGTGCCAGTCCAAGTATGCCTCCATGTCTGTGCACAATGTTGGCCAGTTTCTTGGCTCTCATTCCCCTGATTCTCAGTACAGGCATATAAACTCCGTCAGGAAGCACCACCAGTACATGTCCTGCGTCCTTGGTGTCGTATTCAATGCCGCACAGAACTGTGAAATCGTCCATGTTTTCATACTTGTGTAGCGCATTCATCAGTCGCCACGACAGGCATCCCTTGTAACTGTTATGGTCAGTTATCATGAACCCGTCATACCCAAGTTCCTTGTATCTTTTAATGTATTCGCCTATCGAAACCTTTGAATCGATAGAGCCTTCCTTCGTATGGCAATGAAGATCAAATTTCATTTATAAGCCTTTCGTTTATTACACCTCTCAGTTCGCATAAGTTGATCTCAGAATTCCATGCTTATATCAGAATCCTCTGTATATGAAGGCCGCCGCATCGTACCCAGGTCCGTAGATTCCCAGAATCAGCACAGCGGTTACTCCCGCTATCAGAATAACCCATCTCGGCACAATGCTCATGCCGGCAAGAGAATCCCTTATTTTAACGCCCCTCTCCTGGAAGAAACTGATGACAAACCATACTGCACATGCTCCAAGAAGAATACCGTAATCAATGGCTGTCAGCCCCAGCTGCAGAATCTGCTCGCCAAAGGGTACGTCGCCGTTTCCCTTTAAAATGGATGCATACATGGACAAGGCAACCGTAAATGACGCTGCCTTCGGAAACATTCTTCCTACTGTAACTATCATCAGTGTCCTGAGCATCTGGAACACTTTCCACACTCTGCTCTCTGTA
>JALEUQ010000008.1 GCA_022780965.1 Clostridiales bacterium
TGCCTACAGCATGACTTTCAATGTGACAGGCAGCAGACTCAACGCCATTCTCAATCAGCGTTCACAGGACATCCTGACAGCCAACAACTGGAATGTGGTGCAGTACGCTGTGCTTACCCACATGCTGGCACAGGTTTCGGGACTTGAAGCGGGAGAACTTGTCCATGTGATTTCGGATGCGCATATTTACGACAGGCATATTGATATTGTCAAAGAGATGATTACCAGACCACAGTATCCGGCACCGAAATTCAGACTGAATCCGGAAATCAAGGACTTCTACGATTTCACAACTGACGATATCATAATCGATGATTATCAGACAAATCCGCAGATCAGGAATATTCCTGTAGCAGTGTAATATCTGTTAATGGCAGATAACATGCCGTAACTATGCGGCAGAATAAGGAGCGAAATGCAGAATGAACGCAATTGTTGTTGTTGACAGGAACTGGGCAATCGGCAGAGAGGGGAAACTGCTGGTGCACTTGCCGGGTGACCTTAAATACTATAAGGAGAAGACAATCGGCAATGTTATTGTATACGGGCGCAAAACTCTCAGTACGTATCCGGGAGGCAGACCGCTGCCCGGCAGAACAAACATTGTTCTGACAAGAAACAGAGATTATGAGAATGACGGATGCATCATATGCCATTCCAGAGAGGAAGTGCTCGAAGCGGTAAAAGATTATGACACCGATAGCGTGTTCATATCCGGCGGTGCTGAAACCTATGAACTCTTTTTCGATGACGTGGACACTTTTTACGTTACCAAAATAGATGCAGAGTATGAGGCGGACCGCTATTTCCCGAATCTTGATGAACTGGGATTCAAGATAACGTGGGAGAGTGAAATTCAGGAGCACAAAGGAACAGAATACAGGTTTTATAAATATGTCAGAGACGATAACAGGTAGGAACGCCGTAATGGAGGCCCTCAGAAGCGATAGAGAAATCGAAAAGATTACCATCGCCAAGGGAGCGGACGGCTCCATACAAAAGATTGCCGGCAAGGCGAAAGACAAGAAAATACCCATTTATTACAGCGACAGAAACCATATGGATAAGCTGGCAGGCGGCACTAATCATCAGGGTGTAATAGCGGTGGTATCAGATTACAGATACTGCACTACAGAAGATATTCTGGCGCGTGCCGAAGAACGTGGTGAGGACCCTTTCGTAATCATACTGGATGGTCTTGAGGATCCGCATAATCTGGGGGCAATAATGAGAACTGCAGAGTGTGCCGGAGTTCACGGAATTATCATTCCCAAAAGGCGCTCGGTGTCTGTGACGGAGGTAGTCGGCAAGACTTCGGCGGGAGCTGTGGAATATATGCTTTGCGCCAGAGTGGCCAACATCGGAAATGAAATCTCCAGACTGCAGAAGGCCGGATTGTGGGTAGGTGCCGTTGACATGGACGGCGAAACCCATACGAAATCCAATCTTAAGGGTCCTGTGGCTCTAGTGATAGGCGGAGAAGGAAGCGGGGTCGGCAGACTTGTCAAGGAAAAGTGCGACTTCTGTGTTTCCATTCCAATGAAGGGGAAGATTACGTCACTTAACGCATCCAATGCAGCGGCCATACTCATGTATGAAGTGGTAAGGCAGCGAAGCCTGTAGCTTATGAGGAAAGGTTCAAGATAAAGCGAGGTTAGATATGAGTGTTTCGGACGAGGTGCTGGCTGCAAGAGCACAAAAGGGCGATCTGGCAGCTGAAGAGGATCTCATGCGTAAATATAAGGAAACTGTAAGGCTCAAGTCCAGAATGTTCTACATTGAAGGTGCAGATGAGGAGGACGTGATTCAGGAGGGAATGATAGGCCTTTTCAAAGCCATCCATCAATACTCGGCCGACAGAGACAGCAGTTTCGGTACTTTCGCAGGTGTCTGCATCTCAAGGCAGATTATCGATGCCATAAGGGCGGCAGGAAGGAAGAAACACACCATACTTAACAATTCGGTATCCCTCAGTAATCCTGTTGGCAGCAGTAGCGACAGCCTTACTATAGAAGATACTTTGCGCGATGACAGTGCCATCGGTCCTGAAGACATGTTCGTTATCAAAGATCTGGTGTACTGCATGATTCACAATGGCGATAACATTTTCAGCGAGTATGAGATGAAGGTTCTCAACGAGCTCATGAAGGGAAGGGAAATCAGAGATATTGCAGAAATGACCGGCAAATCCTCCAAGTCTGTGGATAATGCCGTCAGAAGAATAAAGAAAAAGATTGCTGAATATATTTCGGCTTGATAACATTCGGAAAGTATAATATAATCAAGTCGAATGTGTGCTGTTGTAGCTCAGTTGGTAGAGCACCTCATTGGTAATGAGGAGGTTCGGCAGTTCAAGTCTGCTCAACAGCTCCATGATTGTGATTTTAATGAGGAGGAATAGAAATGGCAAAAGCAAAATTCGAAAGAAACAAACCGCATATCAACATCGGTACAATCGGTCACGTAGACCACGGTAAGACAACTCTTACAGCAGCAATCACAACAACTCTGCAGCAGAGATATCAGCTGGGAGAAAAGGTTGC
>JALEUQ010000031.1 GCA_022780965.1 Clostridiales bacterium
GCCAGATACTTAAGACAGTTTCCTTTGCTTATATTGTCTGGAATGAAGTCGAAGCAGTCTGAGAATCTGTATACATTAATGCTGCTCAGATCCAGTTTACCAATAGCTCCGGCTATATCGTCCAGCATTGAAGCTTCCTTCACAAAAGGCGTCACCTCTACTTCGTTGGGCTGAAACCATACGTCACCCGGCGCGAATTTTTCGTGTCAAAATAAGATTGACCGAGTAATTACATATGCCCAAAGCCGCCCTTTCTTAATATCATTTCTTTTATTTTCCTCACGTCCTGATAACCTTCATTCTCCATTCTTTTGCACGCTTCATTTATCGCGCTTTCAAACTCATTGGCAATCTTATCAAACCGCCCCATGGCAATTTTTTTGCTCAAACCAATCTCTGAAGCTGCATCGATAAAATGCTTTTCACCAATATTGTCTATCACTCTTTCTCCACCAATGCCGATTGCCATTTCCCTGCTGCTTCCTTCATATATTGCAGTACTGACTATGTCATATGCAGGGGCCAGACTGATACTTCGAAGATCATATGAATATAACAGCGAGATATTTTTAATGTGATTATCAGTATTTCCAACAAAAAAATCATACACAATTATATCCCACATTTTAAGCTGATCATTTATCGGATTTGACGCGTTATTCCTGATTAAATTAAATATCTTCGAAAGATAGTTTTGACCGCTTTTCTCATATTTATCTGCTGCAGCTATTCCGAGGGCCTGCGCAAAATCCTCCTGATGCAGTCTCAAAGGTCTGCTTATTCCTTGTCCAAAGTGATTATTCTTAAGAATTCTGTCATATCTTTTTGTTGCAAACAGAACATCTTCGTCTCCACCATGGCCAACATTGATAATGAAACTTTCCGGGATATCTATTCCCAGTTTTTCTGCAGTAACAAGCGATAACTGCTCATTCGTTACGATTCCTGACAGCCTGACATGACTTTGTTTAACAATGTGTGTGCTAGGTGCACTTCCGATTGGTTTATACCATACATCTTCACTTTCATCATAGTACAAACCGACTTTTCCGGATGCTCCGGTCAAAGACAGGTGCGCCTCTGTTATCATTTCGGTTGATTTGGATACACCTTCTCTTGCCAGTGATTTTACTTCATCCATGGTCAGTTCAACGTAACTGCCGCTTTCAGCCTCGTCACCTACTCTTATTGCCCCGAGACATTCCGCCCCTAACACCTCAAGAACAGTCAAATAGTCTTCTTCTTCCGCATGAATCCATTTAGCTACTGATTTCCTTGCAAATCCTTCAGGAAGCAGCCCTTCAAAAAAATTACGCGTGTCTTCCGGACTGAAATCATTCTTCTCAACAGGGAGACTTATTGATAATGATGGATACTTTTTCTCAACATATTCCGGCGCATATGCAAATATCGCATTATCCGGATTGTCACCTTTAATCGTGCCTGCGTGAATTTGTATCCCATTTATTTCAATAAATACATCCAATTTTCTCATATTACTCCCCCCTATTGCACACGGTAATGTCCATTCCCAGCAGGTTGCACAGATATATTGCCTTGCCTATTTCCGCAGTTTCTTTACCATTTTCCAGGTTTGAAATGAAACTGGCGCTTAACCCTGTATACTCGGCAATGTATCCTTGTGTATATCCAAGTTCTTTTCTCCTTTTTCTTATCATTAATCCAAAGTCTGCGGCGGAGTTTACTTTCATCTCTTATATCCTCTCTCAATTGTATAGTTGAACGACTATATTTTGTACTAAGAGTATATAATATAGCCGAACGGCACAATTTATTTCAATTAAAGTATAAAATAGTCGAACGGCTATGTCAATAAAAGTATTCCCACAGGAGAGTCACGTGACATGAAATGTGTTAGAATAGTAGACAGCAAATATGAACGGCCATGCGTACACACGCGGAAAGGATAATATATGACTAAATCATATGACAAAAATCTTCAGATTATCAACAATCTGGATGTACAGCTTAACATATTTAAATACAAGGAACTTAAGACCAGCGTTCTGCAAAATTTCGTGAAGGATTTTTCCCAGATGAACGGTATCTCTTACAACGACGACGATATTGATGCCATTTGCGAAGCACTGGAATTCATGGATGTGACGATTGTCGATGATTCAGGTGAAATCATTGTTGAGCACCCTGCATCGACAGACACCGGTTCCGGTATCAGTGCTGACGAATCCGGTGAAACAAATGATTCAGGACCTGAGCCTTCAAATGGATCTGAAACAGAATACAAAATCGAAGGCAGTGGAATCAGCTACAGTGATATTGAAATACAGCTCAACGAGATGCTCCACCCTAAAAAGCCCGATTTCTCAGAGCTTGCCCGTGCTGCCAGTTCTGCCGACCTTTGCAGACTGATCATCGACAATCCTGAGAACTATATCAAAGTAATGTACGCAATTCGCAAACAGTTGTAAGCCGGCATAGGTAATGATGCAAAAAGAGTGCAGGCAGGAAACAAGACCTCCAGGTCAAATGCCGTTCCCGCTGCACTCTATTCTTTTCCCTAAATCTGTACTTTAGGCCCATATATCAGTTCCTAGAATATAAGATGCGCAATCGGACATACAATCAGAATGCTTATCAGCGTTCGCTCAAGAAAAATTACAAACAGTTCAATAATGTTAAGCGGCAGCTTGGAAGCCATAATAAGGCCGCCCACCTCCGACAGATACAGAACCTGCGTAACAGAAATGACCGCAACAATAAACTTGGTCATGGCACATGCTCCCGATCCTGCAATGAGAATCGAAGGTGTAAACATGTCTACGAATCCGATTATCATTGTTGATGCAGCATCATTAACATCAGGCACACCCATTACTTCCATGAGCGGTCTGAAAGGAATGCCCATCACCTGGAAGACTGATGTGTAGTTGGCAAGCAGCAGTGCCAGAGTACCGATACACATAACAGTAGGCAGAACACCAAACCACATGTTCGCAGAATTCTTGATGCCGCTTGACAGGAATTCTCCGAGGCCTTTGTGCTGTCTCACTCTCTTCATCGCCAGGCTCATTC
>JALEUQ010000047.1 GCA_022780965.1 Clostridiales bacterium
CGAGGAAGGTAAGCAGATACTGCTGGAACTGATAAAGGATGCGGATGTTTTTATCACCAATGTTCGTGAGAAATCTCTGGTTCGCAACGGCCTTGACTACGAGACTCTCAAGGCGATGAATCCGGGTCTCATATATGCCCACCTGAGCGGATACGGAGAGAAGGGACCAAGTGCGGCCGATCCCGGATTTGATATCAGCGCTTTCTGGCTTCGTTCAGGTCCGCTTGCTGACTGGGAGACTGAAGGCTCATTCCCTATGGTGCCTACATATGCATTCGGGGACATGGTTACAAGTTCGTCATTTTTCTCGGGAATTCTGATGGCTCTCTTCGCCAGAACACAGACGGGAGAGGGAACCAAAGTGGAGACATCACTCTATGCCAACGGTATCTGGTGCAATGCCATCGGTGTTGTTCAGACCCAGTTTGAGAGAAAGCACCTCAACCCTGACCCATTCCGTCCGACTGACCCGTTCAGCCAGACTTACTGCTGCAGGGACGGCAGATGGATTGGTGTATTCTGCAATGAATATCAGGCCGACAAAGAAAAATTTGCGCGCCTTCTGGGGATTGAAGATATTATCGATGACCCGCGATATGAAAGTGTAGAGACACTTCATGCCACGGACGCCATCGTTGAATCAATAGAACGCTGCAATGAAATTTTCAAGCAGAAGACAGCGCAGGAGTGGCGTGACTTCTTCAGCGCCAACAATGTAGCTTCAGAGATAATGACTCAGTCATGTGAGGTGAGCAGTGACCCTCAGGCAATTGCCAACGAATACGTTGTTCCTGTAGAGTATAATGATGAGGATCGTACAACAGTCATGATGCCTAATCCTCCTGTTACCTTCAGCAGCCTCGGAAGACGTGGATATACACCGTCCGGAGCTATCGGTCAGGATACAGTAGAGGTTCTCAGATCACTAGGCTATACAGAAGAAAAAATCGCACAGATGCAGGCTTCTGGTGCAGTTCGCTGACTGAGTAAGGAGTAATGAATGGAGAAATTAAAAGATACAAATCAGAGCAGGGCAGTCGTTGACAAGCCTATATCAGTAACCTGCGTAGCGCTGATTGCAGCTTTTGTAATACTGGTTATCGTCAAGCCGGACGAAACTCTCGGAGCAGTTAATGCAATATTTGATTACGCCACAGCGGTATTCGGCGTTCCGATTCTGTGGTTTGTATTCATCGGTCTGTTCATATGCCTGTTTCTGGCTTTCAGCAGATACGGCAGTATCAAACTGGGGGATGGTGACCCTGAATACTCTATGTTCAGCTACATAGCGATGATGATGTGCGCAGCACTGGCGGCCACAGCAGTGTACTACTCCTTCGTGGAGTGGTCATTTTATCTGGCAGATCCGGCATTCGGCATTGAACCGTACTCGCAGGAAGCGGCAGAATACTCACTGGCTTATGCATTTTTTCACTGGGGATTCTCAGTGCAGGTAATATTCGTTCTTATCGGTGTATGCATGGCCTACGGGTATTATGTGAAAAAGGTGCCGCATCTAAGGGTAAGCGCCATATGCGAAGCCATGATGGGTGATTTCAGATACAAGAGAATTCTGGGCAGAATCATAGACGGACTGACAATTCTCAGCGTAATCGGCGGTGTAGGCGTAGTATCAATGGGAGTAGGTGTGCCGATTATTTCGGCTGCGATTTCCAAAGTGTTCGGAGTGGAAACATCCTTCGGAATCAATCTTGTGGTGCTTCTGATAGTCGGCGCTGTATTTACACTCACCTCATTTGTGGGAGTGAAGAAGGGTATGAAGCGGCTCAGCGACATGACTATTTACCTGGCAATACTGATTATGGCATTCATATTCATATGCGGTCCGACAGGATTCATTATTAAGAATTTCACATACAGCTGTGGTAAAATGTTATCAAACTACGTTGACATGAGCCTGTATACAGATCCGATCGGCAACAGCGGATTCCCGGAACTGAACACAATTTTCCTGTTTACTCTGGCATTCAATTATGCTGCGCTGATGGGAATTTTCATTACCAAGATATCCAGAGGCAGAACAATCCGTTCTCTGATTCTCAGCTGTCTTGGCGGAATCAGCATAGGAACCTGGATTATTTTCGGTATCAATGGAAGCTTCGGACTGAACGCAGAACTGACGGGACAGTATGAGCTGTCCAGAGCGGAAAACATGCAGGAAGGTCTAATGGAACTTCTGGGCACACTGCCGCTGGGATCTGTTGTGCTTCCGGTAGCATTCGCTCTGGTTACAATAGGATTCCTGGCAACATCCCTGGACTCTGCATCTTTCGCAATAGCGGCGGCAGGTTCAAGTTCGCTGGATAAGGACGGCAATCCGAACACTGCTTTCAGAATGGCAATGTGCGTAGTGCTGGTGCTGATTCCAATGGCATTCCTGTTTACAGGTGCAGAATTCAAAGCAATCAAGACCATATGCATAGTTCTTTCGATTCCGTTTATGTTCATAATAATTGGAATGCTGGCGGGACTGTTCAAATGGCTCAAAGAAGATAAATAGAACATGATAGGAGGCAAACATGCCAGAATTAAGCAGAAGAGTAGGAACATTCACGGATTCGGTAATCCGAAGAATGACAAGAATAAGCGATGAGCACGGGGCAATTAATCTCTCTCAGGGATTCCCCGATTTCGATCCGCCTAAGGAAATGATGGACAGACTTGCAGAGGTGGCTTATGAGGGACCTCACCAGTATTCAGTGACTTACGGTGACCCTAATATCCTTGAGGCTATCGCACGCAAGCAGGGAAGGACTTCAGGCCTTGAAATAGACCCTGAAACTCAGATCTGTGTAACATGCGGCGGTACAGAATCCATGATGGCAACAATGATGACAATTGTGAATCCCGGCGACAAAGTAATGGTATTTTCTCCGTTTTATGAGAACTACGGTGCAGATGCCATTCTGTCAGGAGCAGAACCGATTTACATTCCGCTGGTACCGCCTGAATACAATTTTGACATAAATCTCATCGAAGAAGGATTCAAGGCAGGTGCCAAGGCAATCGTAATCTGTAATCCTTCAAATCCGTGCGGCAAAGTGTTCACGCGAGATGAACTTATGGCTATCGGAGAGCTTTGCATTAAGTACGATGCTTTCGCTGTAACCGATGAAGTTTACGAGCACCTTGTTTACGAACCTGCGGAGCACGTATACATGGCAGCTCTTCCGGGCATGTGGGAGCATACGATCACATGTAACTCGCTGAGCAAGACATATTCAATTACCGGATGGCGTCTGGGATACGTTGTGGCGCCTGAGGATGTTATAGAAGGTGTAAGAAAGGTTCATGACTTTCTTACTGTAGGAGCACCTGCTCCGCTTCAGGAAGCTGCATGTGCCGGACTTAACATGCCTGAATCATATTATGAAGAACTGAACAGGACTTACAAAGAAAAGCGCGACTATTTCTGCGCAGGTCTTGACAGTATCGGTCTTAAGCACAACGTTCCGGAGGGCACATATTTTGTTATGGTTGATATCAGTGATTTCCTGGCACTGCCGCAGTTCAGCGGCATGAGCGACCTGGAATTCTGTGAATGGCTGATTATCAATACAGGTGTAGCTGCAGTACCCGGCTCAAGCTTCTTCAGGGAGGAAGTAAATAATCTAATCAGATTCCATTTCGCTCGTCAGAAGGAAACTCTGGATGAGGTTATCAGAAGACTTGGCAGGTTGCAGGGACTGCTGGAAGGCTAATTGTACAGCCGCAGTTCATAGGCTTGTCAAACTATAGTTATGAGTATATAATTCTACTTAGCTCATAGGAATAGAGGTGCTTAAAAATGGGTAAATTCAATCCGGAGATTGAAGCCGGTAAAATTGTAGAGGCTCTCCTCGAAGATTACAAAGGCGACAAGTTTATCGATCATGTTGACATGTACAACAAGCCTGACAAGGCAGAAGTTCAGGATCTGGTGCACAGGCTGCTGCAGATTGTGTTCCCCGGTTATTTCAGAGATAAGACGTTCAGAATTTACAATACAGATTTAAATTTCGCGGCGGTAACTGAGGACATTTTTTACAGACTGCATAAGCAGGTTTCGCTGGCTCTGAATTTCAACAGGGAAGGCAACAGGCTCAGCCGTGAAGACGCTGATGAACAGGCTTATTTCATATGCAAAAAGTTTTTTGAAAAACTTCCGATGATAAGAGAATATGTTGATACTGATCTGCAGGCTGCATTTGACGGCGACCCTGCAGCAGGAAGCAAGGAGGAAGTGATTCTGGCATATCCGGGAATGTTTGTCATTACTGTGGCGCGACTGGCTCATGAACTGTATCTGATGAAGGTTCCCGTACTGCCGAGACTGATGACAGAGTACGCACATTCTGAAACGGGTACTGATATTCATCCCGGAGCTACCATGGGAAAGTATTTCTTCATAGACCACTGCACAGGTGTTGTTATCGGTGAGACAACGATAATCGGTGAGCACGTGAAACTGTATCAGGGGGTTACATTGGGCGCTCTTTCCACTAAAGCGGGGCAGAAACTCCATGGAGTGCAGCGACACCCAACCATTGAAGACAATGTTACCATTTATTCAGGGGCATCGGTTCTGGGAGGCAACACAGTTATCGGAGAGAACTGCATAATAGGCGGTAACGTGTTTATTACAAGTTCTGTTCCGAGGGATACTGTTGTTACAGCCAAGAATCAGGAACAGGAATACAGAAAAGGTGACAGGAAAACCAGCCGTCTTGACGAGCTCGATCAGGAGGAAACCTGGTACTACAATATTTAGCTGCAAAGTCAGCAACCTAAATAGCAAACCAGTGTCGCTAAACAGCAACTAAAGATTGATAGACGATGAATAACAATGTAAAATTGTGTAGCACACAAGATTTGCATTGTTATTTTTTTGAGAGGAGATTAATAGTTATGGTTGGAACTTTTTGGGCGCTTGTACCACCTTTGGTTGCCATCATCCTGGCACTCATTACTAAAGAAGTGTACAGCTCATTATTCATAGGTATCGTTATCGGAGGATTCTTCTTCGCTTCCGGCAGCCCTGTCGGTGCCATGAATCACGTTATTAGCGATGGTTTCGTTTCAGTGCTTTCGGACAGCTGGAATGTGGGCATTCTCATATTCCTTGTTCTGCTGGGGGCAATGGTATGTCTGCTTAACAAGGCCGGCGGCTCGGCTGCTTTCGGTAAGTGGGCAATGACCCATATCAAGAGTCGTGTAGGAGCACAGCTGGTTACTATCCTGCTTGGATGCATCATCTTCGTCGATGACTATTTCAACTGTCTCACAGTAGGAAGCGTTATGTCACCTGTAGCACGCGAGCACAACATTTCCAGAGCTAAGCTGGCTTATCTGATTGACTCAACAGCTGCGCCAATCTGCATTATCGCACCTATTTCATCATGGGCTGCAGCAGTAACAGGTTTCGTAGACGGAACTGACGGTCTGACTCTGTTCATCAGTGCAATTCCATATAACTTCTATGCTCTCTTCACACTGGTATTCATGATAGGCATAGTAGTTACAAGAGTTGACTACGGTCCAATGGCAAGGGATGAGAGAGAAGCAATCGCAGAGATTCTGGAGAAGAAGGAAGAAGCTAAAGATGAAAATCTGGCAAAGGGCAAGGTTATCGATCTGATTCTCCCTATCGTTGTTCTGATTGTTGCGTGCGTATGCGGCATGATTTATACAGGCGGGTTCTTCTCAGGTGAAAGTTTCGTAAGTGCATTCGCTAACAGTGATGCTTCAGTGGGTCTTGTTATCGGCTCATCAATCGCAGTTATCATTACAATCATTTTCCTTCTTGCAAGGAGAGTTATAAGCTTCAAGGACAGCATGTCCAGCCTGGTTGAAGGTTTCAACGCCATGGTTCCTGCAATTCTGATATTAACATTCGCATGGACACTCAAGGCTATGACAGACAGTCTTGGCGCCAAGGAATTCGTAAGCGGAATTGTACAGAGCAACGCACAGGGATTCGCATTCCTGCTCCCTGCAATCATCTTCGTAATTGCATGCTTCCTGGCATTCTCAACAGGTACGTCATGGGGAACATTCGGAATTCTTATTCCAATCGTTGTAAGCGTATTCCAGGGCACAGATCCTCAGATGATGATTATTTCAATCTCAGCATGCATGGCCGGTGCTGTTTGCGGAGACCACTGCTCACCAATTTCAGATACTACAATCATGGCATCTGCCGGAGCACAGTGTGACCACGTTGAGCACGTATCAACACAGCTTCCATATGCCATAACAGTTGCTGCGATTTCCTTCATAACATATATTCTCGCAGGAATCGTCAAGAGTGCAGTTATATGTCTGCCGTTCGGTATCATTCTCGTAGCACTTACACTCTTCGTAATGAAGAAGCGTTTCGGCAGGAATGAATCGGCAGCATAAAATAAAGCAGGGCTGATGTAAATCAGCGTTCACTGAACCCAATTTAATATGTGAATTAATTGGCCGGGTGTCTTATGATGCCCGGCCTTTTGCATAATATGACTTACTGTCTGTTGTTGACCGTAATGACCTGAAATCTTATAATATCAAATAGAGCAAAAGAACTGGAGGAATTATGAAAACAATTGGATTCATCGGAATGGGCAACATGGCTCAGGCAATTGCTTCCGGAATGATTAATGGAGGCAAGGTTAAGAGCAGTAATATATATGCATATGCACCAAACCAGGATAAACTGGCAGATAATTCATCAAAAATAGGATTCACAGCATGCGGAAGTCTTAATGAACTTGTCGGAAAGTCAGATGTACTCATTGCAGCATGCAAGCCGTATCAGATTGAACAGGTTATGGCGGAGCTTGGAGATGCGGCACGCAATAAACCTCTGATTTCAATAGCAGCAGGATGGAACCTGGATAAATACCTTGCCCTTTTGGGGGAACAGGCAATAGTCCAGTGCGTTATGCCGAATACTCCGGCGATGGTTGGTGAAGGTGTGCTCATGTTTGAAACAGAAAACACATGGGATGCTGACGACAGAGCCTGGCTTATGGATACCATGTCATGTCTCGGAACAGTTGTTGAAATCCCTTCAGCCCTGCAGCCTGCAGGAATGGCAATAGCAGGCTGTGGTCCGGCTTTCATAGATCTTGTAATTGAGGCGCTGGGAGATGCCGGAGTGAAATACGGATTATCCAGGGAGTTATCATACAAGCTGGCATCACAGATGATACTCGGCTCAGCCAAGCTTCAGCTTGAAACAGGGACTCATCCGGGAGTTCTTAAGGATAATGTCTGCTCCCCTGGAGGCACTACAATATGCGGCGTGGATGCCCTGGAGCATGGCGGAGTCAGGAAAATATTCATTGATGCGGTAGATGCTGTAATAGAGAAAGCAAATAATTAAAAGGGGAACTGTAAGATGAAACATAAGAGAGCGTGGGCTGTTGTTCTGGCGGCTGTCATGGCACTTTCTCTTGGTGCCTGCGGTGAGAAGAAGGAGACTGACTCCAGGACATACAGTCACGAAATAACAGGAAGCGTCATTGATGCTGACGGAACGACAATTGTTATACAGAAAGGCGACGAGAGCCTGACGTTTAACTACGAAGGCATAGACGTGCAGAACTTTGACAATCGTGACATGGAACTGGGTGAAGATGCAGGCGATGTTGCAATCATTACCTATACAGGCAAAATCAACGGAGACAGCGCTAGCGACTGCAAGGTTACCAACATGGCAATACAGCCGGCTGAGGAGAAGACTCTCAAAGGACAGCTTGTGGATATTGTCAGCACGAGAAGCCAGATAACTGTCAATGACGGAAATCAGGATTTAAGATTTGACGTATCTGAAGCCGAAAGACATTATTCTGAGGGCATCAAAATCGGTAACAGCCTGATTATCACATATATGGGAGAAATTAACGGCAGTGACACTCGAAATGCCTATGTATGCTCCGTATACGAAGAAGCGCTCAAGAAGGATACTGCCAAGACTGATGTGGATGTTGAGCAGGTCAATGAAAAGGTGTGGACTAAGCTTCCGGCCAATTTGAGAGAGGGAAGCAGCCATGCAACTGAGGTTGCGGTTTCTGTAAAGGAAGGTACTGCACTTAAAAGAACAGGCATCGGCAATGACGGATGGAGCAGAGTCGAATACGATGGCAAATCCTATTGTATCCTAAGCAGCTGCCTGTCCGGGAAAAAACCTGACAAGATTGAAGAACCGGCAGATGAAGCCGCCGATACTGCCGATACGAACGAGGAAGCCGCCGACAACGCTAATAAAGTGATGGTGGGCAGAATTAATTACATTACAATTTCTGAGGACAGCACTACAGTGCAGTTCAATTCAGAAGGACGTTACTACAATTTTGATATCACAGGCGCTAAGCTGCACTTCCTGGGAGAGAATACAACAGGAAACGAAATGGAGCTTATTTATACAGGAGATATGAGCGGAGGCACAGGGTCTGACATCAAAGTCAAAGAACTCAGGACAATAGTTGAATCATTGGTTGAATAAATGCTCAAAGTTTCAGGTCGATTGGTCTGAAACTTTTTGTTTCTACACATTCTGTTCATATTTGTGTAGTATCATACTATTTATGGTATGTGGTATAAGAAGAATTAGGACAATTACAATAATTTTGCTTGCTGTGATTATGGCTCTATCACACAGCGTACAGAGTTTCGGAGCAACAACAAAACTCAAGGGAGTGGAAATTCCGGACAAATACAAGAAGGGATATCAGGTTATCAACTGCCTTGACATTTCAAGATGGCAGAAGGATATTTCCCCTTCTGACTGGAAAAAGATTCATGAGAGCGGCGTTGACGCTGTAATCATCAGAGCCGGTTATTCAAGCTACAGAAGTCTTGAACACAAAGAGGACAAGCGCTTCAAAGAGAATATTCGCAATGCTTCGGAAGCCGGCCTTGAAGTGGGAGTATACTATTATTCAGCTGCAGTAACCAAGGAAGAAGCAGTAGATGAAGCTGAATATTTCGTTGATTTAATCGAGCCTTACAGAGACATGATTACCCTGCAGGCAGTGCTGGACTTCGAGTCAAACAGGAACGGCAGACTTACATACAGCAAGATGCGGCAGATTGGTGTAGACGGATGTACAGAAATGTGCAGCGCTTTCCTTGACGTGGTTGCTGATGCCGGATATGACCCAATGATATATGCCAACAGAGCAACGCTTGATAATTATCTTGATTATCAGGTGCTGCAGGACAAGTACAAGGTGTGGCTTGCACAGTATCCGAGAGACGGCAGTGCACCTACGTACAAGGGCGAGTATTACATGTGGCAGTACAGCTCCGATGTAAGACTGTCAGGGCTGGATGTAAGAGTGGACGCCAATTACATTTTCAAAGAAGATGCCAGTGCTACGGCAAAGATTATAGATATCGAGCTGTATGATACAGATGATGATGATCAGGTTGATGAAGGATTCACCGATCCTGCAGACAGCAGTACAGTAGACTTTAACCTGGGAGACGGGGTAAGAAGTGAAGTGCCTATATCCAGCGATGCAGATTCTGCAACTGTAACCGTTGAAGACAAGTCGGGATACACTCACATGTACAGACTATACAAGGCTGAGGAAGATAATCAGACAGAGACGGTACTTGCAACACTTTGCAGCGGCTATTTCAGGTCGAGTCACGACATAGACCCTGAATTTATAAGCAGCAAAGTTCTTCCTGCGGTGCTGGGTGATGAATACACAAAAGGTACTGAGAACGGCAAGACCCTTACAATTTCAGGGATTGACAACGTCCTCACAAATCTTAAACTCCATACACAGTACGAACAGGTAATAGATGATGACATATATGTGAACATCAAATCCCATCTTGCTCAAGGCAAACCTGTAATAATATGGGCTCACACCAATAATACCAAGTGGGGCGCCAACAGAAATCAAGTGATGCTGCTCATCGGCATGGACGAGGACGGCAATGCCATTATGGTGGATCCAGTTGACAGAGACTGGTCTGATGATGACCAGAGAGTGAAACTTGTCAGCGTTACAGAACTGGTTGATTACATGAAAAATGCGTCGGATAATGAAGATAATCTTACGAAATCAAATGGCGGAGGATATCTTCTCATTGACAGATAGATATAATATGAGCGAACGCTCTACGAACAGATAAAAAGACAGAGGAAACACCGAGCGGCGTTTCCTCTGTCTTTCTCAATTTGTTATAGTTGAAGGGCCGAATTATGCAGCAATTTACTCTTACTCAATGATGTTTTTGAGAACGATTGTCTTAACTCTTGTCATTTCATCGAAGGTTGACATTACGCCCTCTGTACCGATACCGCTGTACTTCCAGCCTCCGAACGGCATTTCGAATGAACGGAAGAAGCTTGCCCCATTGATGATTGCGCCGCCGGCTTCCATAGCCTGTGCAACCTTGTATGCACGTTTCATGTCTCTCGAGAATACACAGCTTGAGAGACCGAACATTGATCTGTTGGCAATTGCGATGGCTTCTTCATCAGTGTCGAATCCGATAACAGGAACTACAGGTCCGAAGATTTCCATATCGATGGCAACATCTGCATCTGCAGGAACGTCAACGATTACTGTAGGATCATAGAAAGCGCCTTCTCTCTTGCCGCCCAGGATAATTCTGCCTCCCTGCTCAACAGTATGGTTAACCTGCTCTTCTACCTTGATTGCAGCCTTCTCACTGATCAGGCAGGCAATCTGAGTTTCTTCCTTGGCTGGATCGCCGTAATTAAGCTTCTTTATTCTCTCAACAGCCTTAGCTGCGAATTCATCTTTGATTGAATTGTGTACCAGGAAACGTTTGCTTGCGCAGCATACCTGACCTGTATTGTACATTCTTCCCCAGATCATCTCTTCAACTGCCAGGTCAACGTCGCCGTCTTCAAGAACGATGAACGCATCATTGCCGCCCAGTTCCAGAGCTGTGTGAGTTAAATCTTCTGCTGCCAGCTTGGCAGTGTCAATACCAACTTCCGTACTTCCTGTGAGAGTTACTAGATGAACTCTAGGATCACTTACTGCAGCACTTTTAACTGCGCCCGGTGCAGTAAGGCACTGAACAACACCTGCAGGTACTCCGGCCTGACCAAGCATTTCAGTCAGTCTCATGAGAGTAAGAGGGTTGTCCGATGATGGAAGCACGATTGCTGCATTGCCCATGAGCAGTGCAGGTGCCACCTTCTGGTCAAACAGGTCGCAAGGGAAGTTAAATGGAATTATGCAGGCGATTACGCCGATAGGTTCTCTTGTAACCAGCTGAACATGTTTGTCCTGACCGGCTTCCCCGCCCTGAGGAAGAATTGAACCATAGTAGTGCTTGGCATATTCCATGAAGCCTGAGAAACCGATAGGAATATTGGCAATCTCAGCGCGAGCTTCGTTGATTGGCTTGCCGTTTTCTGCTGAAAGTGTCTGTGCCAGTGATTCTTTGTTCTCATCAACTATTGCCAGGAACTTGTCCAGAATTTCCACCTTTGATGAGATAGGAACCTTGGCCCATGCCTTCTGTGCTTCGTAAGCTGCAGTTACTGCAATGTCAATGTCTTCAGCAGTTGCCTTAGGTACTGTATCAATTACTTTGCCTGTAGCAGGAGCGGTAATATCAAATGTTGCGCCGCTTACGCTGTCGCAAAGCTTGCCGTCAATAAACATTTTCATAGTCGAATCTCCTTTCTTGTGCGCTTATGCACCGAATGCTGTGAATGAAAGCATCAGGCCTCCGCATGTGTTTCTGCCGTCGTCTTCGTAGCCGTATTCGCCGAATGTGAATTCTACGATGAATGGAATGTCACCTACAGCAGCCTTTACCTGGTCGTATACTTCGTTGATTCTGCTGTCGATACCTGCTCTTCTGCCGCCGCAGTGAACCAGATGCAGTCCTGCGATAGGTCCGCCGATTTTAGCCTTAAGTTCTTCAAGTGTAGCGCCAACTGATGCGATAAGTTCGTCAACTGAACCGTCAAGCTGCATGATGGCTGTTCCTACAGCCAGATTGTTTCCCACATCAATTGAACCGTCGTCATCATTGCCGTTCATTGGGTGTCTGATTGCAACCAGATCTCCGAGAGGATCCTTAACACCGAGAGGTGCTGTAATTGAGTAAGCGAGCAGGTTGCCGCCTGAGCAGTCTTCTGCGCTTGCGCCGGTCCACTGGCGATATTGCTCGATGGCAGGAATGCCGTTGATTTCTTTGATGTTTCTGAGACCTTCAATTTTGGTTATAACACCTACATTTGCTGTTTCTTTGTAAGCTCCTGTGAATTTGTTTGCGAAAGGTTTATCAGTGTAGAAGAATGCTACAGCTACGCCGTCTGCGGTTACAACTTCATCTGTGTAAAGAAGCCACTCGCCTGCAATGGCGTTGTCGGCAGCACTTCCGCCGAAGAAAGGCACTCTGCCGATAACTTCCGAAATACCTTTAAGATAAATCTCTTCTTCTCCCGGAGAAGCTACCATGTAGAAATAGTCAGGGGCATCATCTCTGCCTGCTGCAGCTTTAGCCTTCTCAGCAACAAGACGACCTGTTGCGCGCGCATCTCCTTCCTTGGCCAGGCCGGCAACACCTACTGCAACATCATCGCCTGCAACTGCCAGGATACCTGCGAAACCGTCATCAGATGAAATGAAGCCGTCCTGGGTAATCACACCTGTGAAAGATGTGTTACCGATAAGAGGAATTCCTGGTATTTCCTCTTTGATAGCATCGAGCATTGCCTGCTGATCGTACTGAACACCGCTGTATACGAATGCCATTTTAACATCTGACAGACTCTTGACAGCTGCGGCTGCTTCTCTGCCTGCATCTGCAGCGGACGGGTTAATACTGTTTCCGGATTTGTAAATTGCCATTTGAATTCCTCCTTCATATTTTCAGATAATTGTGATAATTGCATTATACCTAATGATGAACATTATGACAATTCTTCCTGTTCCATTATAAAAAGCCATCGTTCCACAATGTGGAACGATGGCTGCGTGTGTTCGTACAGATCTGATTGCAATCTGCAAGTTCTCGTAACTGATTATCCCGAATATCCCATCTCCCTAGATATTTCAAGTGCAGTGCTTTTGAGATATTCTGCCACTGCCTCAATGCGTTCATCAGGAAGCTGGCTAAGACTGCCGCTGGCACTGACAGCTGCAATGATATCTCCTCTGTAGTCAAATATGGGAGCACCGATGCACCTGTGATCCTCCTCACTCTCCTGGTCATCAATAGCCCACCCCTTTTTCCTGACTTCGTGCATCTCTTTGCGAAATTCCTCAAAAGATGTAATCGTCTTGTCAGTGAACTTCTGGAAAGTGCAGTCTTTCATAACAAGTTCCAGTTCTTCATGGCTGTACGCTGACAGAAGACATTTGCCGAGTGAAGAAGTATATGCAGGCACACGAAGCCCTATCTGATGATAAAGCTGAATGCTGGAAATCATGTCCATGCGTTCGATATATACCACTTGATCTCCTTCGATGATTCCAAGGTGAGATGTCAGCCCCA
>JALEUQ010000050.1 GCA_022780965.1 Clostridiales bacterium
CTTTTTAACATTTTAATTCTCCTCTATATGTTATTCAGATTGAAAAGGATGAAGTAGACTGCATAGCAGACAAGCAGAATTGCTCCTCCCCATCTCTTAAGACTGCGGTCTTTGTTGATTACCAGCAGGAAAAGTATTGCCGGCATTGCAATGCACGCGATGCTGTCTGCGAAAAATTCGCTTTCGTATCCGATAGGCCGTATCACAGAAGCCGTGCCAAGTACAAACAGTATGTTGAAAATATTGCTGCCGACTATATTACCGATTGCTATATCAGCCTCCTTCCTGAGCGCTGCCACAATGCATGTGACAAGTTCCGGAAGGCTTGTTCCAAACGCTACTATCGTGAGACCTATGATATCTTCACTGATTCCGAACATTCTGGCCAGATCCGAAGCCCCGTCTACTGTCAGATTGGCCCCCAATGCTATGCAAGCACCGCCGATGACAGTAATTGCCATAATCCTGACCATTGATTTCTCATCAGCAGGCATGGCTCCTTCCTCATCAACATTCTCACCTGCAACCACTTTGAACGTATATATCAGATAAAGAGCGAACACTCCCAGAAGCACAGCGCCCTCTAATCGTGTAACCACATTGTTGTTTAAGCCCATGAACATGAGCAGCGCTGTAATGGCAATCACAAGCGGAATCTCATATCTTCTCGTGGTTTTCTGAACTGCCAGAGGTGTTATGATTGCTGTTATTCCCAGAATCAGCCCAATGTTCATTATATTACTGCCGACTATATTCCCAACCGCTATTCCCGCGCTTCCCTTGAAAGCTGCAGAAATTGATATTGCAGCCTCAGGCAGGCTTGTTCCCATGGCTACGACGGTCAGACCGATGACAAGCTGCGACACCTTAAGCCGTGCAGCAATGCTCGATGCTCCTTCTACAAACCAGTCAGCACCTTTGATCAGCAGCAGGAATCCTCCTACCAGCATGATTATCGAGAGTATCATTCTTATACACTACCCCTTTCTTTTATCTAACAAGTTCCTGCAGAACTTTATTTGCAATTGTTCCCCCTGTGCTTGTGCCGTAGCCTCCGTTCTCCACCATTACTGCAAACGCATATGGATGTTCCTCCGAATCCAGGAATCCTACAAGCCAGGCATTCGGTCTCTTGCCTCCGCCCACTTCCGCAGTTCCTGATTTAGCGCAGACTTTAAGTCCCGGGAACATTCCGCTGCCGTAATTGTTGGCAACGTTGTTTGCCATCATGGATTTAAGCGTGGCTGCGGTAGTTGTCTCTATCATCGAAGTTGTCTTGACACCGTTATTCGGCAGATACGATTTGAGTTTGTCTGTCCAGGAATCTCTTACAACAATATACGGATTTACTGCCTCTCCCCCATTGGCAATGCCTCCCATATATACCATCATGGCGCAAGGATTTACCAGATCCTTGTACTGACCTATGCCGGCCCACGCCAGATTAACTCCCTTGGACGGGAACTCGAAGCTTCCTTCAGTTGTTTCGATGCCGTCAATATTGTAACTGGAATCAAGACCCGTCTTGCCGGCATATTTGGACATGTTCCTTGAGCCCACTTTCTGAGCCAGCTGCCCGAAATATATGTTACAGGACACCCTGAGTGCTTCCTTCATGTCCACATTTCCGTGCACAGCAAGGTCAGTCACCTTATCACCGTGTCCGTAATCTTCGTAGCCTGAACACTGTGCAGTGATGCCTGACGCATTGTCCAGTGTCTCAAGTGCCGCCGCAGCTGTGACCAGCTTGAATACCGATCCAGGTGCGAATCTGGCCGAAGTGAATCGATTGATATATACTCCTGAGGTATCGTCCGCAGAAATTACAGGCGGATTTGCCGGGTCATATGACGGCGAGCTCACCATGCACAGTATTTCTCCAGTCTTGTAATTATATACACCGACACATCCTTTGCGTCCGTTAAGAGCGTTATATGCTGTCGCGCAGGCATCTGCATCAAGAGTCAAAGTTATTTCTTTCCCTTCCTGATTAAGGGAATACACTCCATTTATCAGATCATATCCAATCAGCTCGTCAGACAGCGCTCTGTTCGCCCCTGTGGAAATGTTGTTGTCTTTGTCGCCGGTTATGTGCATCAATGACTTGCGGACACTGCTGCTCGAATTGTACTCCATGCCATTGTCAGTGTTGCGCATGAGCAGTTCCCCCGAACGATCATAGATTGCCCCCATCTTCATGTCGCCCCTGGCGTATACATCACGGTTGCCCTCATATGACGCCCAGTCAGCGCCGTAGACCACATATCTGTACGAGAAGATTCCCACACCTGCGACAAGGACAAGACCCAACAGAAGGCACATTATTGCACGCTTTTCTATTTTCTTCATTTCTTGTATTTATCTCCAAAAATATCCTCGAGTGTCAACGGCTGTTCTTCTTCTCTCTGCTGACGCTGTCGTTCTTCATACTGACGCTGTCTTCTTATTCTCTCTTCCTGAGTCATTCGCTGAGGAGATCTGTTATCATCAGGTCTTTGCTGAGGAGCAGAAGCTCTGCCCTGCGGTTTCCTCTGCGGAACAGGAGTTTTGCGCTGCGCTCCGCTCTGATGCTGCATGGATGTTCCCCTCTTCTTCGGTGATTCCTTCTGCTTGTCCGATGGCTGAGGAGCCACCCTCTCATATCTTGCCTCGAAGCTATCTTCAGGTCTCATCCCATCAAACTTCCTGAAAAACTCATCGTCAGACTTGTTCTGATATTCATCGCTTCGCCTGTTGACGAAGTGTCCCCTTTCAGCTTCATCCTGTGCCCTCATGACGGATGGCTGCACTATGGTTGCCTTCTTCGAATCATAGCTGTACTCATCCGGTTCTATCATGTTCTCACGCTCTGCACGCATCCTGTTAACCGCAGCCGCCTGTCTTGCAGCCGCCGAAGCCGAGCCGCCACCTATACCGATGCTGTCCAGAATATCTTCAGGATTATGCAGATTGTTTGCAGCAAGTTCATTATCAAATTCTTCCTTATCGTCCAGCTTGACAGCAAAACTTGCATTCTGTCTCGTGTCGGCTGCCTTGAGGAATGCCAGCATGCCCCATGACGCCAGCATACTTGTGCCGCCCGCCGAAACAAACGGGAACGTTACTCCTGTAAGCGGCAGCAGGTCCACCGTGCCGAACACATTGAGAATTGTCTGGAACATGAACATGGACATGGCTCCGCATGCTGCTATGCTGTAGTATGTGGATCTGCCTGCAATTATCGACCTTACAGCGAATACGCCCAGAGTTACAATGCACAGCACCATTAGAATTGCTATTATCAGTCCCCACTCTTCACATACCATGCAGAAGACCAGGTCTGTAGGCGCCGCTCCAACGTCGCCGAGAGTGCCGTTGCCTGCGCCCAGTCCCGGGATGCCGCCGCTGGCAGCACTGCACATTGACTGCACCTGCTGATATCCGCCGCCATTTGCATAATCCCACGCATGTCCCCATACGCTGAATCTGCTGGCAATGTACGGTTTGAACCTGAGAACCATCATTCCCATCAGACCTGTTGCTCCGACAATGAGCAGAAGTCTGGTGAAATCCCCCGATCTGAGGAATGATATTACCAGGAATGTTACAAAGAATATCATCGCCGTACCGAAGTCGCCCATTATGGCCAGACAACCCAGACAGAATACTGAGAACACCAGAAATACCAGCATGTTCTGCCTCTTCTGAAGTTCGTCCAGTGTGGCAGCTCCGATATATATGAATACAATCTTGACAAGTTCTGACGGCTGAACGGTAAATCCGCCGATTGACACCCAGTTGGTTGCGCCGAACTTGAACGTTCCCATTGTAAGGTTTATTATCAGCAGAACCACGCTGATTACCATGAGAACCAGACCAATCTTCTTGGTTCTGTTAAGGTCTCTAAGCAGCCAGCAAAGTGCGAAGAACAGCACTACACCCAAATCCACGCACATGGCTTGTTTCAATACACTCGATGGATAAGCCGATGCTGTGACCGCAAGACTTATGGTGCACAGGAAGAAGGCTATTATCTCCATCTCGAATCCGACCCTCTTCATTTTCCTCATTGCTATGCAGTAAACCCACATGGTGGCACAAAGCAGCGCATATGCAGGAACAAGCCCTGCAGGGAATTCTTCCCCCAGAGCAACCTTGAACTGTATTACTGTAAGCAGCTGGAAAATGCTGAGCGCCACAAGGGAATTCCAAGGTGAAATGTTCCTGGTCTTGCGCTTGCGTTTCTCGATATTGGCCATCCTCTCCTGATAGCTTACAGGATAAAGTGTAAAATCCGAACCAGCTATGGTAAGAACATCTCCTGCGTTAACTTCCGTCGGACCCACAACAGTCATTCCGTTAACCTGGGAGCCGTTTTTGGAAAGCAGATCGTTATACTTCCAGACTCCCTCCGAATCTCTGATAAGTGTTCCGTGGCTTCGTGACACACTCTTAAGGTTTATGACTACATCGCATCCCTTGCCTCGTCCGAGAAGATTCTCCCAGTGGGTAAGAGGTACACTGCTTCCGTCAGGGCAGCCAAGATAGGCCCATATTTCCGACGGATTTCGCGCCTGAATCAGTGACCTGATCTGCCTCAGCAGAATGTAAAGCGCCAGTATCATGAACACCCATCTGACACCTGTCGTATAATATATTTTCAATGCTTCAATAAGATTGCTCAAAAAATCCATTCTCTAATCTCTTCTATTATTAATAAATCTCTGATATACTTGATGAGTATTATAACACGAAAGGGTGGATTATTCTATTATGAACTTCAACTACAAAACAACAGGCACATGCTCACAGCAGATCAATTTTACCATTGAAGACGGTATCATCAGCAACGTTGAGTTCATCGGCGGATGCAACGGCAATCTCAAGGGCATCTCAAGACTTGTGGAAGGCAAGCCTGCTGCAGAGGTTCAGCAGCTTCTGGCCGGCACTACATGCGGTCTCAAAGGCACATCATGCCCTGACCAGCTGGCAACAGCCATCGGTCAGGCTCTGGCATACAAAGGCTAGCCTGCACCTATAAAATAGCAATTAAACGGCTAAACTGCAGTAAAAGCACAGATGCTGAAGTGACTGTTTCACTTCAGCATTTTTATTTCTTTGGCATACCCGTCAAGTTCATTTGGCGTCTCAAGAATGCACGGCAGTCCTGCCAGCTTCGGATGATGCACAATCCTTCTGATGGCCTCGCATCCCAGAGTGCCTTCGCCT
The DNA here is from genome assembly GCA_022780965.1 of Clostridiales bacterium. Taxonomy (GTDB): domain Bacteria; phylum Bacillota; class Clostridia; order Peptostreptococcales; family Anaerovoracaceae; genus Lentihominibacter. The sequence goes on from JALEUQ010000050.1 coordinate 5,209, forward strand.
ATTCTTGCGTGGCGGTCCTTATGAGACCCCAGCGGGTTCATACTGTCATTAACATGAAGAGCCTTCAGCTTCTCAAGCCCTATCACTTTATCAAACTCAGCAAGTACCTTGTCCGGATCTGCTGCAATATCATATCCTGCATCGCTCACATGACATGTGTCGAGACATACACCCATTTTATCGCTCAGCTCAACCCGGTCAAGAATCTCACGAATTTCTTCGAACCTGCTTCCCACTTCGCTGCCTTTGCCTGCCATTGTCTCCAGAAGCACCGTTGTAGTCTGCTCAGGTCTAAGTATCCTGTTAAGCAGCTCCGCAATCTGTTTAATTCCTTTCTCAACACCCTGCCCAACGTGACTGCCCGGATGAAAGTTGTAGTAATTTCCCGGCACACTTTCCATCCTTATCATGTCGTCGCTCATTGCCATGAAAGCAAACTCGCGGACGCTCTCTTTGGCAGAGCACGGATTAAGTGTGTAAGGTGCGTGTGCAACCAGCTTGCCGAACTTCTCTGCCCGAAGCATTTCGCACAGAGCTGCCGCATCTTCCGGCACTATGTCCTTAGCCTTGCCCCCTCGCGGGTTTCGTGTAAAAAAGGCAAATGTGTTTGCGCCGATCGATAGCGCAGTTTCTCCCATTGCACGGAAGCCACCTGTCGATGACAGGTGGCAGCCCATGTAAATATTATTATCCTTCATTGTCATACCTTCGTCGGTTTACAGCTTGCTGAAATCGTCAGCGCCGTGCTTGCAGAGAGGGCAGATGAAATCTTCCGGCAGATTCTCGCCTTCATAAATGTATCCGCAAACATTGCATACCCAACCTGATGACTGAGCTGCTGGCTTTGGCTTAACGTTTGCCTGATAGTAGTTATATGTCATGGTCTGAACATCGTTCAGCTTCACGCACTCAGGAATCTCGCAGATGAACATAAGGTGTGAACCAAGGTCAACTGTCTCCAGCACATTACCGGAAATGTACGCATTCGCATACTTTTCGAGGAACTTGAGGCCGTTGCTTGATGTTCCTGCATATTCGAAATCAGCGAACTTGTCAACGGTTCTGCCGGACTGGAAGCCGAAATGCTTGAAGAGTTTGAACGGAGCATCTTCGTTAAGAACCGAAACATTCAGCTTGCCTGTCTTGGCGATAATTTCGCATGTGTAGTTTGCCTTGTTGATGTTTACTGCAATTCTGTTAGGGCTGTCGCTTACCTGAGTTACAGTGTTGCAGATGAGGCCGTTGTCCTTGACGCCGTCATTGGCAGTAACAACGTAGAGTCCGTAGCCAATCTTGAAGAGAGCTGAAGTATCAACCTTCTTGTCAGCTTCTCCAGGGATTTCAGGAGTCTTGTAAAGCTGTGCCAGTTCCTGAGCCATTGCCTCCAGATCCTCCAGAGTCTCGTTGTTGAGAGCTGAAGTGATTGTTACGCTGTTCTCCAGGAAGTTAAGCTTCTTGCAGCCTTCCAGCTTCTTCATCATTACCTTCTTGGCTGTTGGCGCCCATGAACCGTTCTCGATGAACGCAACGTTTCTGTTCTGATAGTTTCTTTCAGTCAGATGGTCAATGAACTGATTCATGAACGGGAATATCTCTGAATTGTAAGTTGTTGTTGCCAGTACCAGAGTATCGTATCTGAAAGCGTCTTCAACAGCTTCTGCCATATCGCATCTTGCCAGGTCGTTAAGAACTACGATAGGAACTCCCAGTTCTCTGAGTCTGTCATGGAGACGAATTGCAGCTTTTCTGGTGTTGCCGTATACGGAAGTGTAGCAGATGCATACGCCGAAATCTTCAGGAGTGTAGCTTGACCAGATGTCATAAAGGTTAATGTAGTATCCCAGGTTTTCCTTGAGAACAGGTCCGTGAAGAGGACAGATAGTCTGAATATCCAGACCTGCTGCTGCCTGCAGCACTGCCTGTACCTGCTTGCCGTACTTGCCTACGATACCGATATAATATCTTCTTGCTTCACATGCCCAGTCTTCATCAACATCGAGAGCGCCGAACTTGCCGAAGCCGTCAGCTGAGAAGAGCACCTTCTCTGTTGACTCGTAAGTCATCATAACTTCAGGCCAGTGAACCATTGGAGCGAATACGAAGTTGAGTTCATGCTCGCCGATCTTCAGGCTGTCTCCGTTGTCAAACTTGAGGCTGTTCTTAATCTTGATGCCAGGGAAGAACTGGTCAATCATCTTAAAAGTCTTCTTGTTGCCGATGACAGTAGTCTCAGGATAAACATTCATGAATGCGCCGATTGAAGCTGCATGGTCAGGCTCCATGTGCTGCACCAGCAGATAATCAGGCTGTCTGCCGCCCAGAGCTTCTCTAACATTTGCCAGCCACTGGTCAGTGAAATTCTGATCCATAGTGTCGATTACTACAGTTCTGTTGTCCAGAATGACATATGAATTATATGCCATGCCGTTAGGCACTACATACTGACCTTCGAAAAGATCGATGCTGTGATCGTTACATCCAACATAATAGATACTGTCAGTCACTTTAGTTATCATTGTAATCCCTCCATTGATAGTTGATATTTTATATTCAATTTACAATTACTCGAAAGCAGTGTTACTATGATTATATCATACTAAGTTTGTCAAGTATATTGCCATATTCAGAATTTTAATAATTCTTAACTCGTCACACCAAGAGGAAAATAATTCAAACCATGAAAACAGCTAATTTCACTGCACCGGAATTCACGGACTTTCCCGCCGGCCACTGTGTCTACATGCTCCTTTGCGCTGACGGTACATACTATACAGGGTGGACTACGGATTTCAATCAGCGTCTCGCCGCACACAACAGCGGCAAAGGGGCCAAGTACACGCGAAGCCGCCTGCCTGCAGCGCCGGCATATCTGGAATATGTCCCCGACAGAAGCGCAGGACTTAAACGCGAAGCAGCAATCAAAAAGCTGACCCGCCCGCAGAAGGATCAGCTGATAAACTCAAAGGAAAATTATTTAAACAGACATGAACATAGATATGACTAAACTTACACCAGAAACACCGGCACCGCGCCATGACTTCCGAAGATTCGTTCTTGCACTCGGACACCTTTGCGCAGACATGAACCAGGGCATGCTTTCCGCACTGATTCCCTTCTTCATAGCCGCTTACAGCTACGACTACACCACTTCCGCATACCTTGTAATGGTATCAAACATAATCGGCTCCGTAATCCAGCCTGTTTTCGGGCACCTGGCAGACAAAAAGTCCCGTCCTTCTCTCATGACTGCAGGCATCATGCTTGCGGGCGGAGGCATGGCTGTCACCGGATTCATAAGCAGCTTCACCGGACTGTGCATTGCTGTAGTCATCAGCGGCATCGGCGTTGCAATGTTCCATCCGCAGGGAGCACAGCTGGTCAACAGAACATCCGATGAAACAGTCAAGGCGACAAACCTTGGCATCTTTTCATTCGGCGGCAATCTGGGCTTCACTCTGGGTCCTCTTCTGGCGTCAGGCTCAATTGCGCTCATGGGTCTCAAAGGAACCATTCTTATCATCATTCCGTCGATAATCTTCGGGGTGGCAGTTTCAGCTGTATTCAAGGAAAACAGTCACGATTCAGACAGCTCGCCCGTTGAAGTCTTATCCGACACGCCTGCCGCTCCTCAACGTGACATGTGGGGAGCTTTCGTTAAGCTGGGCATGCTGATTTCCTGCCGTTCCATTATTTTCAGCGGAGTCAACACTTTCCTTGTAATGTACTTCGTAGATGTGCTGGGCAAATCCGAAAATCTGGGAAGCGCCATGCTGAGCATATATTATGCTGTCGCCGCCTTCAGCTCACTTGTCGGCGGTTTCATGGCCGACAAAGCCGGTGCCAGGCGTACAGCTGTCATTTCAATGATTATTCTGGTGCCGTCACTGTTTGTATTTGCCGCGTCATTATCTCCTGTAATGTCAATCGCCATGCTGGTTCCAATGGGAATCGGCATCAGCGTATGCTACAGCCCGATGGTACTTCTGGGGCAGCAGTATCTGCCTAACCATGTCGGTCTCGCATCAGGAGTGACACTTGGCCTGTCCGTCAGCGTCGGCGGTATAACTGCGCCTGTATTCGGCAAAATCGGCGATGCTTTCGGCCTTACGACCACATTTTTCGTACTGGCAGTATTCTCAATTCTTCCGCTCATTCTTGCTGCTCTTCTCAGCAAACCGGAGTCAGCATAAGCCTGCAGCATCAGTCTGCAAACTGCGAATTGTAAAGCTCCGCGTAGAAGCCGTCGGCAGCCAGCAGTTTTTCATGGCTGCCCTGTTCTACAATATCACCATGATTCATTACCAGAATATGGTCCGCATTACGTATCGTTGATAAACGATGAGCTATCACGAAGCTGGTTCTGCCTCGTGTCAGATTGTCCATCGCCTCCTGAATCTGTGCTTCAGTACGAGTATCTACCGAACTTGTCGCCTCATCGAGAATCATTATCGGCGCATCGGACAGAATGGCACGGGCAATTGTAAGCAGCTGCTTCTGTCCCTGAGAGATGTTGCCCGCTTCTTCGTTTACCTTCATGTCATATCCCTGCGGCTGAGTCCTGATGAAATGGTCAATGTGGGCTGCCCTTGCTGCAGCTTCCACTTCTTCGTCTGTCGCATCAGTTCTGCCGTATCTGATGTTTTCCCGTATGGTTCCGCTGTTCAGCCAGGTATCCTGAAGCACCATGCCGAACATTTCGCGAAGCTCATGTCTGCTCATGCCTGTAATGTCCCTGCCGTCAACGCAGATTCTGCCTCCGTTAAGCTCATAGAACCTCATCATAAGCTTCACGATAGTTGTCTTGCCGGCACCTGTAGGTCCTACAATAGCTATGGTCTGACCAGGCTCAGCAGTAAAGCTGAAATCATTTATTACTGTCTCGTCTTCCTTGTATCCGAAAGTAACATGTTCGAAATCAACTCTGCCCCTCACTTCATTATGACCTGCCGTCTCGTCATCCGCAGAAACCGCATCCCTTTCTTCGCTCTCGTCGATGAATTCAAAAATACGCTCGGCTGCCGCTGCTGTGGACTGAAGCTGATTGGCCACGTTTGCCACCTGCTGCAGAGGCTGATTAAAGTTTCTCACGTACTGAATGAACGACTGAATATTGCCGATGGACACACTGCCTTTGATTGCCAGGAATCCGCCGAGCAGACATACACAAAGGTATGACAGATTGCCGACGAAACCTGTCAGCGGCATCATTAAGCTGGAAAGAAACTGTGATTTCCACGCACTGTCATAAAGGCCCTTGTTGTATTCATCGAAGACCCTTTCGGATTCGGCTTCACGGTTGAATGCTTTGATAATGTCATGCCCAGAATACATTTCCTCTACATGACCGTTCACATTTCCCAGATACTGCTGCTGCTTCCTGAAATGACCCTGAGATCTGGATACTACAGCTCTGATAATTATCATTGACAGCGGCACAGCCAGAACTGCCACGGCAGTCATTATTACGCTTATTCTCAGCATCATTGCCAGTGTTCCAACCAGAGTAGTCGCAGCTGTAATAATCTGAGTCAGCGATACTGAGAGGCTCTGGTTAACAGTCTCGATATCATTGATCATTCTGCTCTGGATTTCTCCATGAGTCATGCCGTCGTAGTACTTGAGGGGCAGCCTGTCCATTTTCTCGGACATCTGCTTCCTGAAAGTATATATTATGCTCTGGGAAACGTCCGCCATTATCCATCCCTGGATGACTCCGAAGGCCAGACTTGCTACGTACATTGCCAGAAGTATCAGGAGAATTGCGAGGAGCTTGTCATAGTTCATGTGTCCGCCCATGAGTCCCGATACCACTACATCGGTTGCATCTCCCAGGATTGTTGGTGATACTACATTAAAGACAGTGCTCGCTATTGCAAAGATAAAAACAACAGTCAGCCTGAACTTGTATTCAGCCAGATATCCGACAAGTTTTTTCATGGTTTCAGAAAAGTTCCTTGCCTTCTCGCCCGGCATCATTTTACCGCCGGGTCCTGCCGGTCTTCCTTTGGACGGTCTTTTGCCGCTGTGTGCACCTGCCATTATTCGCACCCCCTTCTCAGTTCTTCTTCGCTTAACTGCGAAAGCGCGATTTCTTTGTACACTTCACAGTTTCGCATGAGTTCCGCATGGGTTCCTTTGCCAACCATTCTGCCCTCATCGAGGACGATAATCTGGTCCGCATCAAGGATTGTGTTTATTCTCTGGGCAACCACTATCATTGCCGCATCTCCCACTTTCTCAGCCAGCGCCTCACGAAGTATTTTGTCAGTTTTGAAATCAAGAGCCGAGAAACTGTCGTCAAAAAGATATATGCTCGGTTTTTTCACCAGCGCTCGTGCAATGCTGAGTCTCTGTTTCTGTCCTCCTGACACGTTGGTTCCGCCCTGGGCAATTTCGCTGTTGATGCCATCTTCCTTCTCCTCTACGAAGTCAGCCGCCTGAGCGATGGCAATGGCATGGCCGATTTCTTCATCTGTAGCGTCTTCCTTGCCGAATCGCATATTATCCGCAATTGTTCCCGAGAACAGCAGACCCCTCTGAGGCACATAACCTATCTGGTCTCTAAGCTGACTCAGACTGAGATTCCTGATGTCATGTCCGTCAAGCAGAATCTGCCCTTCTGTAACATCATAAAATCTTGGTATAAGTTTAAGTATTGTGGACTTGCCGCTTCCTGTACCGCCGATGATGGCTGTAAACCTGCCGGGTTCAGCTGTGAAATCGATGTTCTTTATCACTTCTTCGTCGGCATCAGGATACTTGAATGCTACGTTTCTGAAAGTGAGCTGTCCTCTGGCTTTCTCAAGCTTTTCAGGCTCCGCAGGTTCTGTAATTGTCGGCTCTACATCCAGAACCTGTCCTACTCTTCCTGCTGAAACCATGGCTCTTGGAATCATCATGAACATCATGGTAATAACAAGAAATGACATGATAACGTGCATTGCATACTGCAGATACGCCAGCATATCGCCAATCGGCAATGTGCCTGTCTCCACCATGTGTGCCCCTGCCCATACAATCAGAACGCCCGAAGCACTCATTACGAAAGTAAGCGCCGGCATCATGAATGACATGGCCTTGTTGACGAATCTGTTGATTCCTGTTACCTCCAGATTGGCGTCATCGAAACGACTCTGTTCCTTTTTTTCAGTATTAAAGGCTCTGATAACGAGAATTCCTTCAAGTCTCTCCTTCATTATCAGATTCACCTTGTCAAGCTTCTCCTGCAGAACCTTGAATTTAGGAAAGATTGCCGTAAATGATACCGCCATGATAACGATTACTGCAGCAAGCGACACGGCTATGGTCCAGCTGAGCGGCACGCTTGTGTTAACTGCCTTGATTACAGCGCCTATTCCCATGATTGGTGCGAAGAATGCCATTCTCAGCAGCATTACGCTGGCCTGCTGGATCATCTGTATGTCATTGGTTGATCTGGTAATCAGAGATGCCGTTGAGAACTGCTGCAGTTCAGCTTCAGAGAAAGCCGTGACCTTTTTGAAGAGAGCTTCTCTAAGTCTGCATGCAGCTCCCGCCGCAGTCCTGGCTCCAAGCAGATTGGCCGTAATGGATGCCGCCATTCCCAGCGCTGCAACCAGAAGCATCAGCAGTCCGGTGCTCCTGATGTATCCCATGTCACCTTTGATTACGCCGTTATTTATTATGTCCGACATGTATCCCGGCAAAGCCAGTTCACACATGGCCTGACAGAACAGAACCAGGCCTATGCATATTACTGCCGGCAAATATCTCTTATAATATTTAAGTACGGTTTTCATTTCCGGCACCTCCTTTCACAGTCTCCGTGCGCATCACTGTGCATTGCCGCAATATTGTCTGCTATCCTGTCCAGCATCATGCACAGAGTATCTATTTCTTCTTCGCTGAATCCTGCAAGCAGCCTGGATTCAAATTCCATTTCGCCGGTGCGCATCATCTTGTGGATTTCTTCTCCGCGCTCTGTCATGAACAGCTGCCATGCCCTGCTGTCTCCTTCTTTACGTCTGCGTTCAATATAGCCTGCTGTTTCCAGTTTCTTGACGGCTCTTGCCACAGCGCCCTTGTCCACTTTGAACAGTCTTGCCACAGCGTCCTGAGATATCCCGGGACTGTCGTGTATTACGTCCATGTACCTTGCCTGAGCGCCGGATATCTTCAGATGTTTCAGGCTGCAGTTTTCAATGTTCTGTCCCTGCCTGAACAACGCTCCCAGGGACCTTTTTAATATCTTGCCTCTATCGGAATTATTCACTTTAGTTCTCCTTGATGATTTAGTTGTCAATGCAACCATTAGAGTATAGTCTCACAATAATTAGTTGTCAATGCAACTTTTTCCACTTTCATCCAATCTTCATATTCGCAAATTCAAAGACCTTCGTGTATAATGATTCTAGCCATCAAATTACAGGAGGTTGCCAATGACCACAAAGGAAGCAGTACTGCAGGCGCTTCGTTCCTGCAGCGGACAATACATATCGGGAGAAGAACTGAGCACGCAGCTTAACGTATCCAGAACCAGCATCTGGAAGGCTATCAAAGCTTTGCGCGAGGAGGGACACACCATAGAGGCTGCCACCAATAACGGGTACATGCTTATTCACAACAACAGGCGTCTTACTGAAAGCGAAATCCGCCAGGGACTCTCGGAGAATAACAGAAACATCGAAATTCATGTGTACGATTCTGTCACATCAACAAACTCGGAAGCCAAACGGCTGGCCCTGGAGGGTGCTGCAGACGGAACTCTGGTGGTGAGCGGTCAGCAGACGGCAGGTCGCGGCAGACTGGGACGCAGTTTCTACTCGCCTAAAGAAGGCATTTATCTTAGCGTCATTATCAGGCCCAGGTTTGATGTGAGCAAATCAGTTCTGATTACATGCGCGGCTGCAGTGGCTGTTGCAGAGTCTGTGAAAGAAATTGCAGGCAAAGATGCCCGCATTAAATGGGTGAATGATGTTTATGTAGATGACGGCAAAGTGTGCGGCATTCTCACAGAAGGGATGACTGACTTTGAATCAGGTCAGATTGAAGCTGTAATAATCGGCATCGGAGTCAATACCGACGTAAGCAATTTCCCTGATGATTTGAAACGCATTGCCGGAGCAGTAGACGGGGATTATTCAGCATCGGAACTTGCAGGCGCAATTGCTAGCAGAACAATCGACTACGCTCATAACATTGAAGAACGGACATTCATAGATTCGTACCGTTCCATGAGTACAGTAATAGGCAAAAAAATAACTGTCTACAAAGGACAGTATAAGGTGAACCCTGAAGATGAAATTGAAGGTGCAGCTGCAGAAGTTAAAACAATAGATGACGACGGCAGACTGATTGTGGTTTATGAAGACGGTACTGAAGAAGCTTTAAGTTCCGGAGAAATAACCATACGTATGTAACAAAACCTTCATCTTCAAAAAGTCTTCACAAAACTGCCCTTAAATCGGCATAATCGGAAGTTATTATATAATCACAGCAAGGGAGAGAAAGCCCAGGCTGTTAAAGAGTGATACAAAAGGGGTCGCGCCAAAAACACTTCTTCTTCTCAAATCCCCAAATTCATGCGGCCCCCAAGCTCGCTTATATTGAAAACACAACAACCTCCATAATAAAACATAATAGCAGTAAGAAGTTGCCGTGCATCACCTTGATGCATCGGCTTCTTTTTTCTTTGCTTTATTTTCGTACAGCATCCTGTCTGCCTTTGCAACAACACTGCTTATATTAGGAATACCGTAATCATAGAATGCATATCCCATCGAAACGTGAGGAATACGCTCGTCCTCTGCCCGGATTGCAGACAGTTCCTCCACAAACTGCTGGTTAAGCTCAATAACACTGTTCTTGCTGCTGCTGATTATTACGCAGAACTCGTCTCCGCCGATTCTGAAGCATTTGCCGCACTTCTTGTAAACTTTAATAATGCATGCGCCGATTTGCTGCAGGCAGTAATCACCGGGATAATGTCCATAAGTATCATTGACTTTTTTGAAATCGTCCACGTCAAACAGGACTACCACTGCTCCCACGGGAGCATTGTCAATCCAGCTGTCATAGCTGCGTCTGTCGAGAAGCTTAGTTACCTGGTCTACCCCCAGCATTGTCATGAAATAATTCATGTACAGGAACACGTTGGTTGCTGCAATGCAGATATATGCCACCCTGACTTCAGGATCTGCGAACAGGTCAACCACCCCTTCAGCCAGGATCAGCAGTATGCATGCCAGCACGAAACCCGGATTGCGCTGATACTTTCTTCCCAGCAATATCACGCTGGTGAAAGCATACATTATAGATGCAGTGAACACAATTACATATACTGCGAACAGCGCCTCTCTGTGCATGATTCCGTCTGAGTCAACAGAAACCACAAGACCCTGCGGCAGTGAAGCCGCCTGAAATATCACATGAATTATCACAATAGCTATGGCAGCTCTGCACTTAATCGGCTCGCCATACGCCACTGCGATTATCACACCTGTAGCAGGCGCAAGACACATCTCAATGAACTTGAACGCCACGCACAGTTCAGCCAGATCACCATTGCCGCTGACCATTTCCGCTGCGCACTCTGCAGCAGCTGCAAGACCTATGACAACGCATCCGGCAACGCCTGATTTCTTGACCTGCTTTGTTATGAGCCTGTTTGTTGCAATATCTGCCGCCGTTATAGCCAGCAGCATAAGAGTAAGAAGAATTACCGCAGTATAGAGATTAATCATCCTGGTCCTCCTTCCCGCTCATTATCGACTTGCATGACTTGTTGAAGTACAGCATTGAATCTGCATCTTCAATTACCTTCTGCATGTGCTCTTTCTCCGCATCATACAGCGCGTAGCCCCATGAAATGTCAGGCATCCGCTCATCCTGTGCACGAACTAGTTCGAGTTCTTTTTTGAATTCCAGTCCTCTGGTTTCTGCATTCTCAATGCCTCTATCCAGCAGCACACAGAATTCATCTCCTCCCAGTCTGTAACAGCTGCCGTATCCGGAGTAGACCTTTCGCAAAATGTCCGCAGTCTTCTTCAGACACTCGTCGCCTTGGCTGTGTCCGTATATATCGTTGACTGCTTTGAAATCATCAAGATCGAAATATATTATGGCTGCTTTGTCCTTCAGCTTCTCCAGCCTTGCTTCGTAACACCTTCTGTTAAGCAATCTCGTCTGCGCATCAACCATCAGCTCAGATCTGAAAGCTTCAATTGCCAGGAAGAGATTGGCAAGCGCTATGCACAGATAGTCTATTCTGATTCCTGAGAAAATAAACTGAATTGAAATTCCTGTAATCAGGAATATGAAAATCATAATCAGCACCGGTCCGTGACCGCCAACCTGATACTTTCTGGCTCTCCTGAAAACTGCCCCGAATCCATATAGCAAAGTAGCTGCAAATGTCATCACATACACCCAGTAGAACCCCTGCCTGTCATATATGTTATTCTCGTTTATTATGAAAACCAGTCCATATTCCATGGCAATTATCTGAAATATTCCGTGTGCGACCACCAGTCCTGCAGCAAGCTTCGGCTTGACAGGATCTCCATACGCCAGCCCCGCAGCCACACCAATAGCCGGTGCGAAACAGAACTCTGCAAGCTTGCTCATGCGATGGGTCGCAATAAGGATATCGTCTGCACCGTTGGTTGCAACCCCGATTGCTTCTCCCACTGCTGAAAAAGCAATGGTAATGCATGTGACCGCAGTCATCAGTCTGCGTCGTTTATCCACCATGCTGTTGGCAAGCGCATCTACAGCTGTTATGGCAAGTATTAGTATTGTTATTCTGATTGTAGCCAGATAGATATCCACTTGTTCTGCTCCTGCACTTACGGCAACGAGGTGAAATAACGGACACTGTTTTCACTCTCACACAATACTTTATTCCATGTTCTGAAATTTCTTGGTTGCTGTCAGATAATCATTCAAGGTTCCCAGATGCACGTAATAGTACGTATATCTGTCCTCCTTCTTCGTTTCCAGAAGACCTGCCTCTACCAGTTTCTTCACATGCTGCGAAATTGTTGCCTGCGCGTAGTCGAAGTGCTCCACCATGTCCTTGTTGCACACTTTGTGAAACTGCCTGTTCTCCGACATTATGTATCTGAAAATCTTAATGCGCGCAGGATGTGCAAGCGCATCGGATATTCTGGCTATCAGCAGTATCTCCTTTTCCTGTATTTCATCAAGTTCTTTGCGTAATCTCATTTATCAGCTGCTCCTTAATCAGTTATCTTAATTCATCAATCCCTTTGTTGGCCAGTTCATCTGCCCTGTTGTTCATATCAACAACATGCACGAAATCATCGTAGGAAAACTGAGAACCGTTCCACTCAAGGAAAGTGCTGTAAAGTTTCTCAGCATTGGTCTTGGGACTGTCCAGGTCAACGTGACCCTTCACCCGGCAGAAAGTTATGTCATGCCTGCCGAGATACGGAAGCAGTTCTTCCCAAATCTCTCTGTTTGCCACCGGTTCCTTCTTGGAATTTAGCCAATTGTTCTGCTGCCATTTAACATACCACTTTTTGCGAAAGCAATCCATCAGATAGCTGCTGTCAGAGAATACAAGAATTCTCTGGTTTTCTTTGGTTATGGCTCTGAAAGCTTCCAGAAGTGCGGTCATCTCCATTCTGTTGTTGGTTGTGTTTCGCTCGCTTCCGTAGAGTTCCTTCATGGCGCTGCCGAATTCAAGAACAGCGCCCCAGCCGCCAAGATTCTTATCATTCTGATTGCCTGAACACCCACCGTCCGTATATATTCTCAATATCCTGTCATTCATGTAATTAAAACTCCCTGTATTCCTGTATTCCTCCGTCTTCCAGAGTCAGTATGTATCCATGTCCCGGATCCGGGGTCCACTTAAAGAACCAGTCTTTCTCGTCAGGCCAGCAGCTGTCCATTATTGCCGCAATAACTCCTCCGTGAATAACTGCTACTGATGACGCCATCTTCTCTTCGTTTCTGATTCGGAGCACATGCTGGTAATGGCTCACCTTCAGTTCATTAAATCCCTCTGCAACCCTTTTGACGAAATCACGAGCACATTCGCCGCCCGGCGGCGCCACATATCCTTCACGGTCCTTGACGAAAGCCTGATATTCATCCAGTTCCTTGATATCTCTGTGATGACGCATCTCGAATTCACCGAAATTGTATTCTCGCAGAAGCTCGATTTGCCTGTGCGGTCTCTGGCCGTATATTGTCTCCAGTGTCTGCTCTGTTCTCAGCATTCCTGACGTATAAAATTCCGGGTTCTCATACTGAGGATATGTGCCTCTGTCCCTGAGGGATGTCAGCTCCTCGATTCCCTCATCAAGGAGGGGTATATCAACGGCGCCGTAATAGACGCCCAGCTTGTTTCCTTCTGTAATTCCATGCCTGATCAGACATATTTCTGACTTCATTCCTGCACCTCCGTACCTCATTATAGCATACTTTCCTTGACACAAAAATCCACTGGTGATAAAGTTTGATAGGATATCAATTTGGGAGAAAATATACTATGAATCAGACACTCAAAGCCAACTTGTGCATACTTGCCGCCGCCATAATCTGGGGCACTGCTTTCGTTACGCAGAGAATGGGAATGGACTCAATGGGTCCTGTTTTTTTTAACTGTCTCAGAATGCTTCTGGGGGCTGCAGTCCTGCTGGTTGTCGCAGTTGTGACGGACAGGATGGGTATCATGAAGGCAATTGAAGAAGAAAACATGCAGGCTCGCATT
>JALEUQ010000057.1 GCA_022780965.1 Clostridiales bacterium
GCACAGATAAAGATGGAAACATAGTTGTTACCAATAATCATGACCCTGCAAGGAAGAATATAAGCGTAGAGAAAATCTGGATTGACGGCAACAACCAGAAGCAGATAAGACCTGCTCAAATCAGCGTTCAGCTCATGGCTAACAATGCAGAATGCGGAGAAACTGTAATTCTCAATGAAGCCAACAGCTGGAGCTATAAATGGGAGGGCCTGTTTGAGTTCGAAAATGGAGAGCCAATAATATACAGCGTGGTAGAATCTGCAGTTGAGGGATATACACCATCGGTAACTGAGATTACTGATAACTCCGGAACTGCATCAGGTAACGACAGTGCACAGACAGGGGATAAATCAAATAATCAGAGCTTCCGTATTACCAATACAATTACTCAGGAAAAAGTTTCAATTAAAGGAACTAAGACATGGGTTGCGCCTGAGCTAGCTGATGGGGAGAAGCGGCCTGATGTGACCATTGAACTTAAGAGAAACGGTGAGTTGACGGGAAAAACTGTAACTCTGAAGGATGGTGAGAAGAAGTACGAGTTTACCGGACTTGATAAGTACGATAAAAATGGATTCCCTTACACATACAGCGTAACTGAGCACAAAGTTGAAGGTTACAGTCCTTCATACAATGTTGACGAAAATGACAGCAGTATCATTAACATTACGAACACAATTGATCAGAAATACATTTCTGTAAACGGACAGAAGACATGGGTTGATCCTGCTGGTACTAAGCATCCTGTAATAACAATTTCTCTTTACAGAGATGGCAATAAAGTTGATGGTAAAGAAGTAACGCTTGATAACAGCAAGACAGATTACAGTTTCGAAAACCTGGAAAAATATGATTTGTCCGATGGTCACGAATACGTCTATACTGTCAAAGAGTCTAAGGTTGACGGATATACTTCCGAAATAGATGGATATAACATAAAGAACACTATAGATCAGCAGAAGACGTCTATTACAGGCAGCAAGACATGGAAGGATCCTGAAGGAACCGAACACCCAAGTATCACCCTTATGCTTACGAGAGATGGTGAAGAGTGTGAAACAAAGACTCTGAGTAACGGACAAACAAGCTACAGCTTCGATAATCTTGATGTTTATAACCTGGAAGATGGACATAAATATACATACGCAGTAAACGAATTGCCTGTTGACAACTACACGATGACCAGGAATGGGAATGATTTTATCAACACCATAAAGGAAGGCAAGACTACTATTAGCGGCACAAAGACATGGATTGACCCTGAAGGAACAGAACATCCGGATGTGACTATAGTTCTGCTGCAGAATGGTGCACCTTTCAAAAGCAAGGTGCTGCAGAACGGGGAGACTTCATATAGTTTCGAAGTTCCGCTTCATGACAAAGAGGGTCAGTTGTACAAATACACTATCAAAGAGCTTAATGTTAACGGATATACGTCAAAAGTTGAAGGATACAATGTTATTAACACAATTGAACAGGAAGAAATCATGATTGCCGGTTCTAAGTCATGGAATGTGCCTTACGGCATGGACGTTCCGGATGTTACCATTAATCTCCTGCGTGATGGAGAAGTGATTGATTCGACTGTTATTAAATCCGGAAACAGCCAGTATCAGTTCAGCAATCTTGATAAGTACGATCTGTCTGACGGACATGAATATGAATACACAGTCGTGGAAGCTGACAGTGACGGATACAGCGACAGCTACTACGGACTCAGTATTGCCAATACAGTCAATCAGAAACTTATAAGTGTAAGCGGCACTAAGATATGGGTGACGCCTGATGATACTGAGTATCCTGATATTACTGTAATACTCAACAAAAACGGTGAGCCGTACAGAAGTGTTGTTCTTACAGATGGTATCGTGAATTATACTTTTGAAGGTCTTGAGGCATACGAGTACAACAATGACGGATCCGTAACAGAAAACGTGTATACCATTTCAGAGGAACCGGTTGAAGGTTATACTTGCGAAGTCAGCGGATATGATCTCATCAATGTATCGGATGTCATCAAGAACGGTGTCAATGACGGTCCGAACGGAGACGGCGCAGACAAAGGCATCTTAGGCAAACTGCTTAAGACAGGAGACAATATGAACATCGTTCTGATTTCGATTATTGCACTTCTGGCACTTGCAGGCGCAGCCGCTGCAGTATTCTGCAGACGCCGTAAGCTTCAGTAGAAGATACACTTAAACATAAGTAAATTAAAACAGGGAATTCGGAATGTGAAAAACCGAATTCCCTGTTCTGCTTAATGCGATTATTCATTACATTTATAATTGATAGAATTCCTTGTACCATCTCGCGAATCGGCGCAGACCATCACGGAGAGGTGTATCAGGTTTGAAACCGTAGTCTTCTTCGAGAGGACGCGTATCTGCGAATGTTACAGGAACATCACCCGGCTGCATGGGCACAAGTTTTCGGTGTGCCTGGAAGTCGTAGTCAGGCGGGAGAACCTCTGCGCTTATCAGCTCCTGCTGGAGAATATCAACGAAGTCCAGCAGATTTTCGGGACTGCTGTTTCCTATATTATAGACAGCATACGGCGGAACCGGCAGCCCGTCTTCGCCGACAGCTTTCTCCGGCGCACCTTTCATGACTCTTTTGACACCTTCAACAATGTCATCAATGTATGTGAAGTCTCGTTTGCAGTCTCCGAAGTTGAATATCTCAATGGTATCACCCTTGAGCAGCTTGTTTGTGAAGCTGAAGTAGGCCATGTCAGGTCTGCCGGCAGGGCCGTAGACGGTGAAAAATCTAAGTCCGGTAGACGGTATGTTGTAAAGTTTGCTGTAGGAATGCGCCATCAGCTCGTTGCTCTTCTTGGTAGCGGCATAAAGCGACACCGGATTGTCCACCTTGTCTTCAGTTGAGTACGGAACCTTCTGATTAGAGCCATATACTGACGAAGAAGAGGCGTACACCAGATGCTCCACTGCCGGATCTGCGTGGCGGCAAGCCTCGAGGATGTTGTAAAAGCCGATAAGGTTGCTCTGAACATATGCATCCGGATTTGTGATTGAATAGCGAACACCGGCCTGCGCTGCCAGATTTACTACTACTGCAGGCTTGTAGCTGGCGAAAATATCGTCGATCATTTTTCTGTCTGCCAGATCGCCGCGGATGAAAGTGTGCCTGCTGCTGCTGTCAGCG
This sequence comes from Clostridiales bacterium, assembly GCA_022780965.1. Classification (GTDB taxonomy): domain Bacteria; phylum Bacillota; class Clostridia; order Peptostreptococcales; family Anaerovoracaceae; genus Lentihominibacter. Next base: position 3,166 of record JALEUQ010000057.1, read on the forward strand.
GCCGCGGCCTCAATTTGTTCCAGGCGCCACTCTTTGATGGAAACATCATAGTAATCATTCATGTTGTCAAGACCTATGATGAATGTGTCTGATTCTGTGCGCAGCAGTTCCAGTACCAGGCTGGAGCCGATAAAACCGGCTGATCCGGTTACAAGTACTGTCTTGCCTCTTAAGTCAATGTTCTGCATATGTGCTCCTTAGTCTCTCTTGAAAATGTCTCTGGTATATACTTTATCAATTACGTCATCAAGGCAGCTGTCATATCTGTTGGCGATGATGGCCTGGCTTTGACTCTTGAACTTCTTGAGATTATTTACAACTTTGCTTCCGTAGAAGGTTGTGCCGTCTTCGAGAGTTGGCTCATAGATGATGACGTTTGCGCCTTTGGCCTTGATTCTTTTCATTACACCCTGTATGGAACTCTGGCGGAAATTGTCCGAGTTGCTCTTCATTGTAAGTCTGTATACGCCTACAGTTACTTCGCGTTCCATTGAAGCATCGTACTGGCTGTTGGCACCGTACGCGCCAGCCATGTCAAGAACCTGATCGGCAATGAAGTCTTTTCTTGTTCTGTTGGATTCTACAATGGCAGTCATCATTTCCTGAGGCACATCTGCGTAGTTTGCCAGAAGCTGCTTGGTATCCTTAGGCAGGCAGTATCCGCCGTAACCGAAAGACGGATTGTTGTAGTAATCCCCAATTCTTGGATCCAGGCACACGCCTTTGATAATCTCCTGGGTGTTGAGGCCCTTCATCTCTGCGTATGTATCAAGCTCGTTGAAATAGGATACTCTGAGAGCAAGGAAGGTGTTGGCGAACAGCTTTACTGCTTCGGCCTCTGTGAATCCCATGAAGAGTGTATCGATATCTTCTTTGATTGCACCCTGTTTGAGGAGTTCGGCAAATACATGAGCTTTCTCCTCTGATTCTTCGTCGCATGAAACGATGATGCGTGAAGGGTAGAGGTTGTCATAAAGAGCCTTGGATTCTCTCAGGAATTCCGGGCTGAAGATAATGTTTTT